>NZ_JACJPG010000468.1 GCF_014695955.1 Leptolyngbya sp. FACHB-36 | reverse complement strand
TACAAAGCGGAGATGAGGTGGCTTACACCGTTTACTACCTAGTCAGCGGTGGCACGTCCGCGATCGGCGTCAGCCTGTGCGACCCCATTCCCCAGGGAACCAGCCTGATTGCCAACACGGCGCAAGTCCAAACTGCCACTGGCGCTCCCACCGCAGGAGGGACTGTCTTCTCACCGCTAGCCCCCTTACCTAGCGGCAACTCCTGTCCCAACCAGTCCAATCCGAACGGTGCCGTCATTTTTAATCTGGGTGATCTTTCAGGGGCATCGGGCAGCAATTTTGGCTTTGTCCGGTTCCGGGTTCGAGTCAACTAGTGCTTGCAATGGGTAGTCAATGACTATTTCGTGGAAACTTTTTAATAGAGAATGCCTCGGCGATCGTCGAGTGCTGTTCTCAACAGGGTGCACGAGTTACGAATTTATGCTCAAGATGAGTTCCTTCAGGGAAGAGGCGCGGAACGGTGCATTCACAACTTCAAATGCTTGTTAAGAGAAACTCTAACGATTTAACGGCTAAACAGCAGCGCAGAGCGGCTGACACAGGTCGTCCCAACTTTTTTAAAGGCATTGTGGCAGGACTGGTCGCCGCAGGCGTGGGGATCGGAACGATCGCTCCAGCTCAGGCAGAAGGCAGCCGCAATCTGTTTCAGTCGAGCAATGGTTTCCGGGCAAACCTGGAGTGGCGATCGGTCCAATATGTCAACTTACTGCGCCGCCGCACACTGCTGCGTGTCTACGCTCGCCAGGGCGAATTTATCCTGCTAGGGTCTAGCGCAATGGGGGTTAACGCGGGCGATATTCTCGTCTACAACCCCGGTTTGGTGTCGTCACCCACTCTTGGAGATCCCTCTAGCATTGTCGGTAACGAACAGATTCCGGCGACTTCTTCGTATAGCTGTGTGGGTCAGCGCACCACCACCGGAAACGACGACATCGGGTTTATTGGCGATCGGACTCAAGAATTGGCAGGACCTCGAACGATTACCAACCCGGCTAATGGCACTCCGGGCGCGGGAACAGGATACGTTCCGTGCTACTACCAGGCTCCTCAAGATGGCATTTATACGGTCGTTGTCCTGGGACCCGCCGGGGATAATGTCGATCGCCCAGACGTCACGCCGCCCACTGGAGCCATTAGCCCGCTGCAAAATGACCAGGAGCAGGATACCAGCGTCGCGGCGTGGGACGTGACTGTGCGCAGCAGCCTGACCACTCCTGTTGATATTACTGGGCGCCTGTTTACCTACTATTTGACGCTGTTTACTGGAAACAACGATCGCCCGCTTCCTAACGAGTCCACGCTCTTCACGCTGACGATCGACGGCTTCATCTACCGGACCCAGCTCAATGGCATTGACCCGAACGGCTTTGTTGTCTACGGCAACCGTCAAGGCTTTCTCAACACCGATCAGCGGAGTCCGCTCAACCGAGACATCGTTGCAGCAGCAGATGCGGACGATCCCAACCAGCTAACTGCCATTCAGGGCGGTGTCTCGATCGCGCGACCAGAATTTCCGCTATTCTTCAACAACCCCGATTCAGCCGTCATTAGCGCTCTCGGCATCCCAACGCCTCAAGAGCCTGTGGTGATTTCTGGCAGTTTCAGTTTCAGTGGCAGTGCAGGAGCCAATAACTCCACGGTGGGTCAGGGCGGCACCTTTACCTACCAGGCGAATGTTCAACACGTATATGAACTCATCCTCAGCCGCGACGGCAGCAATTTTGACCCGACGAATCCGCAAAACCGTGTGCTTCGGGGTATCCAGACTGCCGGAGCCACCACGGTTAACTGGGACGGGTTAGACAATAGTGGCACCGCCTTTCCCGTGGGCAGCAACTACCAAGCCCGCATTGTGATTCGTGCTGGTGAGTACCACTTTCCACTGCTGGATGTGGAAAGTAGCCCGAACGGAAGCCCCTTTTACGAATTGGTGAACCCACCGGGACCCAATTGCCTGCGTGGATCGGTTACGGGACGCTGCACGGCTGGCTTTTACGACGATCGCGGCTACCGCACGGCGAATGGTAACGTTGTCGGAACCATTAACGAGGCGTTGCCGTCCAACGCCAACACCCCTCCCAATCCCCCTAATAGCAATTTGCTCACGGGTTTCGACACATTCAGCCAGCAGCGCCGCTTTGTTGGGTCGGGCAGTCGCGGCTTTGGCGACCAGAAGGGACTGGACTTGTGGACTTACTATCCCAGCCCGCCTGCGCTGACCCCATTTAATATTGTTGACGCAGGCAACGCGGATCTGCGATTGACAAAGACGGTAGACAATCCGGGTGCCAACGAAGGTGATACGGTCACCTATACGATCGCTCTTACGAACGACGGTCCCGCTACCGCCACCAACGTCACGGTCAGCGATGTTCTGCCTGCTGGACTCGTCTTTGTCTCCGCTACACCCAGCGTTGGCACCTTCGATTCAGCAACAGGTGTGTGGACTGTACCGTCGATCGCCAATGGCGCCAGCGTGACGCTGCAAATCGCCGCTACCCTCAACGCTGGCGCTGGTGCTTCCCCTGGCTCCTTCAACCCGCTGCTGAATACGGCAGAGATTACGGCTGCCGATCAGCCTGACCCGAATACCAACAACAACCGGGACACGGCAAGAGTTGGAGCGCCGAACTTGCGCCTCGTGAAGCGAATTACTGCCGTCACTCGCAATGGCGTGCCGACAACGTTCAGCCAGTTTGTGGATGATCCTGGCAACACCAACGATACTGCCGCTGGCTGGTCGTCCCTATCACCCGTGGGCGTTCCGCGTATTGGTCCTGCGGACCCACTCCGCAGTGGGGATGAGGTCGAGTACACGATTTACTTCCTGTCGGACGGTAGACAACCTGTGCTGGGTACCAGCGTGTGCGATCCGGTTCCACCCGGAACCTCCCTAATTCCCAACAGCAGCCAAATCCAACGTGGCACCGGAACCCCGCTTCCGGGCGGTACGCCGTTTTCACCGCTGGCACCTCTGCCCGCTGGCAACTCCTGCCCAGACCAGACAAATCGAGATGGCGCGGTGATCTTCGATTTGGGTGATGTGCCCAGCACACCTGGCAGCAATGTTGGGTTTGTTCGCTTCCGCGCCCGGATCAACTAAGTGGCTCCCTAGTGCAAGTTCAGGAAAGGTCCTTGTGCAAGGCGCTCAGGTGCCAGCTACGTGAGGTAGACGACGAGAGCGAATGAGGAGCAATTAACTGCCCCTACTCACACCGCCGAACGATCGCCAGCGGCACCTCCTGCCGTGTGACCTGATACAGCGTAGGGCACTCCTGAAAGTAGCTCTGAAACTGGCGATTGCCGCCGTACATCGACAGATAGTAAAACGGCTTCTTTAAGTTGGGTGGCAGCTTTCGCTCCGCAAACGATCGCAGCGCCACATCCTCATCCGCAAACACCTCTGCCGAGTGGAGCGGACCGCCGACCAGAACGGGATGACGATCGTGCTGATTGATCCACTCCATTCCCTGCCGCAGACTCAGCCCCCAGTAGTCTGTCTCGAAGCGCTGGTTCGCCGCAGGCAAACCTCCCGACACTCGATTGAAGTACAGGTACTCGTAGGGATGCAGCGCTGCCATCTCCACCCCAAGGCTAAGGAGCACGACCGCCAAAAATCCTAAGGACGCCCATTTCAGAGACGGCTTCGGCAGCGCTTGATAAGTCCAGATAAACGCGGCAGCGGCGATTGCGGCGATTCCTGGCATGATGAACAGAAAGTGCCGGATTTCTCCATAAATCACCGATCGACGCACCACTGCCAGCGTCGGCAGCAGAAAAATTTGCAGCAGCAGCAGCACGATACAGGCTTGCTGAAGCGGCGAGAAGCGGCGATACTTCTGCATCAGAATGACCAACCCCAGCACAAACGCCACCTGAAAAATCACGGGCACGCTGATGCCAATCCAGGTTGGAACGTAAGCCCAGGGCAGCGATCGCGGCTCAAAAAACTCGCCATTGAACAGCACCTTTCCATCCCAGCCGTAATTCGACAGCACCGTCAGCGCTCGGTAGAACCACACGATCGGATTTGACCACGACGACGGATAGCAAACTGTGGCAACGATAAACGTCGTCAGTACAGCCGGAATGAAGTTGATCAGAACATCTGCTAGACGAATCGCCTTTCGCTGACTCACCTGCATCAAACAATACGCCAGCAGCGGCAGCCCAATCACCACCAATCCGGCGGCGCGGACTCCAGTCAGCAGTCCAACACAAACGCCATAGCCGATCGCGGCCAGCGTCGCTCGATCGCGTCCGATTGGAAAGCGTTTGCGCGGCGCCTCTGGCGCATGGTTCGACGAGGCATGGTTCGGCGATGCAGGGTTAGTCGTCCACTGAGCAACCCAGTAGGCACCGATCAGCGTGCAAAGCGTGAACAGCGCCGCAAACGGAATGTCCTTAAAGTTGAAGAAGCCGTGTCCCCACACTCTGGGAAACAGCGCCAGCGTGACTGGACCCAGCCAGGCAAACTCCGCACCGCACAGCAGCCCAACGATGACCGCCACCAGCAGATACAGCAGCAGCGCCGTCAGAAACGTCATGGCGTGTTTGGATTCAAATCGCTGGCGAGACAGTAAGCGCTCTGATCGCTCCTGCGAGCCAGACAGCAGTTTCCCGACTTTTTTCTGTACCTGAAACACCGTTTCCGTCGCGACGTTGAACACGGTCCCGTCGTATTCAAAAATTCCGGGAATCGGCTCATTCCGCGTAATCCTGTTCAGATTCCACCACACGGAATTTGTGCCGTAGAGTTCATCCCACGACACGCCGTAGTCATGAACGGTGAGGCAGCCGATCACCGCGATCGTCACCATTACAGCGGCTAGTTTGGCGATCGCCTGTTTGTACCCAGTCCACCGCTTCTCCGTCATAGGTCCGCCCTGTCGCTACACTAAAATTCTGTGCTATTTAACGCTGTCGATGCCGCGTCGCTCCCTCCAGAGTTCCCACCGCTACTTGCTGTTCTACAAGCCCTACGACGTTCTGTGCCAGTTTACCGACGACAGCCCGTCGGCTGCGCCACGTCGCACTCTCAAAGACTACATTCCCGTTCCAGACGTGTACGCCGTTGGACGACTAGACCAGGACAGCGAAGGACTGCTGCTGCTCACCGACGATGGCGTGCTTCAGCACCGATTAAGCGATCGCCAATTTCAACATCCCCGCACGTACTGGGTCCAAGTTGAGCGCATCCCCGATGACTCCGCCCTGAAGCACCTTCGCCAAGGCGTTACGATTCAAGACTACCGTACTCGTCCGGCGATCGTGCAGGTGCTCTCCCAGGAACCGCCGCTGCCACCGCGTGACCCGCCGATCCGCTTCCGCAAATCCGTTCCGACTGCGTGGCTAGAGATGACGCTGACGGAGGGACGCAATCGCCAAGTCCGCCGAATGACCGCAGCAGTAGGGTTTCCGACCCTGCGACTTGTACGCGTCAACATCGCGCATCTGAGTTTGGTAGGTTTAAAACCTGGACAGTGGCGCGACGTACAGCCAGAAGAATTGCGGCAGTTAAAAACGCTGTGTCAGTTGAGGCGCTGATGCTTTGAACGGGTCAGGGGTGCGATCGAGTTCTCCCAAGTACCCACCGTTAAGGTTCAGCCAATTAGCGGTTTCGTGGTGATGATTTGTACCTAAAATAAGTCTATTACGGTTTACATTCCAACCAATAAGTGCAGTTTTTCTTACGGTGGTGCATCCCCTCTTTGGAAAAAGTCTTTATTAAAGATTAAGAAAGGTATGGATGTGTGAAGAAAAACGTGAGATTCTCAAGTTTAGACATCGAAAATTAGTCGTCGTTATCGCCCTTAATAGGTGACAGGGTGGGAAACGGACTCTTTGGCTACCTGGGAAGGCAAGACGGCACAATCTGTGTTTATTGGAAGCAATGACAACTTTACTGGGGTGATGCCCAGAAAGTGTGAGGAGCTGGGAGAAAAAGCCTGCCAAGATATAGGGGAATTTTTAGCTACCGTACAGAATCCCGGTGAAGTGGGCATTCTAATCGCAAAGCTGACCTGACCTGCAAATAATGGTAAGCATTGGTACACATCCTTTAGGTCACAGTGTCAAAATCATCTCAGGTTCGGAGCGCTTGATGGTGATTGCCGTCGCCTAATCGATTCTTCGGAGGCAGCGGTTACCGCTTCAAGGTGCCAATCCAATGGACCGTTTAGGCTGTCCATCCTGCAAGTCGTCACTCCTCGTTCCTCAGCGTCTTATGACCCCTTCAATGCAGCATCTGCCCGACCACACCCAGGATGAGATCATCGATGTCGTCGTTCAGCATGAATCGAAAGTACTTTCAACGTCGGATGAGGTCATTGCTAGCGATCTAGTTGTCGAAGGGCGTCCCAGCAGCGATTACTCTCCCAAACACTCGTTTAGCCACTCCACTAGCAGCGCCTTGGCGACCACAGGGCGAAACTTCTCGTCGTTTCTGGCACCGCTGACCCAGGAAAAGTTCAAAGAAGTCGTTGACGAGGTGGAGCAGAGGCTCCGCATTGTGAACCAGACCCTCTCCATGCTAGAGATGCAGGGGTTTGACACGATCCTGGAGGAAATGCTTAGCTCCATTACCGCCAAGACGGGAGAGTTGCTGAGCGCCGATCGCACGACAATTTTTCTGGTGGACGAAGAGAAAGACGAGCTCCACACAACCGTTGCCAGAGAGGGCGGCGGCACCGTCGAAATTCGGGTACCCAAGAGTACGGGGATCGCGGGTGAGGTCGCAACCCTTAAGCGTGTGGTTAACATCCCGTTCGATTTTTTTGATGATCCCCGCTCTGTTCAAGCAAAAATTCAGTTTAAGAACACGGGCTACCGCACCTACACAATGCTGGCGCTGCCGCTGTTGAATGACGACGGCAATCTGGTCGCTGTGATCCAGCTAATCAACAAGGTGCAAAAACACGTCGATCGCAGTGCTCCCCTCGACCAGCGCATTGATCTCGGCGGCTTTACCGAGCACGATGAACAAGTCTTTCGGGAATTTACTCCATCGATTCGCCTGATTCTGGAATCGTCTCGATCGTTCTACGCCGCTACTCAACGCCAGCGTGCCGCCAACGCCCTGATTAAGGCGACCCAGTCCTTAAGCCAAAGCAGCCTTGACTTAGAAGACACGCTGAAAAAGGTGATGGACGAGGCGAAGCAGTTAATGAACGCCGATCGCAGCACGCTATGGCTGATTGATCGAGAGCGCAATCAACTGTGGACGAAGCTGCCGATCGGCACCTCGCAGCAAGAAATCCGCATTCCAATGGGCTTCGGCTCATTTGCCGGACAGGTTGCTATGACTGGAGAACCCCTGCTGATCCCATTTGATTTGTACAACCATCCCAACGCCGAAACCGCCAAAGCCACCGACCAGAAAACAGGCTACCGCACGTGCAGCATGCTGTGTATGCCCGTGTTCAACGCCGATGGGGAGCTAATTGGTGTGACCCAACTGGTCAACAAGAAAAAGCAGGGCGACTACCCGCCTTACGATCCCGCGATTTACCCGCAGGCGCCAGAATGCTGGAAAGCCAGCTTTAACCGCAGTGATCAGGAATTTATGGAAACGTTCAACATTCAGGCGGGTGTCGCTCTACAGAATGCCAAATTGTTTGAGACGGTGAAGCAGCAAGAGCAGATGCAGCGCGATATTCTGCGATCGCTCACCAACGGCGTCATCTCGACGGATAAGGCAGGAAACATCATCGCTGCCAATGAAAGCGCCAAGAAGCTGCTGGGCTTGCATGAAGACGATTCCCTGGAAGGCACGCCTGTATCAGAACTGGTGACGTTGGAAAAAGGCGACTTCTCCCGCTGGTTCCGCAGCGCCTTGGAAGCTCGCGATGACAAGAGCCGCAGCCAATACTACCCAGACCAAACGCTCCAGCCTGCGCGTGGAGAGGAGCAGCACAGCATTAACCTGTCGGTAAACACGATCGCCGACGCCAACGATCGCAGCAAGGTCTCTGGTGCGCTGGTGGTGATGGAAGACATCAGCGATGAAAAGCGGCTCAAGAGCACAATGTATCGCTATATGACGCAGGAGTTGGCAGAGCAGCTCTTGGAAAACCCCGACGCGGCAAAGATGGGTGGCGATCGTAAAGAGGTTTCCGTGCTGTTCTCTGACATTCGCAGCTACACCACAATTACCGAGAGCCTCACGGCTGAAGAGGTGGTGGACATGCTGAACAAATACTTCGAGTCGATGGTGGACGCGGTGTTCCAGCACAAAGGCACCCTGGACAAATACATCGGTGATGCAATCATGGCGGTGTTTGGGTCGCCGCTGCCGCTGCAAGACCATGAATGGATGGCGGTGCAGACGGCGGTGGATATGCGTGCCCGTCTGATGGAGTTTAATGCTGAGCGGCTGCGCCACAACCAAGACGCGATCAAAATTGGCATTGGGATCAACTCAGATGTGGTGATCAGCGGCAACATTGGCTCCAGTAAGCGGATGGAGTTTACAGCGATCGGTGACGGCGTCAACCTCGGCTCTCGACTGGAGAGCGCCAGTAAGCTCTATGGCACCGACATTATTATTAGCGAGAATACCTACGAACCCTGCCGCGATCGCGTCCAAGCGCGCGAGTTGGACTACATCAAAGTGAAGGGCAAAAATAGACCCGTCGCAATTTATGAGCTAGTGGGTCTCGCACTTGATCCCATTCCTGAAGATAAACAGCGCACGATCGACCTTTACCAGAAAGGGCGCGAGTTTTATCTCAATCGTAAATTCCGATTCGCCATGAATGAGTTCGCCACGATCGTGGAAGAAATTGACAGCCACGATAAATCCGCGCTGCTGCACCTTGAGCGCTGCCAATACTGGCTGCAAAATCCACCACCCGACGAGTGGGATGGCTCTTGGACACTGACGGAGAAGTAGCGCGAGGCTTGCAGGGGTTGCGCCAAAAGCGCCGTGCCAATGCAATATCAGCGTGATATCAACGCCTAGCTAAATTTCGGTAGAGTGCATGGAAACACGGGTCCTCCTCGCTGCCCTAGAAATACAAGGGGCAATGCGTTAGTTCTCTTTCGTTTTGACGCATTACTAGCTGTTGCATTGATTGCAGTGTCCACAGCGAAAGTCGGCTTTCTGAGGAAATCCGAAGGCTTCGAGCAGAAATTTCCAGCGACAGCCACGAGTGTAGAGGTATTGCACCATCTGCTGGGCAGCGTCAATATTCGATTGCAGTGAGGCAGGGCTACTAGAGGACCGCAGCGTGTAGTGAAATGGGTCCTGCCAGTCCAAGCGATCGACCGCGTGCAGCCAAGACAGCGCCAGTCCGCCGTCGGGAAATTGGCGACTGACAGAGGCAACGTCGCCATGAGCGGGCAGTTTTTTGAGCAGGTGCTGCGCCGATCGCGCCTGCTTACTGGACTGCTGCTCAAAAAACTGCCGTCGCTGCTTGTCCTGTGGGTCCAACAGCCCAGTAGGCTCACTGGCTAGAATTAGCGCCGTTGCGGGTTTGCCGTCGCGTCCGGCTCGCCCAATTTCCTGCACGTACTCAGACAGCAGCAGCGGCGCATGGAAATGTGCAATCCAGCGGACTGTTGGGTGGTTGATCCCCATACCGAATGCGCAGGTGCAAACGACAAATGGGAGCGCTCCGTTTAGCCAGGACTGCTCGATCGCGCGACGCTCCTCCGCACTTAATCCAGCGTGGTAGGCGGCAGTCGTATTGCCTTGCTGAGTCAGCCACTCTGCCAAGCCTTCGCTGTCCCGACGAGAGCGCACGTATACCAGTCCTGCTTGCCGACCTTGAGCTTGAATAAATTTCAGCAACTGCTGCTGTCGTCCTCTCGGTGTCCAGACTGTCTGCATCTGCAGGCGCAGATTCGATCGGTAAGGACTGAGGCGAAAGTGTTCTGGTTGATCGAGGTGCAGCACCCGTTGCAGAGTGGCTTGTGTGGTGGGATCAGCGGTGGCAGTGAAGGCGGCGATCGCAAGACGGCTTCCGGCGGGCTTGTGCTGCAGTAGCGCTGGACGCACGGCGCCCAAACGGTAGTAAGCCGGACGAAAACTCTCACCCCACTGGGTCAAGCAGTGTGCCTCATCAATGACCAACCCGCTCAGCATCACGGCTGGCTGACACAGACGCTCCCACACGGGCACGCTCAACAGCGTTTCTGGTGACAAATACAGCAGCCGCAATCGATTCTGCTCTAAGGCTTGCAGGGTTTGCTTACGCTGCCAGCGGGGAAGCTCACTGTGCAGCAGAGCGGCGGGTAGGCGCCGCTGGCGTAGTTCCTGCACCTGGTTTTCCATTAGGGCGACCAGCGGCGACACCACCAAAGTCAGCCCCGGTTGCAGCAGGGCAGGCAGTTGAAAGCAAATGGATTTGCCCCCGCCCGTCGGCATCACCACGATCGCGTCTCGCTGCGCTAGCAAACAGCGAACGACCTCCCTCTGAGGCGACCGAAAATCGTCATAGCCCCAAACGCGCTGAAGCTGAGCGCGGAGGGGATCACTGGCAGCGGAATCGACGGGACGAGAAACCATACACCCTGTGGAACGAGGACTTCCTCAGAATGCCCACGCTCTAGAAGATTCTGGAACCTGGAATTGGGTACAGTCCCGATTCTGTACATACGGCTGTTAGAGGAATGTCCCACGCATCGATCTGTAAGCTTGGCAGGTAGGCAAACTCAAAGACAATGCCGATCGTCGGTTTGCTCGTCCACTCTGGGGAACTGAGCAGGCGATCGTAAAAGCCACCGCCGTATCCCAGACGGTATCCCACGCGATCGCACGCCACTGCCGGAACCAGCAGTAAATCGACCTCGCGGGCGTTCAGCAGGGGTGAATCAGGATGCGGCTCCAAAATCCCGTACGCACCTGCTTGCAGCGGTTCATCCGGCGACCAACGATGCCACACCAGCGACGTGTCAACACAGCGAGGAAAGCCCCACGTTTTCGGCAGGGTGAATAGAGAACTCAGATCCGGCTCTCGGCGGACACTGAAGTAGGCAAGAATCGTTTGCGCCTGCTGAACGATCGATGCCGTTTGCAGATGGGCACAGAGGCGATCGCTCCTGTCTCGCCACTCCGCTTCCGAAAGCGCCTGCCGATCTCGAAGCAGCGTCGATCGCTGCTTCGCTTTAGCCTGTTGTGGCTCCTGGCTTCCCATTCTGGCGGTTCCTTTGTAAACACACTTGAAGCAGTCCCCTGATCCCCGAAAAATTTTGACGTAAATCTGCTGGTCTGCCGACGAATAGTGTACAGTGCGTGCTTAATCAGTCTCTCCATTCCTCCCATGCTGCTCTCCACTTCTCTGCCACTGTCCGAGTCGATGCCTCTCAGCACCTCCCAGCGGTTTCTGATTCCTCCGTTTCAGCGGCTTAGGTTTACGGTGCTGTTCATGGTTGCGACGGGACTGGGTTGGTTTCTAGTCGGGTTCGTGCTGCAATCGCTGCAACAGCCGCCGTTCACGATCGTGTGGCAACCTCAAGGACTGCTAGGAACGTTCGTCAACGGCTTGGTGGCTGGATTGATTGTCGGGGCAACTCAATGGATTGTGCTGCGGCGCTATGTGCCTGACTGGCTGTGGATGCTGGTAACTTGTGCGGGTTATGTAATGGTGATGACGACGCTGCAATCGTGGAGCGGCTTAATTGAGGTCAGCACGATCGCACCTGCGCTCAGTACGCTGCCGCCGCAGGCAACTGCGATCGTGCTGAGCATGCTCAGCATTGGACTCGCCGCCGT
>NZ_JACJPG010000467.1 GCF_014695955.1 Leptolyngbya sp. FACHB-36 | reverse complement strand
GTCAACCACGAACTGCGAACGCCCTTAACCAGCATGACAATGGCAATTCGCATGCTGCGGCAAACAGGGCTATCGGACGATCGCAGCGCTCGCTACCTTGACATTCTTGAGCAGCAGTGTGCTCAAGAGACAAACTTAATCAATGACCTGCTAGCGCTGCAAGAACTGGAATCGAAACAGGTACAGCTTCAGCTCGAAGAATTGGATCTTAAAGCGCTGATTGAAGATTTAGCGGCGACATTCTCCCAAAAATGGGCTGCCAAAGGGCTATCACTAGTGCTGGATTTACCGTCGCAACCGCTAAGACTGCGAAGCGATCGTGGCAGTCTTAACCGCGTTTTGCTGGAATTACTGACCAATGCAGGAAAGTACTCAGACCCCAACACCCGTATCGCTCTAAAGGTGGTTCACCCAATTGAGCAAGCGACGCACGAAGTTGTGTTGACCCTCAGTAATACGGGACCGGGCATTGCACCCGACGAACTGCCCTATATCTTTGACAAGTTCCGCCGCGCCCAAGGAGCAACGCAGAATGCGGTTCAGGGAACAGGACTGGGACTGGCGCTGGTCAAATGCCTCGTGCAACACCTCAATGGCGTGATCGCTGCATCGAGCTGTCCCACAAGTGATGTGCAATGCTGCGAAACCTGCTTTACCTTGACCTTACCGCAGGTTCTAGACGGAAAAATCTGACGCGGGATCAGGGGTAGTCGATCGACCGTTAAGACCTGATCACGGTTTTATTTGCGCTGTTATTGATGATTGCGCCTGCGCGGCTAGCAGTTGCGGCACGGTAACGAACTTGTAGCCGCGTCGTTGCAGCGTCGAGATGACTTGGGGAAGCGCTTGCACTGTGGCGCGGCGATCGCCGCCGCCGTCATGCATCAGTACAATGCTGCCTGGTTGTACAGCACTCAGTACGTTGTCAACAATGATGGGCGCGGAGACGTAGTAGTCGTCAGATTCGACAGACCACAGCGTTACAGCGTACTTCTGCTGCTGGGCAAACGATGCTAGACTCCCCTTCAGGTTGCCACCCGGTGGGCGAAACAAGCTGGTCCGCAGTCCAGTCGTATCGTAGATCAGCTTCGCGGTGTTGTTGATTTCTTCCGCAGCGGTGAGTTCATCGACGTTTTCCAGAACGTGCCGCCAGGTATGGTTTCCGATCGCGTGCCCCTGTGCAACCACTTTTCGAGCAATATCCGGGTTCTTCTGAACTTGCAATCCCACCCAATAGAACGTGGCTTTAATGTTGTTTTGCCGCAAAATGTCCAAGACTTGCTCCGTTGTCTCAGTCCAGGGACCATCGTCAAACGTCAGCGCCACAAGCTTCTCTGACCCTATAGACTGGGCTTCCCGCACAACCTGTCCTTGAAAGGATTCTGGCACGGTAAGGAGCGCCTGTGAGCTGTCCTGCATAGCAGCACGGAGTTGCGCTTTGTTAGAGGACTGAGCCAAATCTGCTGAAGCGATCGCCGCTGGACTCACTGCCGCTGTAGGCTGGTTGATCGCGCGATTGTGAGTCAACTCCCAGTGCAGCATCCAGTAGCACAAGAAAAAGCCAGCCACCGCTAGTCGGCTGATCACCAGCGATCGCAGCACCTGAAACCAAAACCAGGATGCTGTCT
Source organism: Leptolyngbya sp. FACHB-36 (assembly GCF_014695955.1). Lineage (GTDB taxonomy): Bacteria > Cyanobacteriota > Cyanobacteriia > Leptolyngbyales > Leptolyngbyaceae > FACHB-36. The sequence continues at coordinate 647 of NZ_JACJPG010000467.1, read as the reverse complement.
GCTGGGTCAGTAAGTGCGCTCGAGACTGACGCCGCGTACGGCGGTTAGCTGGAGTAATAATGCGGACAGACTGCTGCCAGAGCGGCGTCGAGTTTCCCGCGATCCTTGCCACAATTCGAACATCTCGAATCGACTCGGAGTTCAACGTCCACAATCGGTAGCAGATAAACCGCACAAGCTGCTTTTGCAGTCGAAGCGGATGCTCCCGCGATCGAGACTGGGTAAAATCCACCAAAAAATGCAGCCGTCCGGAGCGTGTCGGTTGAATGCGGATGACGAGTCCGTGGGGTCCTAAGAGGCTATTCATCCAGTAGGCGATCGCTCGAAGGTTCCCCGCCCGCGCTAGCTCTAGAATGGACGGTCGATACAGCGCACTCGAATGACTCATTCCTCAACCCCATGCCCAATTCGGATGAACCGCGATTAATCAACGGTGCTTCTACAAAACATCTGGGGAACAGAGTAACCCAGAAACCCACACATGGACCATTTGTTTCGCAATTTCCCGATCGATCTCGTTTGCAAGTGTGAACACGTGTAGCATTCTGTCTGACAGTACGACTAATCTTCGATTGGTTCTTCAGCAGAGGACACGGGCAACCACGGCACCTGTGGCAGGCGGCTACTCGTCGTCTACAGAAGGCGAA
>NZ_JACJPG010000466.1 GCF_014695955.1 Leptolyngbya sp. FACHB-36 | reverse complement strand
TTTCACCCCGCCTACCTGCTGCGAAATCAATCGAAGGAGAAGGGCAGCCCCAAGTGGCTGATGTGGCAGGATATTCAAGCCGTTCGCAGCAAGCTGGACGAGATTCGCGGGGCTGGCACCTAGTCGATCGAAACTTGACTCGCTGCTAGTGCGATCGCGCGTGGATAAATGCAATGCTCCTGCGCGTGAATTCGGTTTTGCAGCCTTTCTGGTGTGTCGTCCGGCAGTACGGGAACGGCTGCCTGCATAATGATTTCGCCGCTGTCCACTTCGGTCACAACCCGGTGCACCGTGCAGCCTGCAATCTTCACTCCGGCTTTAAGGGCTTGCTCGACGGCGCGGTTGCCTTTGAAGCTGGGTAGCAGACTGGGATGAATATTCAGGATGCGATCGCGGAATGCTGCAATCAGCACCGGAGTCACGATTCGCATCCAGCCCGCCATAATCACCCACTCGACGCCGCGCTGCTGAAGCGTGCTAACGATCGCCTCGTCTAGCGCTTCGCGGCTGGAAAAGTTGCGGTGGTCCAGCAGCACCGAGGGCACGCTCCAACGATCAGCTCTAGCGGCAACCTTTGCGCCCGGATTGTTGTAGATGAGCACCTGAATCTGGGCGTTGAGTTGACGATCCGCAATGGCTTGAGCGATCGCCTCGAAGTTGCTGCCACTTCCAGACGCCATCACCCCCAACTTCAGCGTTGGATGTGGGGAAACGGAGGTGTCTGGTGAAATTAAACTGGACATTGCAGAATCAGTACTCATAGTCAAAATCGACAGCTAGCTCATCTTATCAGCGCCTCCAAGTAGAATAGCTTCAGCCATCCTGCAATGTCTCAATGCGGAAATCGTCTTCTGATACTGCCTCGCGAATTCTAGACAGCGACTTGGTCGCGGCGTGGTTTTTTCTCGCGCCTGCGCTGGTCTTGCTGGGGCTATTTGTGCTGTACCCGATTGGCTATTTGTTCTACCTCAGCTTTACAACCGGCAGCTTTACCAGAGCCGGAACGCAGTGGATCGGCTTGCGGAACTACTGGCGGCTGCTGCTCAGCCCAGATTTTTGGCAGGTGCTGGGGAATACGGTGTATTTCACGGTGGCAACGGTGATTCCGAGCCTTGTGATTCCGCTAGGGCTTGCGGTGCTGCTCAATCGGAGTTTGGCGCTGCGGGGCGTGTTGCGATCGGCGTATTTCCTGCCCTCGATCACGTCGCTGGTGGCAGTCGGATTGGGTTTCCGCTGGCTGTTTCAGACCGATGGTCCAGTCAACGCGGGGCTGATGGCGCTGGGTTTAGCACCGATTCCCTGGCTCAGCAGCCCAATCTGGGCAATGCTTGTGCTCATCTTGCTAAGCATTTGGAAGCAGTTGGGCTTCAATTTAGTCGTATTTTTGGCAGGGCTTCAGACAATTCCTCAGAGCCGCTACGAAGCCGCTGAACTGGACGGGGCGGGACCCTGGCGGCAATTCCGGTACATTACGCTGCCGGGACTGCGATCGACGATCGTCTTTGCCGCTGTCACCACCGCAATTTTCACGCTTCGCAGCTTCGAGCAGGTGTACGTCATTACGGGCGGCGGACCGCTCAACTCCACAAACCTGCTGGTCTACTACATCTACGACCAAGCCTTTGCCCAGTTTGATTTCGGCTATGCTGCGGCTGCCGCTACACTGCTGCTGGGAATTACGCTCGTGCTGGTGTCGGTGCAGTTGCGGACTTCGACTGAATAGACGTGCTCGGTTTATTTTCTTTGGGCATTCAACGCGATAACGGGTGAGGTACGTTGTACTTCACCCGTCAAATAGAAAAAACGGTTTGTCAAACACCCGTTACGCTTGCACAAATTCAGCCGTTTCTAAGCGCTTTGCGTGTCCCCAAAAGGCTTCCAGGTTGTAGAACTCGCGCTCCTCCGGTAGCTGGATGTGGACGATGACATCGCCGTAGTCTTGCAAAATCCAGGTGCCGTCTGTTTGCCCCTCGGTATGAATTGGGCGGCGCTGAAACGTCTCTTCAACCTGATCCTCAATTGAGCGAGCGATCGCCCGCACCTGCACTTTTGAAAAGCCTGTGACGATCAAAAAGTAGTCAGCAAGAGTGGACACTTCAGTCACGTGCAGCAGCGCCATATCAGCACCTTTACGCTCGTCGGCGGCTTGGACAATCGTCCGCACCAGCTCCAGGGTGTCATCTGGCGCAACCGACTGATTGGTAACGTTGGCGGCAATCGGAAAAAGGGTGTGTACGTTTTGATTTGGCATTCAGTATTAAATCCTTAGTGATTCAATGACAAGTTCAAACGTTCGATCGGTTAGGGAAGG
>NZ_JACJPG010000465.1 GCF_014695955.1 Leptolyngbya sp. FACHB-36 | reverse complement strand
TGGCGATGAATATCGCACCAAACCACAAATTGCTGCTGCCATGATTTGTGAGTTGAGCGCAATGGGATTCCAATTTGAATTAGTGCTGGCAGATAGTCTTTATGGTGAGAGTGTTTAAGATTCCATCATTAGGACATGGATTTGCTCAATTGATTGCGCAGATGCAACAGTTTTATTGTCCAGTAGTTCATGATCTGTTGCTACCTCGTCTCCTATTTAGCTCTGCCTAAATGATGAAAGAGGGATATTCAACTTAAGTTTGAGCTTGAAGTGCAACCTTAAGTTGAAATCGGTTTCCCTCATGAGAGTGCTTGATGAATCACTCTTTCTAAGGTGCAAAATTGCAAACCCTGAGCAGGCGACAAACTAAAGTCAATTGCATATAGTGAACTCACGCTAACAAAGGCCGCCAATCAACTAAGTTACAGAACCTCAGTTTACTGAATATCGATGGCAAAAAGAGGGTTGTAGACGGTTGGTTGCGAGGAGCATATTTTCCCTCGGAGGGATCCGTGAATCATGACCATACTCGCAGGTCTGTCCCACGTTCAGCACAGGATCATATGGAAGGTAGATTGGATGCCCCCGTGATACTAGTGATGTATGGAGACTATCAATGCCCTCAAAGTGCGGACGTTTACAAGTTGATTAAAGCCGTTCAGCGGCAGCTTAGTGTTTCCTTAGGAGAGAATTACCTATGTTTTATCTTTCGGCATTTTCCACAGCGTCAAATCCATCCCCATGCTCAACGTGCGGCAGAAGCAGCAGAAGCCGCTCAAGATCAGTTTTGGCAGATGCATGAGATGTTGTTCAATTTTCAACAAGCGTTAGGGGATGGCTATTTGGTAGAGTATGCCGATCATCTAGGACTCAACATTCGGGGATTTCTGCAAGAATTATCCGGGGGAGTGCATATCGATCGCATCAATAAAGACATTGAAAGCGGGATTCAGAGTGGAGTAACGGTTGCTCCAACCCTGTTTATCAATGGAATCCAATATACCGATCGCTGGAACGCTGAGCAACTGATAGCCGCCATTATCGCTGCAAATAATCAAGGATTTCCATGGCGCCACGTTTGACCAATCCGTGAATGACATCGTCTGGAAAACGATTCCTTCTTAGTAGCCTGTGACTTAGAGAGAGCGAGCCATCAACCTGAATTGCAGCGATTTATGGCTCCTCCTGTGCAGTACTTCCGATCGCGGAAAGAAGTAGTTTCGTTGATCGCAATAGAAATCCCGCGTTGCTCAAACGCTTAGTATCACTGACGAAACTTACGTTTGCAGCATCCCAAAGAAGCTCTGGGTAAGCGATCGCTTGCGCCAACTTGCCAGCTCGAGATCAAGCAGCAATTCGAGCATTCCCTCTAGTTCAGTTCATTGAATCTCGTCTTGTCGTGTCCCTTTTACTTCATTTACATCTTAAGGAGATTGACCATGCAATTCCACAAATTTACCATCGGCCTAACCTTGACGATCCTTGCCGCATCTGCACAGCAGCACGCAGCTACTGCCGCCCCGGCATCAGCCTCTCGTACTTTAACTAAGTATGAAGTCATCCTTCAACAGCTGGGATTACAAACCACCCAGCCACAAACAACTCAATCTCAAGCAATCCAGTCCCAGCCACAAAAAAGTATGATTGGAACCACCAATCAGCCATTAGCATCCCGTACTTTAACTAAGTATGAAGTCATCCTTCAACAGCTGGGATTACAAACCACCCAGCCCCAAACTACCCAATCTCAAGCAATCCAGTCTCAAACACCTCAATCTCAAACACCTGACTTACAGTCACAAAAAAGCATCGCAACTGATCCAGCTAGGCAAACCTTTTTTAGCCATCCACCACAATTGGTTCGGGCGGCTGCCTTCCCAAACGGAGGAAGTGTCTCTTCCACCTATGAGTTCACGCTAACCGTGCCCAAGGATGCTGGACAACCCTTGAAAGCAGTCACAATTGCACAGGCAACCAACGTAGAAACGGTCAAATTTAATGGTGCCAACCATAAAGCCTTCATCGGCAGACGATTCGCAGATGGACCTGAAATTCGTTTGGCAAGCGTCGGTGGTGCTCAGCCTGCTAACCCCGGTGAAGCAACGATCGTGTTTGATCCACCGGTGCAGCCTGGTAGCACGGTGACGATCGCGCTTGCCGCACAGAGAAATCCAAGCTGGAATGGTGTTTATCTGTTTGGTGTGACGGCTTATCCCGATGGAAAGAACGGGCTAGGACAGTTCTTAGGCTATGGACGCATTAACTTCTACGGCAACTCAAACTAAGTAGCGTTCCACTCGCTGATTCAAGGGATGAATTGGACATCGGATGGATGAGAGGTAGCCGTTCAATTCATCCCACCTCAGGGCACACCAAAGCTCAATTCACTTGCAGGTTGCAAGTCCAGGAGCCCCTCATTTAAGTCGCGTTTTAACTCAACGAACTTGAGTGGTGTGCATGGGGCGATCGTAGAAGAATGAAACGTAATCCATCTGAACAGCAAATCCACCAAAAGGAGAACAAGATGAGTAGCAATCAAGTAACCAATCAAGCCATGAAACTCGAAGTTGTGGTGATACCTGTTGCCGATGTCGATCGAGCCAAAGACTTTTACAAAACATTGGGATGGCGACTCGATGCTGACTTTCCTGGCGAGAATGGCTTCCGAGTCGTGCAGTTCACCCCGCCTGGATCACAAGCCTCAATTATCTTTGGTAAAGGAGTGTCGTTAGCCGAACCAGGCTCAGTTCAAGGCTTATATCTCATCGTTTACGATATCGAAGCAGCCCGTGCTGAACTCGTTGAGCGGGGTGTTGAGGTGAGTGAGATATTTCACGACATTGGCGGGATCTTCCACCATGCCGGGACTGAGGGACGAGTACCAGGTCCCGATCCAAAGCGTGGCGATTATGCTTCCTATGCCTCGTTCAGTGACCCAGATGGCAATGGTTGGGTGCTCCAAGAGGTCAGGGTGCGGCTTCCCGGACGGTAATGAGACATCGATCGATTAAGGATCAAAAGGAACCAACAGTATCAGGCGTCTCGCTCCTTTTGATCCCCCAGTGCAGCAGCCATGCACAAACCGAAAGAGCGAAAGACAATATACAAAACAACACCTGGAACGACGACACCCGATTAATACCAATTCTCTAAATTTCAGCCACAGATCAAACCGCTAAAACGTAGGCAAACTCAAGCTTCTGCAATTGCGAATTACGAATTACGAATTACGAATTGGTATAAGTCGCGTTTTAACTCAAAGAACTTGAGTGGTGTGCATGGGCCGATCGCAGAAGAATGAAACGTAATCAATCTGAACAGCAAACTTACCAACCAAAAGGAGAACAAGATGAGTAGCAATCACGTAAACAGTCCAAACATGAAACTCGAAGTTGTGGTGTTCAGCGTTTCCGACGTCGATCGCACGAAGGCATTCTACGAGAATCTCGGCTGGCGACTCGACATCGACATCGCAGCGGGTGACTACCGCAATGTGCATCTGACACCGCCCAACTCGGAAGCCTCGATCATCTTTGGCAAGGGAGTCACTCCAAATAACTCTAGCTCAGCGCAAAACCTGGTTCTCGCTGTGGACGACCTCGACGCAGCCCGCAAAGACTTGATCGATCGTGGCGTCAATGTCAGCGAGATCTTCCACTACGCTGGCGGACCCTTCAACAATGCGGTAGAGAATCCACGCATTTCCGGGCGCGATCCACAAGGTCGTTCCTACTTCTCCTTTGCCTCGTTCGAGGACCCGGATGGGAACCTCTGGCTGCTCCAGGAAATCACAACGCGGCTCCCTGGTCGTCTGTGGGACTCGACGCCATCGCAAAACGTGGACGTTGCAACCCTTGCAACCCTTCTGCGCGAGACGGCAGAGCACCACGACCCCTACGAGAAGACGCACGCCAAGCATAACTGGTGGGACTGGTACGCGCCCTATCTGAGTGCGCGTCAGAAGGGCAGCAGTTCAGAAGAGGCCGCCGCCGCTGCTGACCGTTACATGGAGGAGGTTGTTTATGCTCTCTCCAGATAATGCGATCGGAGCTACCACATTCAGCGAACTGCCTTCGCTTGCCGGCGCAACTACGTGGCTCAATTCACAGCCATTAACCGTTGATGAGCTGCGTGGAAAAGTCGTGCTGATCAACTTCTGGACGTATACCTGCATCAATTGGCTGCGCCAACTCCCGTATGTTCGCGCGTGGGCTGAGAAATATCAGGATCAGGGACTCGTCGTAATTGGTATACATACCCCGGAGTTTGAATTCGAGCAGACTATCGATAATGTCCGCCGAGCCTTGACGGACATGAGCATTGACTATCCGATCGCCGTGGATAACGATTATGCCGTGTGGCGCGCGTTCGGGAATCATTATTGGCCAGCCCTTTATTTTGTAGATACGCAAGGACGCATTCGGCATCACCAATTCGGCGAGGGCAATTACGAGAAATCGGAACGGGTCATTCAACAGCTCCTGTCTGAGTCCGGAACTGACCGTGTTGATCAAGAACTGGTCGAAGGCAACGCTCGCGGTTTTGAGGCTACCGCCGATTGGAACAGCCTGAAATCGCCTGAAAACTACCTCGGTTACGAAAGAACGGAGAATTTTGCCTCTCCCGGCAGCGCGGTGTTGAACAGACCTCATTCATATACCGTCCCCGCGCAATTGAAACGTAATCAATGGGCACTTTCGGGCAATTGGACGATCGGAAGACAAGCCATTGTACTAAATCAGTCCGGTGGACGGATCGCGTACCGCTTCCACGCCCGCGACCTTCATCTCGTCATGGGTCCGGCTGAGCCAGGAATGTCTGTGCGGTTTCGCGTGCTCATAGACGGACAGCCGCCAGTCGCGGCTCGCGGACTTGATGTCAATGAGCGAGGCGAAGGCACCGTTACCGAACAGCGGTTGTACCAACTGGTTCGACAGCCGCACCCCATCCGCGATCGATCGTTCGAGATCGAGTTTCTAGATTCCGGGGTGGAAGCGTTTGCATTCACGTTCGGCTAATCACGCAAACAAATACGCCTTCGCAACGAGCGATAAGAGTGCGTGGTGTTGGCTATTTGCTCAGAATTCAGCAGCTTCAAAATCTAACCGCTTTTTCTGGGCTAGACCAACACCAATACTCACATTTGAAACAAATAGCCAACTCAATGAAAACAAGTTGAGTTAAATCCAATCGGAGAACGATCAATGTCCGACAAAATCAACCATCAACGCCGTCGCTTCTTAGGCATTGCAGCCATGACCCTTGCGACTACACAGCTCGGTCGATTCGGTTCTGCCAACGCCCAATCCAGCCAAACAAAACCAGAGGGGACCACCACGACTCAACCTGGAAGCGTGCAATCCACCGACTCTAGCGCAATTCGCCCCTTCCGCATCAACATGTCGGAAGAAGCACTCGTCAATCTCCGTCGCCGCATCGCAGCAACGCAATGGCCCGAAAAGGAGACTGTCACTGACCTGTCGCAGGGTCTACCGCTTGCAACGATGCAGAAACTCGCGCGCTACTGGGCAACCGATTACGACTGGCGCAAGGTCGAGACAAAGTTGAACAGCTTGCCGCACTTCATCACCACGATCGACGGTCTGGACATTCATTTCCTTCACGTTCGATCGAAGCACGAAAACGCGTTGCCGCTCATCGTTACGCACGGATGGCCCGGCTCAATCATTGAGCAGCTAAAGATTATCGATCCATTGATCAATCCCACAGCACATGGCGGAAAAGCTGAGGACGCGTTCCATCTGGTGATTCCGTCGATGCCTGGCTACGGCTTCTCCGGCAAACCGACCACTACTGGCTGGGGCGTCGATCGCATGGCACGGGCTTGGGACGTGTTGATGAAGCGGCTGGGCTACACCCGCTACGTTGCTCAGGGTGGCGACTGGGGTGCGTTCGTCGTTGACCTGATGGGTGTGCAGGCACCCGCGGGATTGCTCGCCATCCACACCAACTATCCTGGGACAGTTCCAGCCGACGTTGACAAAGCGCTCGTGGCTGGCGACCCACCTCCATCCGGTCTGTCGGCTGAGGAAAGGCGCGCCTACGAGCAGCTGGACAGAACGCTGAAGCAAAGAGTCGCCTACGCCAAGTACATGGCATCGCGCCCGCAGACGTTGTATGGAATTGCGGATTCGCCCGTCGGGCTGGCTGCTTGGCTGCTCGACCACGATGATGCTGGCGGACAGCCTGCCGCCGCAGTCTTCGAGGCTCTGAACCGAACCACAAGCACCACGGGCGAACTGACGCGCGACGAGATCCTTGATAACATCACGCTCTATTGGCTGACGAACACGGGAGTCTCCGCGTCTCGTCTCTATTGGGAATATAAGGGTGGCTTTTGGAACGCCAAGGGCGTCTCTATTCCAGTGGCGGTGAGCGTCTTTCCCGGCGAGGCCTATCAGGCTCCGCGGAGTTGGACTGAGCGGGCTTATCCCAATCTCATTTATTATAACCAGCTCGACAAAGGCGGACACTTCGCAGCCTGGGAGCAGCCAATGCTTTTTGCTCAGGAACTCAGAGCGGGTTTCCGATCGCTGCGCTAAGTCCGAGGACACAAACGAGCCTCCCGCTATTCGTCCAGCCAGTACCTGCCAAGTCAGACAGCGAGGGTCGCAACGTTGTTCTCGTCGCTAGTGCCCCCGAAACTCCGAACGCCTCCTGGTCCATCTGAATGCAATTAAGAGGTAAATGATATGACGATGAAATCTTCACATGACAACCCAATCCTCGTGACCGGGGCGGCAGGCGATATTGGTGCGATCGGACGCAACCTCACCGCAATGCTGCTCGACAAGGGGCATCAGGTGCGTGCCTTGGTTCGGCGAGAAGATGAACGCGCTGAAGGTCTGCGCCAGCTTGGAGCCGAGGTTGTGCAGGGCGATCTAACCGATCTGGACTCAATGCACCGGGCGATCGCAGGGGTTGCACGCATCTATTTCAGCATGTCGGTTTCGCCAGCGTATCTTGAAGCCACGGTCAACACGGCTGCCGTAGCGCGCCATCACGGCGTTGAGGCTTTTGTGAACATGTCGCAGATGACGGTGACGCAGATGAGCATCACCGAGACGACTGATAGCCCACAGCACAAGCTGCACTGGCTTGCAGAACAGGCATTGGCGTGGTCAGGGCTGCCGATCGTCACAGTGCGACCGACGGTCTTCCTGGAAAGCTTCTTCTTGCGTCTCGCTGCTGCTGGCGTCCGGGATAGCGACGAACTGGCGCTGCCGTTAGGTAATGGCAAGACCTCACCGATCTCGGCGGTTGATGTGGCGCGCGCCGTTGCCGTGATCCTCGACGACCCTGCCCCGCACATTGGTCAGGTTTACAATCTGACCGGATTTGAATCAGCCGATCTGAACCACTATGCGCGCGTCTTTTCCGAGGCACTCGATCGCACGATCCGCTATTGTGACGTGCCGCTCTCCGGGTGGGTTGATACGCTTCGCAAGTTTGGGGTGCCAACGCACCTCGTCAACCACCTCGCGGTGATGGCTGAACTTCATCAGCAGGGGCGGTATGACCGCATGACGGATGACCTGTTCAAGCTCACCGGCAAAACGCCGACGAGCATGTACGACTTCGTGAAATTGCACGCTGCTGAATTCACGCGGAGTCAAGTCGCGGCTTGAGGGGCAGTCGCTCGTAGTGCCGATCTTGAGGAGATTCGTACTGCGTTTCGATCGCTACTCTAGTTAGCTCGACCACACACAAACCCAAAAAATCCAAAACTACTTAAAAGGAGGACACCGTGGCTCAATCAGGAGTGACGCAACCAAACAGCGGACAGGTATCTGATAGCGGTGCGATCGGGCGAAACGAACCCATGACCGTCTCGTTGCATACGTCTATCCAGCCGCGATTCCGTACCATCGACGGGCTATCCATTCGCTATGCCGAGAGCGAGGATCCGGGGCGGGGTGTGCACGCCCTCCTTCTCAGCCCATGGCCAGAGAGCCTGTACGCGTTCGAGTCAACGTGGTCGCGGCTTGCTGAGCACGCACACCTCGTGGCAGTGGATCTCCCGGGCTTCGGACACTCCGAGCGACGCGACGCGCTCCTGTCTCCGCGCACGATGGGCGAGTTCGTTGTGCGTCTTGCTGATGAATTTGGGCTGGAGCAGCCGCACGTCGTCGGTCCCGACATCGGCACTAGTGCCGCGCTCTTCGCCGCAGCCCTCCACCCGGGACGGTTGCGTAGTCTCGTGGTCGGGAGCGGGGGCGCAGCAGTTCCGCTACAGCTAGGCGGGGTGCTGAAGGAGTTTGTCGAGTCCCCTGACCTCGATCCGTACCGCCGCATTGATGGGCGACAGATGGTCACCGCGGCGATGAGGAAGATCGAGCGATACACTCCTTCGGACACTGCCCACGAGGACTACCTCTCGGCTTACGAGGGCGATCGCTTTGTCGAGTCGATGCGCTATGTGCGCAGCTTCCCAGCAGACCTGCCGGTCCTGAGCGAGCTGCTGCCCAGTATCCAGACACCGGTGCTAATTATTGCCGGTCGGCGGGACCCGATCGTGCCCCCGGTCAACGCGGAGTTCCTTCACGAACGGCTGCCCGCGAGCAAGCTCGCCGTCCTCGACACCGGGCACTACACCTGGGAGGACGCGGCTGACGAGTACGCGGCGATCATCACGGGCTGGTGGAACGGAAGCTACGCGGTCGTCGGCCACCCAGCTGGCGGCTGATCTCGCTGGCAAAGGTTCAAGAATTTCATTTGCCCGCACTAGGCTCACGGTTGCCTGGGACTCCAGACTCCAGAACCTGTTGAAACTCGCCGAAGCCCGTGCGCCCGGTCATCGATCGCTAGAATGCTCGCAACGTGCATGAAACTATTCAGGAGGATTTCATATGCGCTCTGACATTGTTCCAGGGGTTGTCTTCCCCGACTACGAACTGCCCGACCACACCGCGAAGCGCCGGAAGCTCTCTGAGCTGCAAGGACAACATCCGATGGTTCTCGTCCTCAGCCGTGGAGGGTACTGCCCCAAGGATCGCCGACAGGCTGAAGGGCTGGTTCAACTCCATCGTGAGATTGAGGTCGGCTATTGCCGATTGGTCACGATTAGCACCGACAACATCACCGAGACGAATGAATATCGCAGCGGCGTCGGTGCTCACTGGCCGTTCCTCTCCGACGCGGGACGCAAAATCCAAAAAGACCTCGACATCGCCGAATACACGGACCCGCTCCACAATCCCATGATCCCCTACACGATCGTCCTTGAGCCGGGTCTGGTCATTTACAAGATCTACATGGGCTACTGGTTCTTCGGGCGTCCCACTATCGAAGAGCTACGCCAGGACTTGCGCGCCGTGCTCAAGAAATGCCGACCGGACTGGGACATCACCACACCCGCACTGAAAGCGGCGTGGCAGGAAGACCGCAAAGAGCTCTTCTACCCGTACGGCAAAACCTATGCCCAAACGATCGGCGAACAGGATTAGAAAATGTCCGACAAAATCAACCATCAACGCCGCCGCTTTTTGAGCATTGCGGCCACGACTATTGCGACTACACAGCTAGGACGATTCGGTTCTGCCAACGCACAGAGCAAAACAAAACCAGCAGTTCCATCCATGATGAAGCCAGGAACAAACATGTCGTTCGGCTCACTCAAGCAAATCGATGCTGGTGTCTTGAACGTCGGATACGCTGAGGCGGGTCCCGCAAACGGTCGTCCAGTCATCCTCCTGCATGGGTGGCCCTACGACATTCACAGCTATGTCGATGTCGCTCCGTTGTTGGCGTCGGCGGGGTACCGGGTGATCATCCCGTATCTGCGCGGCTATGGCACGACGCGCTTTCTTTCCAACGAAACGGTTCGCAATGGGCAGCAGTCGGCGCTTGCGGTCGATATTATCGCGTTGATGGATGCGCTCAAGATCGAGAAGGCGATCCTTGCTGGTTATGATTGGGGCGCGCGCACCGCCAACATCCTCGCGGCACTCTGGCCCGATCGCTGCAAGGCGCTCGTTTCCGTAAGTGGCTATTTGATCGGCAGCCGTGAAGCCAACAAGATGCCACTGCCACCGCAGTCCGAACTCGAATGGTGGTACCAGTTTTATTTTGCAACGGAGCGCGGCAAGCTCGGCTACGAAAAATATCGGCACGATTTCAACAAGCTGATCTGGCGGCTTGCCTCGCCGAAATGGAACTTTGATGACGTGACGTTCGATCGCAGCGCAGCATCGTTCAACAACCCAGATCACGTCAGCATTGTGATCCATAACTACCGCTGGCGGCTCGGACTAGCTGAAGGCGAGTCCAAGTATGACGAGTTTGAGAAGCGACTCGCCACATTCCCCATGATCACTGTGCCTACCATCACGCTGGAGAGTGATGCCAACGGCGCACCACATCCAGATCCCAGTTCCTACAGCAAGAAATTTTCGGGCAAATATTTGCACCGCACGATCAAAGGCGGCATCGGGCACAACCTGCCGCAAGAAGCGCCACAGGAGTTTGCCAAAGCTGTCGTTGAAGTTGACGGTTACTGATCGTGTTTGGCCTGAGTCGTGAGACGAACAATTTGCAGCAAAGAGACACCACCATGACCAAATTGAAAAAATTACATTACAAACCCAAAGCCCGCACCACAGCTGCCCTTGTCCTGTCACGGCTCCTCGTCGCGCTTTTTGTAGCAACGGTGTTTCTGGCACCGCCCACTCGCCTACTTGCGCAGCAATTCGCCCAGACGATCGCACAAGCTCAGGTCGTGGACAAAGCGATCGCAGACAACGCCATCCGCCCCTTCCGCATTCGTGTTCCGCAGGAGGCGATCGACGACCTCCGCCGACGCATTGCAGCAACCCGCTGGCCTGACAAGGAGACTGTCGTCGACCAGTCACAGGGCGTGCAACTGGCGACAATGAGCGAGCTGGTGCGCTACTGGGGAACGAAGTACGACTGGCGGAAAGCTGAGGCAAAGCTGAATGCCCTACCGCAGTTCATCACGAACATCGACGACCTGGACATTCACTTTATCCACGTCCGCTCCAAACATCCGAACGCGTTGCCGTTGCTCGTCACGCATGGATGGCCCGGATCGGTCATTGAACAGCTAAAGATCATCGAACCGCTGACCGATCCGACGGCTTACGGGGGTCGTCCGGAGGACGCCTTCGACCTGGTGATCCCGTCAATTCCCGGCTACGGCTTCTCCGGTAAGCCGACGGGCACTGGTTGGGACCCCGATCGCATCGCGCAAGCCTGGGCGGAACTAATGCAGCGCCTCGGGTACACCCGCTACGTTGCTCAGGGCGGCGACTGGGGGTCTCCCATCACCAGTGCAATGGCGCGTCAAGCACCAGCAGGCTTACTCGGCATCCACCTCAACTTGCCAGCAACGATTCCGCCCGATGTAGCCCCAGTGCTCGCCAGCGGCGGACCTGCACCAGCAGGACTATCCGAGAAGGAACGGGCAGCGTTCGACTCACTTGACACGTTCAATAAGCAGGAACGGGCTTATGCTGTGATCATGGGCACGCGGCCGCAGACGATCGGGTATGGCATAACGGACTCACCGATCGGACTTGCGGCGTGGCTACTCGGGCATCCAGGTTTCGCGCAGTGGACAAGCAGCCGCAGCGATTCCGAAAAGTCCCCGACGAAAGACGAGGTGCTGGATGACATCACGCTCTACTGGCTAACGAACAGCGCAGTCTCGTCAGCTCGGCTGTACTGGGAGAACAAGAGCAGCCTCTTGAACGCGATCGCGCAGAAAACCGACGAGATCTCGCTCCCAGTAGCCATCACAGTATTTCCAGGAGAGATATACCGAGCACCAGAGACGTGGGCTCGGCGCGCTTATCGCAATCTGATCTACTTCCATGAGGCTGACAAGGGCGGTCACTTTGCGGCGTGGGAACAGCCGGAAGTCTTCGCCGAAGAGATCCGCGCGGCGTTCAAGTCACTGCGTTAGTTAGCGCGCAGGTCTGGATCAATCGGACATGCAAAAACACGAGACACCGTTGAACGCCCAAAAGTTTTTACAGCAAGACCAATCGATTCACACGACAAACAAGGAGAATTGGATGACTCAATATGATTACATCGTCATTGGTGCTGGGTCGGCTGGCTGCGTGGTCGCT
>NZ_JACJPG010000464.1 GCF_014695955.1 Leptolyngbya sp. FACHB-36 | reverse complement strand
TGCCAAATCGTTCAGGCTGGTTGCCACATCGGGATGGTCGTTGCCTAACTGCCGTTGACTAATGTCGAGTGCTTGCACATAGAGCGGTTCTGCCTCCGAGTAGCGTCCCTGCGACTGGTAGAGTCCTGCCAAATTGTTCAGGCTGGTTGCCACATGGGGATGGTCGCTGCCTAACTGCCGTTGCCGGATGTCGAGTGCTTGCACATAGAGCGGTTCTGCCTCCGAGTAGCGTCCCTGCAACTCGTAGAGGAATGCCAGCCAAGCTAAACTCAATGCCACCTCTATCTCTGAGCCTGATGTTTGCGTAATCTTGATGACCTCCTCTAGGTGAGGAATCACCGCTGTTGTTTCTTCGATTAGCGATCGCTCTGGCTTCTCAAAACTCCTTTGAGCTTCAGCAAGAACGACCTGATAAACTGCCTGCACCATTACCTCTTCGCTCTCCATCTGCTCCCGCTTTGCCGCAAAAAACTCGCGCAGCAGCGGATGCAGTTGATGGAGTCCTTTCCCTACACGCTGAAGCAGACTTAACTCAATTAGCCGTCTTCGCCCTCGCTCTAACACCTTTGGCTCAAGCAACAGACACCATTGCGCTGGCGCTTGCGATCGTTTCCCCAGCGACAGCAACCGCTTCAACCACCCCGGTTGCACTGGCTCGGTTCGACACAACTGCACCACTTCCTCGACCCATTTCCACTCAACTTCAGCGATCGCAAATAGGCTGAGTATCGCTGAAAGCTGCTGTTCAGCGATTGCAAGTTTTTCCCAACTCAACTGAAACACTGCTTCAATCGGCAATAGCGAATCTTGCTTCAGCTTTTCCGCTCTCAACTGCTGAAATACCTCTTGCAGCGGTAAATCCGGTTCAACCTTCAAAAACTTTGCCACTAGTTTGATGCCTAATGGCAAATATCCCAACCATTCACACAAATCCTCAGCGATCCCTTGATCTGTTGGGGTCAACGATTCATTTAGACCAATCTCATATAGCAATTGAAATGCGGCTAATGGCGGTAGTTGATCGAGATTAATCAATCGAACCCAGTCTTCTTGCAGTTGTAATCGCGTCGTCAGCAGCAGCTTGAAGCGCGGCTCGTTGGGCGGCAAATACGGCTCAATATCTGTCCACTTCTGCACGTCATCCAGAATTATCAGACAGTCTCCCACCGGAAACCTTGCCCAACACCAAGCCGCGTCTACAGACTGGAGATCGATCGCTAAATTCAAATACTTCTCAGCAAACAAAAGAATCTGCGATCGCAAGTCCTCCCGCGCATTCAGCCAGCACACAGCACCGGGGTACGTCTGCTCTCGCAAATGCTTCAGCGCATACTGCAACGCCAACTCCGTCTTGCCGATGCCACCCATCCCAGAAGCCGCGACGATCGACACGGTATTTTCCCGCTGCAACCACTCATGCAGCGTCTTGAGGTCGTTCTCCCGTCCAACGAAGGTTTCTGTTCCACGCTGGGTCAGATTGTGTGGGGTGATTAGCGTAGTCGGTGCCCGTCCCGACGACTCCAGTCAAATGAATGTATTATTTTGCGTCTGAACAAAACCCGTATTCGCAATATTCATTTTGCCGAAATTCACAATCCCGCCGGGTTGCTGCTGAACAGCCATTGCCGTCGCATCTACAGCAGCTTTCACCTCTGGTTCCTGTACAGAGACGCGCCGAACCTCTTCCACCACTTCTGCATCAATCACGTTGGGATCGGTTGCAGCTTCCAAGCGCTTCACAGTCTCCGGTGATTTTCGTTGCAGTAGTCCTAGCAACTTCTTTCCTTCAGCCAAGGCACCTTCACCAATTTTCTCTCCAACTTTTTCTGTTGCTTTCGTTGCCAGGATCGTCAACACAATGGTTGCAATAGTTACTGGGTCCATAAGATGTTAAAAGAAGGAGGGCTACATCTTTTCTACCGCAGGAAACCCAACTCCTCCAGGAACTTTATACTGTCGATCGCCTCTCAGCCCACTTCCTCACACACTCGCTCAAACGCCGCCGCCGGATCTGCCGCCGCCGTAATCGGACGTCCGATCACCAAGTAATTTGCTCCCGCCTTTAGCGCTTCCGCAGGCGTTACTACGCGCCGCTGATCGCCCGCCTCAGCCCACGTCGGACGCACTCCCGGACACACCAGTAAAAACTCATTTCCGCAGGACTGCCGCAGTTGCGCCGCCTCCAGCGGAGAACAAACGACGCCTCCTAGCCCGCTTTCCTGCGCTAGTAGTGCCATGTGCAGCACGTACTCCGGCAGCTCTAGCGGAATTTTTAGATCGAAGGCGATCGTCCGCGCGGTCAAACTCGTCAGCAGCGTAATTGCCAGCAGCGTTGGCTCTGGCAGTCCAGCTTCGGCGGCACCTGCTTGGGCAGCCGATCGTGCCGCTTGCAGGGCTTCTTTACCCGCCGTCGCATGGAGGGTGAGCAGGTCTACCCCAAATTGGGCGGCAGCGTGACAGGCTCCCGCCATCGTGTTTGGGATATCGTGAAATTTCAGATCCAGGAAAATCCGCTTCTGTCGCGCTTTCAGCTGCTTCAAAATTCCTGGACCCGCGCTGACAAACAGTTCCAGTCCAACTTTCCAGAAGGTGACTTGTGGGATGCGATCGACCAGCGCGATCGCGTCGGCTTCCGTTGAGACATCCAAAGCAACAATGAGGCGATCGGCGTTAGACATTACGAGTTTGGAAGATGCAGCGACACCAGTGTATCGGTTTCCTGCACCAGCGCATCTAGAATATTGATTACTTGAGCAATTGCCTCCGACGTATCGGTTAAGTCACTAAAGACTTGGTGAATGCGGCTCTGAAATTCAGTCGGAGCATATGGAAACGTGGCGGCGATCGCCACAGCGCCCTTCTCGTTCATCCAGTATTGCTCGTTCAGCGCAAACAGCGTCTGAGTCAAACACATGACCGCACGAAAGCTGCATCCTGCCGCATAAGTGACATCTCGACGGGCAACGCTTTTACGCGCAATTTGCACCGAAAATTTTGCTTCCCACAGAAATTTTGTGACGATCGTCGTTTGCAGCGATCGCGGATAAGGAATGGTTCTCGCCTTCAGCTTGGTAAATGTGCCATTCGGGTCCCACAACGGCTTGCCGAGTGCGACTTCCGCCAGGTAGATATATGAGGCGAATCCCTGCGGATGTCCTGGCTGGTAATCAATCTGAATTTCTCCTGCGTGGCACTGGTCAATCACCGTCGCAACTTTTTGCAAATCACGGTACAAAAAATCGACCGGAATTCCTTGAACAACAAGCCAACCGCCGCCATTGATCCACGGTCCCCACTCGCCGATCGATGTAATAATCTCCGTTCGGTGCTGATCGTCAATGTCTGCGGCAATTTGAGCAATCGCAGCGATGTCGAGTGGACGATCGCCCTGATAGTAAAGCCCCAAGTCGATATCTGAGCCAGCGTGATGCGTCCCCCGCGCCCGCGAACCTCCAAGCGTAATCGCTTCGATGCCGTTGACTTGCTGTAGCCGTTGAGTGATTTCTACAATCAGAGTATTTATAGTCACGGACAATCGCACCTTTATGTAAGTAGATTTTCAAGAATAGATGGGCACCCTGATGAAGTGATTAAAATGAACTGCCAGATATCACGAGGGTAGATTCCACGATGCCACTTTCTGCGGACACGATCGCCGTTGCCCTTCAGCACCAGCGCGACGGACGCCTAACCAAGGCAGAGCAGGTCTACCGTCAGATACTCCAGCAGCAGCCAAACTCGATCGATGCGCTGAACTTGCTAGGAGCACTGGTTTACCAGCAAGGCAAGGTTGCCGAAGCCGTCACCTGCTTCGGGCGAGTGTTAGCGTTGCAGCCAGAGAATCCCGACGCATTTAACAGCCTGGGAATTGCCCTAAAGGGACAGGGCAAGGTTGCCGAAGCCGTAGAGCACTATCGCCAAGCACTATCGCTGAATCCGCGTCATGCGCAAGCGCACAATAACCTGGGCAACGCGTTAAAGGAACTGGGCGACCTGGATGATGCGATCGTCGCCTACCGCCACGCCATTGATTTGCTGCCCAGCTATCCCGAAGCCCATCACAACCTCGGCGTTGCCTTGAAAGATCGGGGCGAGTGGGACGCTGCTGCCGACCACTACCGCGAAGCCGTGCGTCTGAAGCCCAGCTACGCCGACGCCCACCACCACTTGGGCATTGTTCTCCAGCGACAGGGCAAGCCAGAAGACGCGATCGCGCATTACCAGCAGGCGATCGCGCTAAAGCCAGCGCCCGATATTTACAACAGTTGGGGTGGCGCACTCCAGCAGCAGGGCAAGTTCGACGAGGCGATCGAGCAGCATCGACAGGCGATCGCGCTAAAGCCAGAGTTTGCCGAGGCGCACCATGGATTGGGGAACGCGCTCCAGCAGCAGGGCAAGTTTGACGAGGCGATCGCCCACTACCAACAAGCGCTAACGCTGCGACCTGATTATGCAGAGGTCTGCAACAACCTGGGCAACGCCCTGCAAGCGCAAGGAAAAACCGATGCGGCGATCGCGCAATACCAGCGAGCACTGGAACTGCGACCCAATTTTGCCGAGCCGCACAGCAATTTGGGGTCCGTGCTGAAAGAACAGCGCCAGTTTTCTGACGCGATCGCCCACTATCAGCAGGCGCTCGCGATTGAGCCGAACTATGCCGCTGTCCACAACAACCTGGGCAACGTCTACCAGGACATGGGCGAGATTGAAACGGCGATCGATTGCTACCGTCGCGCGCTGGTGCTTCAGCCGGACTCCGCCGAAATTCACAGTAACCTGGGCAACATGCTCCAGCAGCTTGGGCAGTTTGACTCCGCGTTCGAGCACTTTCAGCAGGCGATCGACCTCCAGCCCGACTATGCCGGGGTTTACAACAACTTAGGAATTGCTCTGCGCAACCACGGACAGATCGAAGAGTCGATCGCCGCCTACGAGCAGGCAATTAATCTAGCTCCCGATTTTATCGAAGCGCAGTGGAACAAAGCGCTGACCCAGTTGCTGATGGGCAAACTGGCAGAGGGATTTGCAGGCTACGAATCGCGCTTTCAGTGGAACCGATATAAGCAGCAAAACGCCCGACGATCGTATTCACAGCCGCGCTGGGACGGCTCCGCGATCGCCGGAAAAACAATCTTTCTCTACGCAGAACAAGGCTTGGGTGACACCCTCCAGTTCATCCGCTATGCCGCTCTTCTGGCTCAGCAGGGTGCCCACGTCATTGTCGAATGTCAGGCGGCATTAATTCCGCTGCTGCAAGCCGTTCCCGATATCGAGCAGTGGATTCCCCACGGCAGTTCGCCGCCTGCCTTCGATGTGCATGCGCCGTTGATGAGTCTGCCCCACCTGTTTGGCACCACGATCGACACGATCCCCGC
>NZ_JACJPG010000463.1 GCF_014695955.1 Leptolyngbya sp. FACHB-36 | reverse complement strand
GATCGCAAGAGCGATTTAGAATTCATGCTGGGGTTGACCCTGCGATTCACTAGCTCTAACAATGGCGGCAGCGATCGACGCTACATTGTCTGCACCTTTATTCTTAAAAAGCTGCCTTGGACGTCTGGGCTACCATTCAATCCCACGAAGTAGGAATCATAAATCTTGACTTATGAATACTGAATTAATTTGTAATTCATAACTGATAATCGAGAACTTCCCGCTGCACTAGACTGGATTGGGGATGAGTAGGCGCAGGTGGCTGCGGATGGTCTAAAAACCGTCTGAGGAAAGTCCGGGCTTCCGAAAGACCAAACTTGCTGGACAACGCCCAGTGCGAGCGATCGTGAGGATAGTGCCACAGAAACATACCGCCAATAATTCGGAATTCGGAGTTCGTAATTTCGAATTTCGAATTTCGAATTCCGAATTATTGGTAAGGGTGCAAAGGTGCGGTAAGAGCGCACCAGCAACATCGAGAGGTGTTGGCTCGGTAAACCCCGGTTGGAAGCAAGGCAGTAGAAACGACGGTTGGTCTTTTACCGGTTTCGGCAGGGGTCAGAAAACCTGACTTCAGCGAGTCCGCTAGAGGCGCTTGGTAACAAGCGTCCCAGATAGATAGCCGCCGCTTGATCGCGCTGCGATCGGGTAACAGAACCCGGCTTATGTCTTACTCTTCCCCTCATAGCCATTTGCCGTTAGCTGAAGTACACGCTTACTCCTGGCTGAAGCACGTCGAACTGCATCTGCTAGAAGACGCTGCGTAAACGATTAAACCGTGCTCGTATGGGTAATCCCTGACATTAATGCAGCGTCGGCTCCAAAACCAGAGAAATTACGGGAACACTACGGTTTATTTTTAACCTACAGTTCACCGAAATAATGCGCTTGGGATTATGAATGTGTAGATTTTGCAAAGTCATCCTTAAGAGATTACACAGCCGTTTCACGCTTCATTAGGATCAGGGAAGTCATCGATTGCTTCTTCGTCCACCGACGCGCCTACATGCTGTAGCGTACCCTTGTGAACAGTCAGCTCCCCTGTCTTTTAGGGATTAACCGCTCGGAATCCACACCTCAAGCTTCTCGACTACTTGCCATTGGAGAAGCCAAAAAAAGTGGTCTTATTCTTTGCAAGCCCTTTCATGCCGAGTTTGCGGGTCCTGGTGCGGTGGTGAAAGTCCCTGGTGAGCAGGAGACGGTTCGTCTGATTGCGATCGGCTCCCCTGAGATTGTTGAGGTCGTAACCCACGAAGAGCGACAGCGCGCGTACAGCCGTCGAATTCAATGGACACGCTGGCTGCAAAAGAACACAGATCACGTTGAACCGAGTCAGCGCATCGAAAAGCTCTTTTTCAGCTTTGAAGCCTTTTTTGGTCGCCAAATTCTAGCGAGTTTGCCGGATGAGGCGCTGGCACTACTGGTTGGGGTGCTGCCGCAGACAATTACTGCCCTGCGATCGCAGCATCACTATCTGGGTCGCCAGGATAGTTCAGAGGTCACAGCAATCAATCGGTCTTCCGAACCGCCCGTGCTGACGGTAGATGCGCCCACGCTCAACGCCTTTTATTCTCTTTCAACACCCTTCGTCATTTCCGCCAGCGTCCTGAAAG
Source organism: Leptolyngbya sp. FACHB-36 (assembly GCF_014695955.1). Taxonomy (GTDB): domain Bacteria; phylum Cyanobacteriota; class Cyanobacteriia; order Leptolyngbyales; family Leptolyngbyaceae; genus FACHB-36. The sequence continues at coordinate 6,923 of NZ_JACJPG010000463.1, read as the reverse complement.
CGCTCTATCAGCTTCCCTTTTCAGCTTGATGTTAGTGTGGGGTTATGTCGCTTCACTACCCTCACCGCCAAAAGCAGCTTCAGAGCCTGGTGCAAAAGTTAGGATTGCCGCAGGACGCGCCAATTCAGTGGCATTTGTTGGATCTTGCCTTAACCCACCCCACAATCTCTGTTAGCGACAACTACGAGCAGCTAGAGTTTGTTGGCGATGCTGTTGTGAGGCTGACAGCAGCAGAGTTCCTGCTTGAAACCTACCCTGACTTGCCCGTTGGAGAGTTTGCTGCCATTCGTTCGATAGTGGTGAGCGATCGCACTCTAGCCCGGATTGCTACCAGCTACACGCTCGATCGCTACCTTCTGGTGGCAAACAGCGCCCTTCGGGATGAGTCAGGGCGGGAGTCCCGCTTGGCAGAGTCCTTTGAGGCATTGCTGGGTGCACTCTATCTCAGCACCCATTCACTGGCGCTGGTACGCCCATGGCTAGACAGCCATCTCCAAGAACTGGTGGCTGAGATTCGCACCGATCCGGCGCGGCAGAACTACAAAGCCGCACTGCAAGAATGGACACAGGGGCAATATAAGCTGTTGCCGGAGTATCGCATTCTAGAGTCTGGGCTGGAGGGCAGTGCCGATCGCTTTACGGCTGAAGTATGGCTGCGGGGTGAGCAGTTAGGACAGGGGCGCGGTCGATCGATCAAAGCGGCGGAGCAAGCGGCTGCACAGGTGGCGTTTCTAGCAATCTACAACCAAGCATCTACCAGAGGATAATGGATCGGTTAACCGATCTTCACACCATCAAGCGCAACTCGCGATGCTGAGGCTATAATAAGAGAACACAAGGGGCTGTAACGGTTTCGACGTTTTGGCGAACGTTACCCCGTGATGCAGGTCGAGAGCGAGCTAACTCTCGTGAATCAATGGCTCAAAACAAGTACATGCGAACAACATCGTACCTTTTGCTCGTAAGCAAGCACTCGTTGCTGCCTAACAACCTCTAACTGGTTCGAGCGTCCGTAATTCGACGCCGTTAAGAATTATGGACCAACCCCCAACGGCTGCTCTAGTTGATTGCCTCTGGTCGATCGCTAGCTAAGACTTTTCCAGAGCATCCCATCGTTCGGGATAAAGAACGGTTCCCGCTTCGAGGGTAAGAGAAGCTAAACCTGTGAGTGAGCGGTGTACTAATACCTAGGGCGGACACGGGTTCGACTCCCGTCAGCTCCATTCTTGTAATTGGACAAATTGTCCGAACTATGCTTCCGTAAACTCTTTAAAGCTCCAAAGCGCGAATCTACCCAGTAGATTCGCGCTTTGGAGCTTTAAGTATGGAACCGATTGCCATACTCTGTTAGCTGTTAGTTGCAAGCCTCGCCTGCCGCGGAGCAGCACGAACTTTTTTGCACCTCAAATACCCTGGCTTTTTCATCCGCTCTGCAACACGGCTTCTGAAAGATACGTTGATTCGGCAACAAGTTCGAGAACCACGCGATAAACCTCTGCACAAGCCTGCTCGATCGCCTCTACATGCCGTTTTGTAGTTTCTGTTGAAGACCTTGGAGAAAGACAGTCGGAGAATCTGATTCAGAAACTTAATTAAGCGATTTTCCAGAATGAACGATGCCATTGCAGCGCATCAACTCTAGGATTGTAAATCTCTTGATTCGGTAAAAGAATGAGTTCGTCATCAAAATCTTGCAGCGATCGCATATCTCTTGGGGTTTCTTCATAAAGGCGACCATCAGGAACAATAATTCTGTACTTGTCGCTGATTCCAAACCAGCCGCGATCAAATGCCCAATGATGATTTTTGCAAAGTGACAAACCATTATCAAGGCGATCATCACGGAATTCAGAGAAAGGTTTTATGTGCGCCCCATCTACAACATTTTGATTATCTCGACTGACAATTTTCAATCTGCACAAGGTGCAACGCTGCTCATATAGAGAAATCATATTTCGCCGAAATGCTGCATTTCTCACAAATGTCGTTTCTTGGTCTTTGATATCTTCTACTGTATAAACTGCTCCGCCTTTCTCAAAAAGCCTGAGTTGAATTTCTTCCAGTTCATCAACTGCGTACAACTTTTCTACCTGTTGAGACTCGGCTGAAAACCAACTTCTAACTAAAACTTCAGATAGTTTGAGCCTTGAACTAGCATTTTGCAAATACTCACATAATTCAGTATCTAGGTAGGCATACTTAACTGTATTGCGAAGTGCAGCTAAGCCTCTGATCTTAGTTCCACTTTCAATAACAGCTTCAAAGCCAGGGTTAGGCATCAAATGCCAAAATTTTATTTTCTTTTTTCCTGCTAAATGAAAGAAGGGCAAAGAAATATCTGAATGATGATCTGTTGTTACTAAGTTTGACCAGTATTTTAGAAAAGTTGCAATTAGCTCAGGAGTCAAGTAAATCTGGTTATGACGGATTTTGCCTCTCTCAAACTGTTCAATGACGGAGAGTAAAAGAATTGGTTGGTGAGGAGCAGGAGTTCCACTAGCTCTATCAACTTTTAGATTAGCAAAACTTTTAATATAGTAGTTTAGATCTTTCATCATGATTCCAAACTGCCAGGTACAGTCACAAATATCAGGCGCGGCTTCGAGCATGACGCTAGCATTGGGACGTGCAGATCTGATTGTCCGGAGAGCTGATAGTTAAGCAGCTTTCTGGTCACTCCATCTCATTCACCAACCGCCCTAAGTACCGCTCGATCAGCAGAATGGCAACGATGTCATCGATCGGGCGTGGAATGCTTCGTAGAGACTGCGGCACCAAGCGAAAGATGCCTTTTGGTGGGTACATTTGCCAGTAGCGATCGCGGGCTTCCAGGGTGCTGTAGCGCTCATCCACAAGAACAATGCGGAGCGGGTCGGGTAGATCTTGACTCAGCTTGTGTTTCCAGTCCTTGGCAGTGGTCTGGTCGCCCATAATCAGCAGCGAAATTGGAAACTGCTGGCGTAGGGTTTGGATCGTAGCGATCGCTGCCTCTGTCGTGACGACTTGGTGAAATCGTAGAGTCCGATCCACCCCCATTACTGCCAAGCCACATTTTCGCCGTCCAGGGTCGAACCCTAGAATTACGGGTTGGTCGGGTACAGGCATAGCTCAACACTCTTCAGGGTGAATAACCTAGCGATCGGTGGGCGCTGTCGGGATGTCTTGGGTCCGAAGCAGGATTTGTCCATTGTCTTCTGCAATCAACTCTAACTTCAACGGTCCGGCGGTATAAGTAATGCCTGTGGTGACGGCTTTTAGCTCGATCGGCTGCTTTAACTGCCGCACCTGCTCAATAAACGCAATCAAGCTCTGAGCAGAACCAACCTGCACAGAATCAGTGAGAATACCCAGACTGCGGGCGCGAAAGTTAGCAGCAGCAACCAGAAGATTAATCCGCTGCTGGATTTGATCCCCCGACATCGTGGACGGATCGAGCGACGCTGCCGCCACGACATCGCCTGCCAAAAACACGACCTGATTCCGCACCACATCCGCAAAAACTTGGATCTGGGTTTCGCCTACCAGGTAATTCGCGGCGGCAAAGATCCGCACCACATAGTCTTGCCCGTCGTCGATGCGATCGATAATCTGCTCGACTTCCTGCCGCGTGATTTGAACAATTTGCTCCTGAGTTCCGGGACGGGCACGCAGAACAGCTTGACGGTTTGCTTCCCGCAACAGTTGATCGACTGCTTGCCGTGCCGCTGTCGGGTTGACGATGCGGACGACTGCCGTTGCCAGCACCTGCCCGCGCAGAATTGCCACGTTTCCCTGACGTAGACCTTGAGCAACTTGCTCTAGCCGCAGCACTTCTTGCGCCAGATAGTCTTGCTGGGTTTCTAGCTGCCGCAGTCGGGCTTCTCGCTGCTGAATGACGGCATCTCGCGCCCGAATTTCTTCTTGTCGTTCGGCGATGACACGATCGCGATCGGTCTGCAATTGAGAAATTTCGGAGCGCAGGGTGAGCGCCTGCTGCGACACCGTGCTGAGCTGGGCTTGAGTGCGGCTGAGATCTGCCTGAGTCCGTGCAGTGGCGGCTTGAGCGCGAGTGCGCTCGTTGACGGCAGTCTGCAACGATTGATTGGTTTCTCCGAGTCGTCGCCGTGTGATTGCCAGTTGGCGACTCGCGCTTAATTGGTTCGATCGTGCCTGCCGCAGTTGATTGTCAATCTCAGTTTTCTGCTGCTCAACTTGGTCTCGCTGCTGGCTGACTTGATCAAGCGCTTCGCGGGTCCGCTTTAAGCGCCGCTCGATTCGTTCTAAGTCAAACACGCCTTTCCAAAGCTGGTCGTTTGCCGCCAGCAAGATTCCGAAGGTGCTGGCTGAGACAAGGACGCCTGTGATAATCGTAATCAGGGTGGCGGTTTTGCGCGGACGCAAATTGAACAGGCTGAGGCGGGACTTGCCGACGCGGGTGCCAATGCGATCGCCCACGGTGGCAATGACTCCACCCACCACCAGCACTGCCAAAATCAGAATATATCCGCTGGGCATCCACTCTCCAAAGCCCCCCGCATACGACAGCCGTTCTGCCTATTGGATGATTGGGGCATGTTCCACTACAGCGTACCGTATGTGCACAAAAATACGGCAACGGCGTGTCGCTAAAGAAAATGTTAGCCGGATTCTGTCTGTAGAAGTCGGCACGGGTCGTTGTAATGGGTGAAGCAATTAGAAGCTATGACTCATCAGGATCTTACGTCGTGCGATCGAACAATCTGGCACGCTTCTACCAAGTGCTGTGCAACGGTCGCAGACGGCAACTGAGATGTTGATGATACTGACCCCAGCACTCGATCGAGGAAACGGCATAGGGAGGAAGCCTTATTGCAACAGCAAGCTTAAGCGATTTTGCTGACTCAGTATCCAGTGAGCTAACAGTGCTCCTTGAACCTTGGTTGATCCCTGACCAAAGGTAGATTTTCATATTGCCACCGATACTTACCCTCTGAAGGGTTTGGACAACCTTAAAGGAGGAGCTAGACAGCATGAGTGCTAACTTCAACTTCAGTTTTCCTACAATCCCTACCTTTGACAGCCTGACAGGTCTTTTCGCTGATTCATCAGTAGCAGGAAGCACGATCGACATTACTAGCACCATCGGCTACAACAAAACGATCGCCACTGGAATAAACAACGATTACATCAGAGCCGGACTGGGTAGCGACATAATTGGGGGTGGTGCAGGAGCAGATATTTTCGCCTTTGGCTCTCCCCTTGAGGGAATTGATACGATCGCAGATTTTGCAATTGAGCAGGGCGACAAAATTGAAATTTCTGGAGTTGGATTTGGCATTGGTGTGACGGAGCTAAATCGATTTAGCTACTATGCAGCAACGGGGGGATTGTACTTCGACAACATACAACTTGCGACACTTCCAATTAATCTCAACTTCAGTCCCGCTAACCTGACGATCGTTTAGGCATTGAGCAATCAGGAGATCTAGCCAATGTTTGAATACAAGTTTGTTAAAGCACCAACCTCTTTTTCGCGTGACAATACAATTCAAATAACAGCCTGTGAATCTGTTGTGGCAGACCATGCAGCACAAGGTTGGCGATTGGTGCAGATCTTAGTTGCCAATCCATCTGCAACACCGTCAGAGTATGACTTGATTTTTGAGCGTCAGAAACCGCACGAGTGACACAGCAAATTGTTGTTTTCTCACAACGTTGCTCAGTGTAAACAGGGTTAAGTAGTTACCGTCATTTCTCGATACTTAAAGCATCGAGAAATGGCGAAATCTTGTGATTGAGCCTCGCACTGCCTCAAAAACTTACATAGTGCACTTCATAAAGACGAGAAGTTGAAGACGCGGATTTGACTGATTTGTGTGGTTTTCCCAGCCTAAATCGCGCTATGCTAATGCGCTGTCGAGCAAGTCATTGAAGCGATGAACAGAATTTTCTCACTTCAGTTTTACTCGTCGTTGCTCAATCCGATCGTCAGAGCCAATGGTCAAGCGAAAATGCCTGTAACAAAAATGGTTTTTAAGGGTTGCACCTCATTGACTGACAAAATCCGGACGACCTCTCCTCCAGATCCTCCCCGACGCGAAAAGGGAGCCAGACAAACGTTCGGTTCCTTCTTCTTGCAGGAGAGGGTTAGGGAGAGGTCTTCAGCGATTTCAGCAAAACGTTTGCCAGTCAACTAGAGATTACACCGCTTGATATCAGATAGCTAACGGTGCTGGAATTAGATAGCAAGAATCGGATAGTCGCTTCTGAGCGTAACCGCTATGGTCATAGATAGTTGAATTCGAGTCGGCTGATGCTATGGATAGAACCCTTACTGCATTTCTAACCGATGACCATCGCTGGGAGGCTTTGCAACAGCGCGATCGCGCAGCAGACGGTGCATTCTTCTACGCGGTCAAAACTACTGGGGTCTACTGCCGTCCGACTTGTGCTTCACGAGTGCCAAACCGGAAAAACGTTGCGTTTTTTGACACTTGGAGCGCAGCAGAGCAGGCAGGATTTCGATCGTGCAAACGCTGTCAGCCAAAAGCAGAAACGTTGCCAGAGATTGTGGCGATTAAGCGTGCGTGCGAAATCATTGAAGCTGCTGAGACAGCGCCAAAGCTCGACGCTCTGGCAGACGCTGTTGGATGGAGTCAGTATCATTTTCAGCGCGTGTTTAAGCGCACGGTTGGTGTGACGCCCAAAGACTACTTTGCGGCAAAACGACTGCGGCGATTGCAGGATAGCTTGCAACAACCATCATCTGTGACCGAAGCGATTCATGAGGCAGGATTCGGCTCGATCAGTCGAGTCTACGAGGATACCGCCGGACTGCTGGGCATGAGTCCCCAAACGTACAAAACAGGAGCCGTCGGTGTGGAAATTCGATTTGCAGTTGAGGAGTCATTCATTGGGTGGGTATTAGTAGCTGCCTCCGATCGCGGAATTTGCGCGATCGAGTT
>NZ_JACJPG010000462.1 GCF_014695955.1 Leptolyngbya sp. FACHB-36 | reverse complement strand
TCGGAAACCAGTTGCGGAGTTCTAGTTGGGAGAAGTCGAACGAGAGTGGCACGCCGTAGGGTTGGAGCGATCGCAGTCGAGCCAGTTCTGGCAGCAGTGTTTGACTCGTCCACCCCGTCAAACTGACGATGATAAATGCCAGATTCAGATAGCCTTGAGCAACTAGCAGCCCGATCCGACGCGATGCAGACGGCAGCCACGAACTCAGCGCATAGAGGGCTGCCAGATAGCAAAACACGGTCCAACTGTACCATCGCGCTTGCATGGGAAACTCCGCTAGTCCAGACGAAACCACTAGCCCGACCACCAAAAGTCCCACAAGCCAGTCCAACCGATTTCTCATCCAGCGGAGTTGTCGTTGCCAGAGCAACCCCAGCAGCCACAGAACTGGGCAGATTAGCCCGACTTGCCAGATAAATACCCACGCCCACGACACTACAAGGCTATTGCTGTCTGGCAGCAGCGTGAAGAGTCCGTAGAAGAGTGCGGTTAACAGTGCCAGCAGGCGACCAGCATTCGGTAGGTCTGCTTTTTCATCTAGGTGTGTAACGTTTAGTTTCATCGTGAGATGCACGCCCCACGAGGTGGGAATAACTAATGAGTTTGAGCTTAAGTAGTGAACAATTGGACCAGAGGAATGAAGGTCGCGCTGATTTCGTTGCTCAATCTCTTAACTTTATTGCACAGAGCAGATGCAGTTTATTGAATTAACTCAACAAAGGTTGAGAAACCGCAGGAAGACCGTATTTCTTGAGACGTTCTCGCTAGAAAATGCAGCTAATTTGAGAATTTTAGATGTTGGTGGCGTTCCCTGGTCATCGTTCTGTAGTGATTTGACCCATTGCGAAGTTACTTACTTAAACGTGGTGGATTCGGAGAAGATTGCACCTCGACTGAAGCCAAATCAGCGCTACATTCAAGCAGATGCTCGTGATATTCCGATCGCCAGTTCTCAGTTTGACCTTGTATTCTCGAACTCGGTAATTGAGCACGTGGGAGACTTTGAAAGCCAGATGCAAGTTGCCAATGAGGTCCGTCGAGTTGGCAACGCCTACTGGATTCAAACACCCTACAAACATTTCCCGATCGAGCCACACTACAACTTTCCCCTCTGTCAATATTTCCCGCGATCAATGCAGCACTGGGTCTACAAGTCGTGGCGCTATTCCTGGTACAAAAAATATTCCCTGCCTTACGAAGAGATTTTTCTGTTAGATAAGCGGCAAATGCAGCAGCTATTTCCAGACGCGCAATTCTACTACGAACGCGTTGGATTTCTTACGAAATCAATTACCGCAATTAAGCGATTTGGGGACTATTGAGCCGTTTACGATCGCAGCTCCTCGATTTGAGCCACTTCTGTTACATCCATTAGCAATTGCATTTGTAGTTTGTGGCGCTGACTCTCTGTTGGCTCTCCGTCGTTGTAGGGCAGTTCGTCCTGCGCCAGTGGAACGGTAATGCCGAGGTACGCCAATTCAGCTGGGGTCATTATGAGTTTGCCGAGTTGAAGAGTGTGCGGCAGTTCAGGAATGCGGAATGCTTTCGGACGTGCAGAGCAGATCGATCGCCTGATCCGCGCTAATCAGCCGCTTCAAGACAACCTGCCCGATGCTCCTTGCAGAGGAATCGATCTGAGCCTGCACAGTTGGCTGCACTTCCACCATCAGCACGGCGTCCTCCACGCGATAGAGCCAGAGCTTTTCACCGTGCTCCCAGATGCAGAGATCCATACGGTTAATTTCTGGCTTGCGCCGCCAAGCTGTTTCGTTCCACAGCCCTCCGAGTTCCCAAACTCGACCGATCGCCCAGCCGTCTGATAGGAAGAAGTATTTCACAAGCGCTTCTAGATGCAGGGAATCTACTCCTACCTACAGTACGCGATGCAGCGCATGATGGCGCAATTCAGGCGGATGCACGATCGCTGCCGTCCCGCTCTGTAGCTCTGTAGCTTCGTTGACTGCAATCTAGCTGACAAAGGGGTGCAAGATGTGAGATAACGCAACAGTACTCCACCCTATTCTGCACCCCGGCATCATGGACATCAAAACACTGATTCGCGAAATTCCAGATTTCCCAAAACCCGGAATTCTGTTTAAAGATATCACCACCTTGCTTCGTGATGCCGACGGGTTGCGCTACACGATCGACCTGCTTGCCGAAAAATGCGCAGACTTGTCGCCGGATTTTATTTTGGGAATGGAGTCGCGCGGCTTCATTTTCGGGGCGCCCTTGGCATACAAGCTAGGGGCAGGGTTCATCCCCGTTCGCAAACCTGGCAAACTCCCCGCTGCTGTGCACGCGATCGACTACCAGCTAGAGTACGGCATGGATCGACTGGAAGTGCATCAAGACGCGCTTCATCCGCCTCACAGCAAAATTCTCATTGTTGATGATTTGATTGCTACGGGTGGCACGGCTGGTGCCACTGCTAAACTCGTCGAAAAGTCTGGCTGCCACCTCGTCGGTTTTGCCTTTGTAATTGAACTTAAAGATCTAGGCGGACGTCAGCACCTGCCTAAGGTTCCGATTGTTACCCTAGCAGAGTACTAGAATTAGTAATCAGCAATTGGTTGGGTTTACATCGTTAATTTTAAAGCGATGTAAACGGTACCTATCCCTAGAGCACGGCATCTCTATCCATGTCAAAAGAGTACACAATAGGACGCCATCGCCTTCTCTTACCGATCGATCACGCATTAGATGGCTATCAATCGACTTGGCGTCGGTATGACACTGCGTTGGCGTATATTGCCCAAGTTGTACTCCAGAAACATCCTAAAACGTCTGCTATTGATATTGGAGCAAACGTAGGAGATAGCGCTGCCCTAATTCAGCAGCATCAGGATGTTCCAACTCTCTGTGTGGAGGGAAATCCAGAGTATCTGGAGTACTTGGAGCACAATGCTGCCATTATTGGCAATGTTGAAATTGAGGAATGCTTTGTTGGTAATGATGGAACCATTGTCAATTTTGGAGAAATGCAGAGCCAGGGAGGCACAAGCTCGATCGTAAATGCACTAAATCCTGACGGTCTTTTCTTAACGGAGACGAAAAGTTTAGCGACAATTTTGCAAGCTCATCCGACGTTTCAAACCTCTAAACTGCTCAAAATTGATACCGATAGATTTGACTTTGTAATCATTCAGGATTCAATTCGTCTGATTCATCAATTGAAGCCAGTTATTTATTTTGAGTACGATATTTCTTTTAAGCCGGATGGAGCAAAAGAAGGGTTTGATACTCTCAGAATATTGATAGAAAACGGGTATGAAAAATTCATCGTTTATGATAATTTCGGCAACTATTTAATCAGCTTAAGTAGTCAAAATAACGCTCAAATTGTGGACTTAAACGCCTACCTGTTGTCCAACCGCTTTAAGAGTGGAACGCCAGCCGTTTATTATTTCGATATTTGTGCTTTTTGCCACGAGGATACCGATCTATTTGATAGAATCCGGTACATTGAGACCGATCAATCACCTGCATGAGTAGTCGCCTGATTCTCATTGCCACTCGCTATCCTTGCTCACTATGACGACCTCCTCAAAACAAAGCTGGCTCGAATCAAGCACAGATAGACTGACGGCGTTTCTAGGAAGTGAAACGTTCTCTTACATCATTAAGCGAGTGCTGCAAGCGCTATTGACTCTGCTACTGGCGTCTGCTCTGAGCTTTGTCGTGATTCAACTTGCACCTGGAGACTACCTGGACACGCTGAGGGAAAACCCTAAGATTTCCCCAGAACGCATTGAGCAGCTAAAGCAGCAGTTCGGCTTGGACCGTCCCTGGCATGAACAGTATTTCCGCTGGCTCTGGCAAATCGTGACGCAGGGGAATTTTGGTACCAGCTTTGTGTATCAACGATCGGTTGCCTCCCTACTGTGGGAGCGGGTTCCAGCAACACTGCTACTGGCGCTCTCATCGCTGGTGCTGACGTGGGCGATCGCCATTCCAATGGGCATCGTTGGGGCGGTCAACCAGAACCGCTGGAGCGATCGGGTTCTGCGCGTCATCAGCTACACCGGACAGGGGTTTCCTAGCTTTATCACGGCACTGCTGCTGCTGATTCTGGCGCAGAACACCTCACCGCTGTTTCCGGTCGGCGACATGACCAGTATCGACCATGCAGACCTGACTCCCCTCGGCAAAATCGTTGACATTGGTTGGCACATGATTTTGCCGACTATTGCCCTCAGCGTCACCAGTTTTGCGGGACTCCAACGCATTACCCGTGGAGAACTGCTCGATGTGCTGCGGCAGGATTATATCCAGACTGCCCGTGCTAAAGGCTTGCCAGAGAACAAAGTCATCTACGTTCACGCGCTGCGAAATGCGATCAACCCACTCATTACCCTGCTGGGCTTTGAGTTTGCCAGTCTTCTTAGTGGTGCCTTCATTGCTGAGTTCTTTTTCAACTGGCCTGGTTTAGGACGGTTAATTCTGCAAGCGGTGACGGCTCAGGATCTCTACCTGGTGATGGCAAGCCTGATGATGGGAGCGGTAATGTTAATTGTGGGCAACTTGCTAGCAGATTTGCTGCTGAAAATTGTTGATCCTCGCATCAAGTTGAGCGACGCAGGTTAATCAGTCCCCTATGTCTCAAACGTATTATCTGATTCGCTCGAAAGCCGATGGCAGCTATCTGGTGGCGCGGCTTCCGTCTTCAGATGGCGATCGCGATCCCCCTCAGCCTGGATACCTCTTAATGTTTAACGAGGACTATGAGGCGCTCAGCTACCTCAATACGCACGGTTCAGGGGTTGCCGATCGCTTTGCGATCGAGTCGATCGCAAGTGCTCAGCTGAGCAACCTGATGAACCGCTGGGGCTTTACAGGCGTAGGCATTGTCCAGGATCCGCTGCTGCCAAGAGTTGAGTTCCTGTCCCGTCAGAGCTAATTCGCAACGCATCCCCCATACGGTAGAGAGAAGTCGCTGTAAAAATCCTAATAGATCCCCCAACCTATAGATGCTAGAGGGGCGATCGATTTGAGTAGATGGGAAAGGTTCAGCAGAGATATCTCTGTTGAACGCTTAAACACTCTGAATTTCTATAGCTTGGAGGAAATTGGTATGAAATCTGTTCTAGCGGCTCTGCGCCCTCTGCGGTTCTTGCTATCTGTTTGCATCTGTGCTTTTCTACTGTTCTCTTATGCATTGCCTACATTTGATGCAGCGGCAGTTCCCCTAAAGGATGAGCCAGCAAAGAATGAGCCGAATCCATCGGCAAACAAGGCAGTGAAAGAGTACGAGCAAGTAGCACGAGATGCTCTGCATACGCCAGGCGGTCCTGGGCCAAACCTGGAAGAAACTCAGGCAAGAACTCAGGAAGGCGGACTGAACGAGGTGCAAGGCAGAGCAGGATTGGAAGAGATGAAGCGCCCTTCTAATTCTGGTGGCGTTCCTACGGTTGAAAAGAGCATCAAGAACGCCCTGGAAAAGGTGCAGGACAAATAGTCGCGTAGACAACTCAGTTAAACCAGCAGGGGCGCTCGATGATCGAGCGCCCCTGCTGTTAAGACATTTAAATATTGCTTTAGTGCTGATACAGCAATCGGTCAACTCATTGCTTAGTTATAGCGACGCTTACGCCGAGCCACGATCGCCTTGCGCTTCTTTTTTTCCAGTGGCGTTTCAAAGTGTCGATGCGATCGCAAATCTGCCAAAATCCCAGCTTTAGACACCTGCCGCTTAAACCGTCGCAGCGCCGAATCGATTCCTTCGTTTTCGCCAAGAACTACCTGGGTCATCCTAAGTCACTCTCCAAATACTGTACAAGTACAAAACGTCTAAACGTCTATCTGTGCTGAATAAAGACAAGCCGATTGTGGACCTGCTGTTGATCGCTTGCAGACTCGTCAAGTCATTGATGGTAGGAATACCAGCCTTGCAATGCATACCACTACAGGATCGCCGATCGAATCCGTAGACAGATCGCGCCATTAAAACCAACAATAGCATAAAACCGAATCGCTGACGGTTTTTGGTGTGATTGTCTAAGCAATCTGATTGATCACCGATAAGTCGATTGTACTGAAGTTGGTACTCAGTGCAATGTTAAGGTTCTCCATTACCTGCACTAACCACTGAACTGTCTCTCTAGAGCAAGATTCGTAGTGGTTAAACAACAGCGAAAACCGCTTTTCTAAGTAGGGTTTGATTTTGCGACACAGCAGCACAATTTTCAAAAGCAGCCCTGTTGTCAGCGTTGGTCCCAGATTCGCAATCAGGTCAACAAACACAAAATGCTGCGGCTTTTGCAAACTTTCAATCACTAAAAAATTGAGTAGCTGACTGCAGGTTCTAACCAGAAGAAAATCGTTGAGCTTTTGATGATTGATATCGGGCAGCGTGTTTCGGAGTTGGAGGTATAACTGGTTGTTAAACTGGCGTTTACCGTATGCAGGATCGATCGAGGAAGTAATGTACTGATAAAGGTCGTCCTTAAAGGCACGAAACGAGGGAGTTTGCTGGCTGTGTGTGAGAAATCGCTGTGCTACATCGCGGTAGGTTTCTGATCCTTGGGACTTTCCTACAAACTGCTTCAGTGCTCCATACAAGTCTCGATCGCTCAGCAGCGTTGGATTCTTAACCGGGTGCGGCAGCCGGGCAGCCGATTGAGAACCTTGAGCGAGTTGTGATCGGCGCACTTGATACGTTACATACTGAGACAAATCAATCTCGTACTGGCGCTGTGCCTTTGCTTGGAGCGATCGAATTGCCTGTTGATGTTCATGAGAACTGCCCTCAACCAGTAGGCAATGCTCGTATAAGTAGGGATAGCGACGAATCAGGGAACCGAGCGGCACACTGTCAGACACATCCGAAGTCTGATTAACAACGCAAGCCAACCGTCGCAGCGCTAGATATTGCTCACTCTCAACAAACTCCTGCACCAAACCGCGCAACCGACGCACATTGCGCGATCGACTGTACTCTGTCACGAGACGTGACGGCTCCGCTTCAAACACCGCCACTAGCTCTGAAATGGCGCTGTGGTACTGAGGGCGAGTCTGCCAGCGGTTAATCAAAATATGGCAGCAGCGATTGAGCACGAAGCGAAACTCTTGCTCAGCAGACTTGGAGGCAGCAATTTTATCGAGCGCCGCTGCAATGCTGGCATCCGAATAGCCCACACCCTCAATGAACAGGGTGCGGAAGCGATCGACCAACTGGCTTGGCAGTTCTGTCTGCACCAGATGAAGCAAGTGGTCGTACAGGGCTTGCTCTTCGCAATCAATGGCTCTACTTTGATAAGCCATCTAGGTACTCACCGTAGGTAAGGCTCCTCAGCCTAAACATTAGAATAAGCAGGCTCATAGTGAATCGATGCTATCCCTGAATAACGGTATTTTTTTGACACGATCGCTCAACTAGCCCGCGGAGCCTAATTCGATCGCAACAGGCATAATGTCAAAGTTGCGCTTCTACACTAGAGCAAGTTGGGCAACAAACACCGCATCAGAGACAACCGAATGCCTCAAAGCATGATTCTGAAGTTGAGTTTTTTCCTCTACTTCTATCAATAGCAAATGCCAATCGGTACTGGTTTAAAGTTTCTGTGAACGCACGGACCCTGTATGCAAACTTTGTAACAGAATACCCTGAACACTACAGCGAGACGACGAGGCACTCCGAACGGTTCCCGCACGTCACGTAGAGGCACGAATCGTCCTTAGCAGAGCCTTGCAAGGTGCAGTGATGGATCAGCTAGTCTTCAACCTGGCTTAATCGACGCAAATTCAGCACATCGCTGAGCTTCTTAATTTGAGCAAAGGTGCGCTCAAGCTGATCGTGGTCACGTATATCAATTCCAAGGTCAATCAGCGCTGTTTGGTCGGGGTAAGTTTTTACCTGGGCATTGCGGACATTGATGTTGTTATCAGTTAGGCGCGAGAGAATATCTTTCAGTACGCCCACGCGATCGATCACCTCAATCTGAATGTCCACAGGATAGGTCTGCGGGCGTCCCTGCTCTTGCTCTGTTGGATTCCAGCGCACCGGAACCAGACGATCGCCAGAGACCTTTTCCACATTTGGGCAACCCTGACGGTGAATTGAAATACCGCGACTGCTGCGCGTGACCACGCCAATAATTGGCTCACCGGGGACCGGAGTGCAACACCCTGCCATGTGGTACAGCAGCCCTTCCACTCCCAGAATAGGGGACTTGCTGGATGGCTGAACTGGAAGCGGCTTGATTGGAGTGGGCAAGAGGGCAAGCTCGTGGGGAGCGCTAGACGCCATACTATCCAGCACTTTAGCCAAGGGCTGCTGCGCTTTAACCGCTTCACGCAGACGGTTAAGCGTCATATTCAACGTCACTTCCCCGTAGCCTAACGCTGCTAGCAAATCATCTACACTGTGGTAGTTGCAGCGCTCAGCGGTTGCCTGCATTGGAACAGATTTCAGCAGTGCTTCAAAGCCGTTCTTGCCCAGTTCCCGCTCCAGCATGTCGCGTCCACGGGCAATATTTTCTTCCCGGTGCGATCGCTTATACCACTGACGAATCCGATTCCGCGCTCCTGGCGTTACAACAAAGTTGAGCCAGTCCAAGCTGGGACGAGAATTCTTCTGAGTAATGATTTCCACAATATCGCCGTTCTTCAGCGGCGTATCCAGTGTCACCATTCGTCCATCGACCCGTGCTCCAGCACAGTGGTTGCCAACCTCGGTATGAATTCGGTACGCAAAGTCTACTGGCGTTGCACCCCGGCTCAGCGGCACAACATCGCCTTGTGGCGTAAACACGTAAACGTCGCCGTCGAACAAGCCATCTTTAATGCTTTCCAAGTATTCCTGGGCATCTTTGAGGTCGTTCTGCCAGTCCAGTAGCTGCCGCAGCCAGGTAAACTTCTCGTCGGTCGCGTTCAGTTGGCTATTGCTGCCTGCTTCTTTGTACTTCCAGTGGGCGGCAATTCCGTACTCGGCGATGTGGTGCATTTCCAGGGTGCGAATTTGCACTTCCAGGGGTCTGCCCGCATTGCTAATCACTACAGTATGCAGCGACTGATAACGATTAGGCTTGGGCAATCCAATGTAGTCTTTGAAGCGACCGGGGATAGGTCGGAACATGTCGTGGACAACGGCAAGCGCCCGATAGCACTCATCATTGGTGTTGACGATGATCCGAATCGCAGCAACGTCATAGATCTGGCTATAGCCCTTTTGCTGCCGCTGCATCTTTTGGTAGATGCCATAGAGGTGCTTGGGGCGACCGCTGACTTCAGTAAATGGAATACTAATTTGGTCGAGGCGCTGCTTCAGGCTGTCAGCAATGTCTGTAAGCTGAGTTTCACGATCGATCCGCTTGTCCGCAACCAATTCTTGAATTTCGCGGTAGGACTCCGACTCTAAATACTTGAACGACAGATCCTCAAGTTCCCATTTAAAGCGCCCGATTCCCAATCGGTTTGCCAGCGGCGCAAAAATTTCTCGCGTTTCTAGCGCAATGCGTCGCCGCTTTTCGTCCGCTAGATGCTCCAGGGTCCGCATATTGTGTAGGCGGTCCGCCAGCTTGACCACAATGACACGAATGTCCTGTGCCATTGCCAGAAACATACGACGAAAATTTTCTGCCTGCCGCTCAGTTTTGCTGGAGAAATTAAACTTCGACAGCTTGGTGACCCCTTCTACCAGGGAACGCACCTCCGGACCAAACCGCTGCTCTAGCTCCTCAGGCGTTACTTCTGTGTCTTCAACGACATCATGCAAAAACCCCGCTGCGATTAGAGCGCTACCTCCACCTAAGTCGCGCAGTAAGCCCGCAACAGCAACCGGATGCATGATGTAGGGTTCACCGGATGCGCGACGCTGCCCTGCATGCA
>NZ_JACJPG010000461.1 GCF_014695955.1 Leptolyngbya sp. FACHB-36 | reverse complement strand
AAGTAGGTGCAAAAATCCTCGCATTTATCCACCCAGCCGTAGGGCAAATCTACCGCAACGCCGCCGACGCGAAAGTAGTTGTGGTTGACCATGCGGTAGCCCGACGCGGCTTCAAACAAATCGAGAATCAGTTCTCGATCGCGCAGGGTATAAAACAGCGGACTCCCTGCTCCAATGTCGGTCATAAACGGTCCCAGCCACAGGAGATGATTGACCAACCGCGTCAGCTCCAGCATGATGACGCGAATGTAGCTGGCACGACGCGGCACGGGAATCTTCGCCAGCTTCTCAACCGCGTTCACGGTCACCGCTTCATTAAACATGCCGCCGTAGTAGTCCCAACGGCTGACGTAGGGCACGTACATGATGTTGGTGCGGTTTTCGGCAATTTTTTCCATGCCGCGATGCAAATAGCCGATTACGGGTTCGCAGTCCACCACGTTTTCGCCGTCCAGCGTGACGAGCATCCGAAAGCAGCCATGAGCAGCGGGATGATGCGGACCCAAATTGATTACGATCGGCTCAGTCTTGGTTTCAATCAGTGTCATAAGTACTGCGCTCCCATCTAGTCTTGGATATTTGATTTCTTGAATGTTTGATTCTTTGCGCATCTTTGAGTATGAATTGCATGAAGAATCAGCGTCTTGGAGATTCCTCCGATCGAGTTGAAGATTTGTCCGATCGCGGCTGGAGCTGCTTTGGGGTGACACCAAACGTGCGCTTGATGTGGCGATTTAAATGGCTTTGGTCGGCAAATCCAGTAAGTCGAGCGACTTCGACGATCGACTCGCCGCTCAACAGCAGATCCTTCGCCCGCTCGACTCGACAGCGCAGCACAAACTGATGCGGCGTCGCGCCCGTAGACTGCTTAAACAATTGCGAAAAGTAGTGGGCGCTCATTTGCGCCACGGTTGCCAGTTCGGCTAGTCCAAGATTTTGATCCAGATGCGTCTGGATGTAGTCAATCACCTGCCGCAGAGTGGCTTGAGATAGCCCACCGGAATAAGCGGCGATCGTGGGCTTGCGGACGCAGTAGTGCTGGAGCAAATGCACGGCTAGCAGGTTGGTGATCGCTTCTGCATATAAGCGACTGCCTGTCGGGTTGGCTTCCAGCTCGGATTTCAGCGCCAGCGCCAGTTGGCACACCAGCGGATCTGGCGTGGCAAAGTGGGGCAGCAGCTCAACGCGATCGGGATCAACGGTTTCGTAAGCGGCGTGGGCAAGAGCGATCGGCTCCAGTCCCACGCCAATGAAATAGCCCTCTGCTTCCCAGCGCGACCACTGAGGTCGCATTGCAGGAGCAATCACGATCATGCCGGACGAAACCCGCTCTCGCCGAAGCTGCCCATCCAATTTTCGGTCTGCCCAGATGGGAGTGGGCAACTGAGGAAAAATCCCAAGCCCATGAACATGGGTGCAGAGTTCTGGCGTTTCTGCGGCGGGTTGCCAGTGGTACTCCAGTCCAATTCCTCGCCATGCAGCGGTGCGGCTAGTCAGAATCGGCGGACAGGGAAAGACTGCTGCAGACGCATCTTCCTGGGTGTAGTCTACAAAGATCGGCGCTGTCACGTCACAATGCCCACACTCGCTGAATCCAATCTAGCAGCCGTAAGAGGAAGATGCGTCGCGGCTTTGGGTGAGCCGCATGGCACTCCAGAAACCCGTGCTTTTTGCACCGCTTACAGCCGTACTCAAGCAGGAAACAGCCAATACCAGTAGAATGAAGCGTTAGCCCTAGGCTGCTGCGTTGTGCCGTCGCGTTTATGGAAGCACCGCTGGATTTAACCCTGGAAATGATCCTGACGGTGATCGCTGGGATTAGCGCTCAGGTATTTGCAGAGTGGCTGAAAATTCCTGGAATTGTGTTTCTGCTGCTGTTTGGGATTGTGCTGGGTCCCAGTGCGATCGGGCTGCTGCATCCCGAAGAACTTGGCGTGGGGATGGAGGTCATTGTCTCGCTGCTGGTCGCCGTAATTCTGTTTGAGGGCGGGTTTAGTCTAGAGCTACGCGATCTGGGTCGGGTCTCTGGCAGTTTGCGAAATCTGGTGACGATCGGCACGCTTGTAACGCTGTTGGGTGGAGGCATGGCGGCTCACTGGCTCGGCGAGTTTCCCTGGTCGATCGCCTTTCTCTACGCCTCCCTGGTGGTGGTGACAGGACCAACGGTAATCAATCCGCTGCTGCGGCAGGTGAAGGTCGATCG
>NZ_JACJPG010000460.1 GCF_014695955.1 Leptolyngbya sp. FACHB-36 | reverse complement strand
TATTCCTGCTGTTCTAAAGATTGTGGCCCAGACCTTTCAAGCAGGTCAACCTGAGAACTGCGCCTACTTTGAGCATGATACTGACGATAGAGTTTATCTTCGATACTGGTTGTCTGAGAACTATGTTTTCCGCCCTGAAGAATTGCTGGCATTGGATGGCGATCGCTTTGCGATAATTCGTCGGCTGGCAAGCGGATTCACAGTACCAGATATTTACTTAGGAACCCCTGTGCGGGAACGAACACGAGCAGTCGTTGTAGATCACCTCGCTGGCACATCAGAGCCGGATTTTGATGAATTTGCTTGTGTCAACGGTTGGCACGTGGAGTTGAATGTGCCATTGGTAGTTGATGATTGTGCTGATGGGGCATTAGTCATTTACCGTTCGGCAGATGAACAGTTCACGCCAGCCGAAGTGACCCTTGCAGAATCTTTGGGCAAGCAACTGGCCTTGGCAATGCAGGCAAATCGCTTAGCGACAGAAAGCAAGCTCAAAGCGGTGGAGACAGCGATCGCTCGTGAACAGGAAAAAGCCGCTCAAGAACGAGCAGTAGAATTGGCAAAAGCCAATGATGCTTTAGGACGCAGTCTTAATCGACTTGCTAATAATCGCAACCTGAATTCTTTTCTTGGGCACGTTTTGCAAGAAGCGCTTCAAATGCTCGATGGAGCGATCGCCCAATTTTTCATCTACGACCCAGAAGCTGATACATTGATGCCTTCTATTGCAGTTGACTTGCATGGAGAAGTATTGCCTACACCAGGGTTAATGGGTAACTTACCAATCAGCGAACCTTTCCCTGCCACTATTACAAAAGCATGGGAACGAATGTTGAATCAGCGTAGCCCCATTTACTTCGACATGCTTCGAGATGCTGATGACTACTGGCCAGGTACACTCGATTGGCACCGTAGCATGAGCCACTGTGGCTCTATCTGCACTGCTTTGATGATAGGCGACCAACCCTTAGGTATGTTGGGGTTAGCACTTCAGGGACGGAGCGACTTTACAGCTTCTGAATTTGAGTTTTTCCACGCACTAGCGCAACAAGCGACATTAGCAATTCAATTAACACGGCTGGCAGAAGAAGCCAAACGAGTGGCGATCGCCCGTGAACAAGAACTCGCTGCTCAAGAACGTGCGGCTGAACTAGCAAAAGCGAACGAATCCCTCAGACGTAGCCTGAGAAAGTTGGCAAACGAGCGTAATCTCGACGCTTACCTTGAGCACATTCTGCGTGAAGCCCTACAGATGCTCAACGGCACGATCGCTCAAATCTTTTTGTATGACAGTACCACCGATACCTTAACCGCATCTGTAGGAGTCGATCAGCAAGGCGAGTTTCTGCCGACCCCAGGATTGGTGAGCGAACTGCCGATCGCGCAACCCTTCCCCGCCAACCTCACAGGCATCTGGCAACGCCTGCTAAACCATCGGGGTGCAATTCAGCTCGACCTCGATCGCGATGCACACGATTTCTGGCCCGGCACGATCGAGTGGCACCGCAGTCGAGGCAATCAGGCGATTCTTTGTGTGCCGATGCTGATGGGGGACATGCCGCTGGGACTGTTGGGACTCGCCTCAACCGAGTGCATCGAGTTTACCCATTCCGAGTTGGAGTTTACGCAAGCCTTAGTGCAACAAGCCACCCTAGCCATTCAACTCACACGACTGGCAGAAGAAGCCAAACACGCGGCAATCTACGAAGAACGGAACCGCATGGCAAGCGAAATCCACGACACTCTCGCCCAAGCCTTTACAGGTATCTCGCTTCAGCTTGAAGTCGCTAAAGAACTAGTTGGGCAAGACCCACAAACGATGCAGCAAATTCTCAACCACATCAGCCAGCTAGCAGAAACCGGACTCACCGAAGCCCGTCGATCGGTCTGGGCACTCTATCCCCCTGCTGCCGAATATGCTGACCTCGCCCAACTGCTCTACGACAGCGTGGAACAAATGACCCGCAACACCACCACCACCATCGAAGTCAACCTGCAAGGCACGCCCTGCCCGCTGCCCCCCTTTATCGGTATGAACCTACTGCGAATTGGACAAGAAGCCCTCACAAACGCCCTCAAACATGCCCAAGCCCAAACGATCGCCATCGAACTCGTCTACGAATCGGCTCATATCAGCCTCACCATTCGTGACAACGGACACGGCTTCATCCCACCCACGGACCCCCTCAACGGTGGCTTCGGGCTGATAGGCATGTATGAACGCTGCGATCGTATCGGTGCTCAACTCAGCCTCACCAGTCAGCCAGGACAAGGCACTCAAATTCTCGTCGAAGCACCCTTGAGCTAGGCAGAAGCGAGAAGAGAAAAATTATGACAACCACACGGAGGGAACCCAATGGTGAATTACCAACGAAACGTCGGAGAACCCGAACCCCGTTCTCCCTCTCCGCCCGCTACCCGTCCTTCCCCTCCTCCTGCACCATGAGCGACACCGACATTCGAGTCCTAATTGCCGACGACCATCCCGTTGTGCGCTCTGGTCTATCGATGATCATTCAATATGCGACTGGCGTTGAAGCGGTGGCTGAAGCTAGTACGGGCATCGAAGCGGTTGAACTGTTTCGTCAACATCAGCCCGACGTGGTGCTGATGGATTTGAAAATGCCCCAGATGGGCGGCGTTGACGCAATCACTACGATTCGTCAGGAGTTTCCCAATGCCCGCATCATTGTGCTGACTACCTATGACGGCGACGAAGATATCTATCGCGGACTCAGTGCCGGAGCCAGAGGCTATCTGCTGAAAAACGTCACTCGTCAGGAGCTAGTCAAAGCAATTCAGTGCGTCCATGCCGGACAAAAATACATTCCTGCAGAAGTGGGTGCTCGGTTAGCTGAGCGCATGAATAGCCCCCAACTCACCGAACGTGAACGTCAAGTGCTACTTCAAATAACCGAAGGCAAGTCAAACCAGGAGATTGCTAAGATTCTGCACATCAGTGAAGGCACAATCAAGTTTCACGTTAATGGTATTCTCAGGAAACTGGGAGTCAGCGATCGCACACAAGCTGTTCTAGTAGCACTCAAACGCGGCATTGCTAATCTTTGACAGATGTTCGCTAGATCGCCCAGACCCTCTAAAGCACCCGTAATTCAGACGTAAGCCGTCATACCTGAGTTTGTCGAGTCAGATCAAAGATTTGCAAATCGCCCTCTGTCCAAGAAACGCGTCAAAAATTCTCGGTGTCGCTACCAATATTGTTTGCATCCGCTCAGCAGGAACGTTAGACGCAAGAAAACTGTGATTCTTCTTTAGGGCGAATCCTTGTGAAATCTCCAGCTTGAAAGCGCTCTAGCGGCAGCTTCTTTGAACCATCACGCAGTTGGTATTTTACAATTGCTTATCAACGGACCCATCACCACTGCTTAAACAAGCTACCGGAAAAAATATATGAGCACGATCAAAGTCAAAGACGGGACAGAAATTTACTACAAGGACTGGGGCAGCGGTCAGCCCATTGTTTTTTCGCACGGGTGGCCGCTATCAGCCGACGACTGGGACACTCAAATGATGTTCTTCTTGAGCCACGGCTATCGCGTCATTGCTCATGACCGGCGAGGTCACGGACGATCGAGCCAAGTCAGCGACGGACACGATATGGATCACTACGCCGATGACCTTGCCGCGCTCACCGCGCATCTTAATTTAGAGAATGCTATCCATGTTGGTCACTCAACTGGCGGCGGAGAGGTCGCACATTACATAGCGCGCCACGGCGAAAGTCGGGTCGCCAAGGCTGTTCTCATCAGCACAGTGCCACCACTGATGGTGAAGACTCTCGACAATCCCGGCGGTCTGCCCAAAGAAGTATTCGACGGCCTCCAAGTGCAGGTGGCGACTAACCGGGCGCAATTTTATTGGGATTTCCCAGCCGGACCCTTTTACGGTTACAATCGACCGGGCGCGAAGGCAGCCCAAGGTGTTGATTGAGAATTGGTGGAGACAGGGCATGATGGGCGGGATTAAGGCACACTATGATGGCATTGTGGCTTTCTCCCAAACCGACTTCACAGAGGACCTGAAGAAGATCTCGGTGCCGACCCTGGTAATGCACGGCGATGATGACCAAGTCGTCCCTTATGAAAGCTCTGGTCCACTGAGCGCCAAGTTGGTGAAGGGTGCGATATTGAAAACCTACAAGGGTTTCCCGCATGGCATGCCAACGACGAATGCAGACCAGATCAATGCAGACCTCTTAGAATTTATTCAGTCGTAGACGCGAACTGCGCGTCTTGCTCAGGTAAGGCTTGCTGCTGCCACCCCAATGCGTCTAACCAGGCGATGAAGCAGGCGGGTGAGGACTTTGGTGAAGTGCCTGGAGTTACTTGCCGCTGCTTATCTTGGTCGTTAGCATTAGCAATCTACGATCTGGTGCGTCTTCAAGGTGAAAGTAATTGGTAAAACTGATTTTCCCGGTCTCAAGACGGAGGTTCCTTTCGCTTGTACCAGGCGCACATTTCCAGCAAGTAGCAGCCGACCAAAGCACTTCTTCGGTTGTATGACGGCTAATCTGGACGTGCTGTCGAAAGTGTAATTTCTGGTTATCTTCAAGCAGGTTCAATGGGAGTTCATCCCAAGGCAGATTCAGCGTGTAGATGTCGGTCTGGGCAACCATGTCAGTTCACCTGGAGTTCAACAGTCTTGTGCTTAAGCAGTGCGATCGCAACTGAGCGATCGCCCGCTACTGAGCGGTGATCAATGTAATGCGATCGAGAGCAGCGCGATAGCGTTCTGAATTGCCAATCTGTTGATAAAACTTGGCAGCTTGTTTGAAGTCTGAGATGGCAGAC
>NZ_JACJPG010000046.1 GCF_014695955.1 Leptolyngbya sp. FACHB-36 | reverse complement strand
CCAGGAATTCGCATCAGCATTTCGACCGTGGCGCTGTTGGGGTTGAGCGGCTGAATCATGCAGACGCTTTCTGGGTCGTAGTAGCAAAAGCGCAGCACGGGTTCCAGCGGTTTGAGTCGCTGCACCGACAGGCTAAGCGCAGCCGCAATATCGTCTAAACAGTGGAACTGCACGCCCGATCGCGTCAAGTCTACCAGCAGCCGCGCCTGATGAATGGACACCCCCGGTAGCCGCAGCCAGTCATCGACGCTGGCTTGGTTGACATCAAGCTGAACCCCCAAGCTTGCCGCGATCGCAACTTCCTCCACCGACTGAAAGCGGTAGTACGGGTCTTGCAGGCGCGATCGTACAGACGCAGGTGGTGTCCCGCTGCGCACTTGGGTTTTCGTCGATAGCCAATCTAAAAATGCCATTCGTACAGCTAAACGCAACAGCCTGAATATCTAACCGCTCACTGTTAAGCAATCCGATCGAGGAGCTGCCGCCGCTTCTGCTCAAACTCGTATTCGGAGAGCAGCCCATCGGCGCGGAGCTGATCCAGTTGGCGCACAGCATCGGCGATCGCGGTAATCTGAGCCGGATCGACTGCCTCGGCTAACGGCTTTGTGCCAACGCTGGACGGAACGCCCTCGTTGAACTTCAGGTCAAATTCGTCCTGGTTCTGAGCAAGAAACCAGACGGCTTCGATCGCGCTGGCGATTCGGGGAATCGGCGTCCAAGACAGCAAGAAATACAGCACGCCCCAAAGCGGCTGCTTTAAATAAAACTTGTGCCAGCCTGCTACAGGGGAGACGGCTCCCGCAAACGCCAGCAGCGTAGCCACTTTACGACTTCTTGGCTTACTTAACATGCCCGTGCCTCAGAATCCACCTTTATCATAGTGACTTCTGCGGTCGGCGGCGCGATCGCTACTGCACCTGAATCTGAGCCAGCGTCGTCTTCTGGTAGTAGTGGGACAGAATTTGCTGATAGTTTGCGCCCCGCTGCGCCAGATTGTAAGCACCCCACTGACTCAGCCCAAGCCCGTGTCCAAAGCCGCGCCCTGTCACCTGAAACGAGCCAGGAGCATTTTGCTTGCTCTTGGTGTCGGTGGTGCCAGCTTGAGGCACGATCGTAAACAGCGTGCTTCTTAACCCCAGCGCATTTCGCAGGGTTTCTCCACTAACAGAGCGCTTCACCTGACGCTTGCCATCCTCACCAATCACCTGCATGGAGATCACCCGTCCGCACGGCGTTATTTTTTCTGGCTGAAGCGCGACGATATTTCCCACTCCCGAAATGCGGTTGCTGAGGTCGCTGCGCGAGAACGTCTCGCTCCACTGATAAACCGGAGAGCCTTGGTCGTAGTCAGGCACCGATCGCAGGTAGGGCAGCGCTTGCACCCACACATTCTCGACATTCTCGGTGCAGCCGCCCGCCGACGAGTGAAACACTGCTTCGATGATTGTGCCGTTGTAGGTGAGCACCTGACCCGCTGTGGCTTTCACCGCCATTTGCGTGCCCACAGACTCATCCTCAACCCCGTCGTAGACCTGCCATGCCGCCGTGTCTCCCAAGTCATA
>NZ_JACJPG010000459.1 GCF_014695955.1 Leptolyngbya sp. FACHB-36 | reverse complement strand
GATCGCAGATCGACTCCGACTGCCGCCAAGGACGCCTCGTAGGCTTCGTGGCAGATCGACAGCGCCGATGCGAAATACACAACGCCAGCCGCGTCAGTATCGCTAAAGCGCACTGTGCGAGAGTAGACAAACGGCATTGAGCAATCCAAAAAAAGGACTAGTACTAATTCGGAATTTGGAATTCGGAATTTGGAATCCGAATTTCGGCTCTGCTCAATCCTCCGCAGTTGAGGGTTGAGCAGAACCACCTGTCTGATTGGTACAGGATTAAACCACAAATCCTAACTGCTGTTCGCTTAGAGCGACGATCGACGCTGATTAGCCGATCGTGACTTGATCGGTCTCGACAGATTGGGCACCGTTGACGCCTTTAGCAACCTCAACCATGCGGCTTAAAATATCCTGACTGGGGACTTTGCCCTTAAGAACCACTGTTGTTCCCGTTTGCGCAACGTATAGCGTGTCTATGTCGTCTAGCTGCGGATCTTCGTCGAAGGCCAGCGCGACCCGCTTTGCCAGTCCGCTCTGGTCATACTCGCCGTTTAAGCCAATGCGCTCAGGCGAAATGGCGTCTTCGCTCGTTTCTCCCGTTGCCGCTTGCTCTGGAGCAGGTGCGGGTGCTGGGTTCACTTGAGCACCTTGTGGCTTTCCCATACCGAATAATCGTTGTAGCCAACCCATTGTCTCGTCTCCTAAACGTTACAGTAAACGCTATCGAGTGCAGGTCTGAATCAGATCGATCGCGACACTCGATTAAATACTTCTGTCAAAGTACCGCTCATCCCTAAGAATGAAGGTAAAGAGACTATTAAGGACCGCTCAGTGAGTTCGATCGATGAACCTTTCCGGACGTGATCGCTCAACGTGCGTAATCAGGAACGGACCAGATTATGTACAGCACGTTTATGAGACTCTGGCTAGGATTGGGTGCGCTTGGAGCGGTACTGTTGACGCAATCCGCCTTGGCGCAGTCTGGATTGGAGGGCAGCTACGTTGGCGTTGCAGTAGATGGCAGCGCTCTGCAAGACGAGTTGCCCAATCTGCTGAAGTCGATCGAGCCGCAAGACTGGATTGTCGATGCTGCCCTGCGACAAATGAACGGAGCAGCCTTTAACAGTCAGTCTAGCCAGTCAACGGCAGGAAGCCAGTTTCAGGGACGCTATGATGTGCCCAATAGTCCGATTTCGGTACGGGGCACCGTCTTTGTCCATTCCGAACGCAGTGCTGTGCTGCCCATCCTCTCCTACGATCTCCCGGTTGGCAGCGGCACCAATCTTTACGCTGGAGCGGGATACGCGATCGTTCGTCCAGGCACCGTAACGCCTTTGGGAACTCAGAGCGGCATGGTGCTGACGACGGGCATTGAGGCATCTGCTGGTAAAAATTTAGTAATCTATGGCGACACGAAGTTGAACCTGAATCAGGACCGCAGTGGCAACGCGTCTTCATTGCGGTTTCAGTTTGGAGCCGGATATCGGTTTTAAGTTCAAAAGTAGAAGTTCAAAATTTTGAACTTCTACTTTCCTTGCCTACTGCCAATTCTGCACTGAGAAAATCTACAAACTGCCGAGCCGATCGCCCCGATCGACCGTTGTGCCGCGTTGCCCACTGAAGCGCCTGCTGGGTTAGCTCATCGGAATCCAGCGACAATCCGGCTTGGGCAGCCAGATGATGCACGATCGCCAAATAGGTTTTTTGGTCCGCAGGCTCAAACGTCAGCGTCAAGCCGAAGCGATCGCTAAACGACAGCTTTTCCTGCACCGTATCCCACGCGTGAACCTCATCGCCATCTCTGGGTCGGGGACGATCGCCAAAGAACTCCCGGATCAAATGGCGACGGTTAGACGTGGCGTAGATGACAACATTCTGCGGGCGAGCCGTGAGATTGCCTTCCAGTACAACCTTCAACGCTTTATAGGCGTCCTCGTCTTCCTCAAACGACAGATCGTCCACAAACAAAATAAACTTTTGCGGCAGATCGCGCAGTCGATCGACGATTGTGGGTAGCTCCCTCAACTCCGATTTGCTGACTTCAATTAAACGCAGGGGACGATCGACAAACTCATGCAGCAAGCCTTTTACCAGCGATGACTTACCCGACCCGCGACTACCGTACAGCAGCACATGCAGCGCTGTATAGCCGTTAAGCAAAAACTCAGTATTTTTTAGCAGTGTCTCCTTCTGCGCCTCGTAGCCCACCAAGCTCTCCACCATTACCGGATCGGGATGGGCAATTCCCACCAGTTGCCCCGCCTGCCAGCGCAGTGCCCGATACTCAGCCAATAGCCCCGTTCCAGTCCGGCGATAGTGCGCCGTCAAAGCCTCCAGACCCGTTGCCCAATCATCAATGTCTGTCAAGCACGATCGCTCTGTGGCGGGTGCAGTCCAAACGACCGGTGTGATTGTGCCCACGGCTTGCACCCACTGGCTCAGATCCTCTCCTGTACAGGCGGCGATGCATTGCAGAGTGTGGAGATCATGCTGAGCCGCTGCCACGATTGCAGGTGAGAGGCGATCGAGATCCGCTACTTGCACCTGCCGCGAAAAGACATTCTCGTCTCGGAGAATCTGCGTTACTACATAGTCGTGCCACGTCTGGTTTCCTGCTGCCATTGCCTGAAACCATTGCCCATAGGCATATAGACACTCGGCGTCTTGCGTCGGGTTCTCTTTAGCGTAGCGAATCGTCCGCAGCAGATTTAAGAACGACTGTCCCCGCTCGTCTGCCAGAACCGACTGGTACAGCAGCAGCGAGGCTGCTTGCTGCAATAGGGTTTGCACCGAGGTCAGTAAATCAGATGACATGGACTGTTTAATTCAGGACTGTATTGAAGATTCTCCTCGATCAGCCCCACGATCGTTACAAGCGAGAGTGAGGTTACAAGCAAGAGTGGGTTCGTGAAATGAGTAAAAGATTAAGTAAGATTAAGCTCATTTAAGTTTCATAATGAACCTGATCTATTCATGAGCTGGCTTGGTATTGTAGATGACATCCTTAAAAAACAGGTAATCACTCATGAATTCCACAAAAAAGCATCTTGGTGAATCAATCTCAATGGCTGCTCTATTGGCATTGACCAGCTTTGGATTGGTGGGAATCATCTCGTTATTCTAAGGGGATCTACGCTCGTAGCGATCTTGTCAGCGAGATAGATTGCGGTAGAAACACTTGTGAAACCACCCGTGAAACTACCCATGATGCTGAAAATAGTTCAACTTTCTTAATAAACGTAGCCGGAATGCGGCAGCGTCTTTAATAAATCTGAGGGCAAGCGGACTACCCCGCTTGCCCTTTGTTTTGCTCGTGCAGCGTTTAGGCAAGATTAAATTCCTTCAGAGCAGGTAGAAAGTTGGCATTTTCATGTCCAGAGCGGCTTAGCTTAATTAGGACAAAGCGCTGAAGCGGTGTCAGCGTAGTCCACTGCTCAAGGTCGATCGTTGCTCCAACCTCATGAGCTTTTTCCTGCACGCTTACAGGAATGGTCGAAGCGTCCAGCCAAGCGGGATCCGGGTCGATCGGCAAATCTGATGCAGGCGTTGCCGTATGCTCCAGAATCAGACGATGCAGAAAATCGTGATACGTCTGCGCTTCAGCCACCGTTTCGCAGGGCATCTCTACCAGACGTTGTCGATCGTCGGTCCCTAACCGATTCCACTGCGACAGTTTTAGCTTGACGCCACACGTGTCTAGCTTTAGCCGCACCTGCATGGGAATACAGCGAAGCGAGTCTACAAAGTCAGATTCAAACTGAAAATAGTGGGACATAAAAATTAGCGATTAGTCCTTTATTATTTTGTTCTAAAAATTTGATTGAACTGGCTAATCACTCAGTCTGATCATGCATGATAATAACTGTTTGTCAGGAGTCTGAAGATCGCTGATTGACGCGGCGAACAATCCAGTAGCTAACAGAGAGCGCTGCGATCGCGGCTGCTAGCGCCATCAGATCGAATGGACCTTTCTTCTCAAGATCAAGAATAATGATTTTTCGGGCAACGGCGATCAATGAAGTGACGATGACGAGTTCCACTTGAATCACATGCTTTTTCAGGTAGGCAGTGATGTTTTCCAAAATTTCTAGTGCAATTAAGACATTAAGAAACATGCCGAAGATTGTAAACAGAACAGTTCCAAAATCTTCAGCCGAGGGACGGATCAATTCTTGAACTAGCGAAGCGCCCAGTTGGTACACCGATATCAGAATTACGATGACCATTGCCAGCGATAGCACTTTGGATACGATCGTTTCGACTCGCTCCAACTGATGGAGAAAATTTTGGTCGCTGGCTTGCTCTCGGAGATATTTGATCAGCTTTTGCACCGTTTCTCACTCCCTGACGTCATCGGGCTGGCTCAACAGCATTTTTATGACTTCGGTGCTGTTTTACCTTGATTTTGTTGATCCGCGAAACGCATTAATAAACTCTTAGGAGAGCCATTGGGCTGCACTCGTTCCAGTGAGAATACTAAATTCTGTATGACGGACGCAAACAAAATGCAGCATTTATCACCAATCTTGCTGATACAAAATCTTTGGTCTGAGATTGACACGGCTCTATACTTCAACCGTCAATAGCAGTAGATAGCTGGAACCCCTTAGATGTGAGCAACTCTATGTCGAACCTGAGTGAGTTTAATTTGAGCGAAAACATGAGTCAACTGCTAGAGCCGATCGCTCAGTGGTTTCGCAGTTTGAATCTGCCGGACCCGATCGTCCATTGGGGACATCCGGTGATGATGGGCATCGTGATTTTCGTCATGGGCAGCTTCGTCGGCTGGACGGGCTGGCGCGGGCGACTGGCGCAAGACAAAGACGCCATGCTGAAAAGCCGTGCCGACCACCGCAAGCTGGCTCCGTTAATGTCCGTGTTTTTGGCGCTGGGTTACACGGGCGGCGTTTTGTCCCTCGTCATGCACCATCATCCGATTCTGCAAAGCCCGCACTTCTGGACTGGGACGATCGCTCTGCTGCTGTTGGGCACCAACGGCGTCCTATCCCTGGCGGGTTTCTGGGGCGACAAAGCGCCCCTGCGATTGCTGCACGCCTACGTGGGCACCGTTGCGCTGGGCTTGCTGATCGTGCACACAGCGCTAGGAATCCGACTGGGGCTGTCGCTCTAACCGCCGGAATTCTGGGCACTCTAGCAACGCCTAACGGTCTGGGCGCTGTTGCGAGGGGAATTCATCATGGGGTCAGTTAGCACGATCGTGCTGTGTTTGGCGTATGTTGCGGGGCTACTGTCTACGGTGGTTGCTTGGGGCGGTGGAGTGGTACTGGCGCTAGGGGTTGGTCTAGCGCTAACGATTCGCCGCGTCTGGAGATTCGCGCCGAATCCTCAGATCTGGCTGGCAGCAGGCGTCGTGGGGCTGCTAGCAAGCCTGTATTTTCAGGCGAGAGTGCCCTACGCAGGCGCAACCGATATCAGCAAGCTGCTGTCTTCTCCCAATGCAGCAAAGCAGGAGTGGATCGTTAGCGGCGAGGTGGATAGCCTGCCTCGTCTGACGCGTAGCCAAAATGCACAGGTCTGGCTAACCGTTCAGCAGGTTCTCCCCAATCGCAACAGCAAGCCTGTCAGCGGCAAGGTTTATGTAACGGTGCCGCGATCGGAGGCTGCAAAACTATTGCCAGGGCAAACCGTTCGCGTCGCGGGTTCTCTCTATTTGCCTAAGCCCGCCACCAATCCTGGCGGCTTCGACTTTCAGGCGTACCTGCGGCAAGAAGGCTGCTTCACCGGCATGCGGGGAAGGGCAGTCGAGGTGCCGGAGCAGCCAGCGCGCTGGGGCTGGTGGACGGTGCAGCAGCAGATTGTGCGATCGCAGGCTCGCTGGTTGAGCGGAGCTGAGGGACCCTTGGTGAGCGCAATGGTGCTGGGGGGACGCGCAGTGGATATGCCCTATGAGGTCAAGGACGCTTTTGTGCGAGCGGGTTTGGCTCATGCGCTGGCAGCGTCGGGCTTCCAAACGTCGCTGATTCTAGGCGTGGTGTTGGCGTTGACTTACCGCTGGTCGGAGCGGGTGCAATTTTGTCTGGGTACGGGCGCCCTTGCCCTGTTTGTCGGACTAGCGGGGGCGCAGCCTGCGGTGCTGCGGGCGGCGCTAATGGGCTTTGGCGGGTTGGTGGCTCTTGTGCTGGGGCGCAAGGTGAAGCCGCTGGGATCGTTGCTGGTGGCGATCGTGATCCTGCTCGTCGTCAATCCGCTGTGGATCTGGAATTTGGGCTTTCAGCTTAGCGTGCTGGCAACGCTGGGACTGCTTGTGACTGTGCCGCCGATCGCGCAGCGGCTTGACTGGTTGCCGAGTGCACTTTCGCCACTGATTGCGGTGCCGATCGCGGCGTACCTGTGGACGCTGCCCGTGCAGCTTTATGCCTTTGGTGTCGTGTCTCCCTACAGCATCCTGGTCAACGTAATTGCGACGCCGCTGATTTCCCTTCTCAGCATTGGCGGCATGATCAGCGCCCTCGCTGCTTTAATCTGGTCGCCTGCCGGGAGTGCGTTGGCGTGGCTGCTGAAGCTTCCGGCTCAGGCGCTTTTGGCGATCGTCAACGGTTCTGGGCAGCTACCCGGAAACGCCTATGCGATCGGGACAATTTCGGTGCTGGTGGCGATCGTGCTCTATGCGCTGCTAACGCTGACGTGGCTACAACGCTGGTGGCAGCAGCGCTGGTGGGTGGCGCTGCTGTTAGGAGTGGGGCTAGTATTTTTTCCTGCGTGGCAGGCAAGAGCCGCCCTGTTCCGCGTCACCGTACTGGCGGCGAAGGACCAGCCGATCCTGGTGATTCAAGACGGTCAACGGTTGGGGCTGGTTAACAGCGGAGATGACGCGACCACAGGTGCTACGGTGCTGCCGTTTCTGCAAAAAGAGGGTGTCAACCAGATTGACTGGGCGATCGCGACGGCGTCGAACTCCGCGACTCGCAACGGCTGGATTAAGCTCCGAGAGCAGCTCCCGATCAAAACTGCCTACGCGGTTTCTCCAAACAGCTTCGCAAGTGCTGATCGTGCCCGCAAGGTAGACCGCTTCGTGAACCTGACGCCTGCACAAACCGCGTCGCTCGGAACTACTCAACTCAAGCTGGTAAACGCTGATCCGCCGATCGTTGAACTGCAACTACAAGCTCAGCGCTGGCTGTGGTTGGGGTCGTTGACTCCCCAGCAGCAGACGGCATTGGTCAACGCAGGTAAGCTGCCTACAACCCAGGTGCTTTGGTGGTCTGGACGGCAGTTGCAGCCAGACCTAATCACTGCGCTTCGTCCGCAAGTGGCGATCGCGTCGGGGAACGCGATCCACCCAGACACCGCCGAGCGTCTGCGTGCGGCGGGAACTCGCCTGTACTGGACCGGACGCGATGGTGCGCTGCAATGGACGCCAAGAGAGGGCGTGAAGACCCTACTCGATAGCGACAATAAACCCACTGCCCTGTAGAATAGAAAAGCACCGAGCGGTGGACTGCGCGATCGGACTCGTCCTAGCGCTAAATCCATGTCTCGTCCCACCTGGAGAGGTGGCAGAGCGGTTGAATGCGCTTGACTCGAAATCAAGTTTGGGGCAACTCAACGGGGGTTCGAATCCCCCCCTCTCCGTACCTATCACCGACGCTCTCGTTTTTAGCCTCTGATGATCCGCGCCTGTGTCGATCGTCAGAGGCTAGATTCGTCTGAGCCTGGTACACTGGACCCTGTTTAAGCCAACAGACGCAGCTAATCGCGATTCGTCGATCGTTGTTAGCCTTCTTTCAGTACCAGGAGAGTGCTGTGAACACCAGGGAGATCAAAAAAGAAGCTAACCTCCTGTATAAAACGCTTGTCCCATTACTGGAGATGGGCGGATATGAGCAGCATATCCTGACCGATTTAGCGAAGATTGTGCAAATTTGTGGACGCAGTCGCAAGGAGATTACGTCGGGGGAACTGTTAGGATTCTTAGCGGCTTTTGCGCTAATTAAGCAGGACTCTGACAAGCTGAATGCTGTCGTCAATTTGTGGGATGCTGCTGCAACTCGACGCGATTACGAGAAGGAATCCTTGAGGCTTTTGCTAGAGCTAACGAGGGATAAACCACAAGATGAGTTTGCCTTACCGTCCCTGCTAAATCAGCTAGATGAACAGCGCGGAACTAGCTTTTTAGACAAAACCGTGAACGCGATTTATCGGTTCGCTCAAGTGATGGTGAAGGCGGATGGAATCACCACGATGCAGGAGATGGACGCGCTAGCGGACGTTTGGCGGTTGCTCCATACCTACAGCAACTCAAGCGCCACGATTGTGCATCCCACGTCTAGCACAGCAACGCCTGATGGACTTCAAGCTGTGCTGAATGAACTCAATCAACTGATTGGCATGGAGACGATTAAAGAAGAGGTTAGGACATTAACCAATTTCTTGAAAGTGCAGCAGATTCGAGCACAGCGCGGATTGGCAAAAACGCCAGTCTCGCTGCATTCGGTCTTTGGCGGTCCTCCAGGTACAGGAAAAACCACCGTAGCGCGATTAATGGGGCGAATTCTTAAAGAGTTGGGGTTTCTCAGCAAAGGGCACGTGGTTGAAACCGATCGCGCAGGCATGGTGGCGTCGTTTATTGGCGGCACGGCGCAGAAAGTGGATGAGCTAGTGAAATCATCACTGGATGGCGTGCTATTTGTGGATGAAGCGTATGCCCTCAAGTCAGGCAACTCTGCTCAGGATTTTGGGCAAGAGGCGATCGATGTGATGCTGAAGCGGATGGAAGATTACCGCAATCGCTTGGTGGTAGTTGTGGCAGGCTACACGGGACCAATGGCAACGTTTATTGAATCGAATCCTGGTCTGAAATCTCGCTTCAATCGCTATTTTTACTTCCAGGACTTCACGCCGGATGAGCTGTTGGCGATCTTCCACAAAATGTGTAAAGACAGCCACTTTACGCCCACCGAGGCGGCGAATCAAACCCTGCTGAAGCTGTTTAATCAGCTTTACGATCAGCGCGATGAAACGTTTGGCAATGGGCGACTGGTCCGCAATCTGTTTGAAAAGACGATTGAGCAGCAGGCGAACCGATTAGCCGTAATTTCTACGCTCACCGATGAGGTGCTAACAACGATTCTGCCAGAGGATATTCCCTCGGCAGATGCTCTGATCCCGTCGCAGCTAACATCGGCTGAGTAAATGGCAGGCGGACGCTACGCAGTTGTTTCTGATATGCTAAACACGACTATTGGGTCAGGGTAAGACTGTCTGGACCCGGTCTTTCTGACGCAATTTTTTGGGTGCTGCCTCTCATTCAGCTAAAGTCGCGCTAAGAGCGTCGTTCCATTCGTGAAACTGCCCGTTCTCTATGATTTTCAGACGTCTTACTAAGCTTAAGAAGATTTGGCATGAACGGGGTACACGAGGCACGCTGGAATTTATCTACTGGCGAATTCTAGAGCGATCGCGCCGCCAAACCACGTACCGACAGTGGGTGGCTCAGCACCGTTCCAAGCTCGATCGATTGGCAGCAGAAACTGAGATGGCGCAGTGGCAAGCGCGCCCAACGTTCTCGGTGATTATGCCCGTCTATAACGTGGAGGCGACTTGGCTAAAAAAGGCGATCGAATCCGTCCGCCGTCAGCTTTACCCCAACTGGGAACTCTGCATTGCTGACGACGCTTCAACAAATCCTGACATTCAACCACTGCTGGCTCACTACAGTCGGGTTGATCCGCGCATCAAAATTGTCTTTCGTTCAGAGAACGGCAATATTTCTGCCGCCAGCAATTCAGCATTGGAATTGGCAACAGGAGATTATATCGCGCTGCTAGATCACGACGATGAGCTGGCGATCGAGGCGCTATTCGAGGTTGCCAAGCTGATCAACCAGCGCCCCAACGCTGACTTTATTTATACCGACGAAGACAAACTTGACCCGAAGGGGAACCGCTGCGATCCGTTCTTTAAACCAGACTGGTCGCCAGAGTATTTCCACGCTTGCATGTATACCTGTCATTTGGGCGTTTACCGAGCCAGCCTGATTCGTCAAATCGGTGGTTTTCGCGTGGGCTATGAGGGCGCTCAAGATTACGATTTGGTGCTGCGCGTTGTCGAGCAGACCTCGAACATCTACCACTTGCCTAAGGTGCTCTACCACTGGCGCGTGATTCCGGCGTCCGTG
Source organism: Leptolyngbya sp. FACHB-36 (assembly GCF_014695955.1). Taxonomy (GTDB): domain Bacteria; phylum Cyanobacteriota; class Cyanobacteriia; order Leptolyngbyales; family Leptolyngbyaceae; genus FACHB-36. The sequence goes on along the minus strand of NZ_JACJPG010000459.1, from coordinate 32,720 downwards.
ACTTCCGGAGAGCAGGCGAAACCGTGGGCGTACCTCGCGGCTCGTAAAGCGCTGGAGGAGATGGTGGCGCGGAGCGCCTATCCGGGACGGGTGGAGACTACCGATCGCGCTGGCTTTTTTCGTGTGCGACGAGAGCCACAGGGACAGCCACTCATCAGCATCATTATTCCCAGTGCCGGAAAAACTATCGAAACCGCGAATGGTTCTCTCTGCCTGTTAGAAAACTGCATCCGCAGCATTCAAGAGCGCAGCAGCTATCGAAATTTTGAGCTGGTGCTCGTCGATGGCTACGACATCCCAGAGGCAGTGTTGCAGGCGATCTGCGAGCACGTTCCCGATCCGGCGACGCTGCACCTTGTACGCTGCCGAGAGCCGTTTAATTTTTCCCGGCGCATTAATTACGGCGCGGCTAAGGCATCTGGCGAGGTGCTGCTGCTGCTCAACGACGACACGGAGGTGGTGACGCCGGATTGGTTGGAGTCGATGCTGGAGTTTGCTCAACAGCGCGAGATTGGAGCGGTTGGCGCAAAGCTACTGTTTCCCGATCGCCGCCTTCAACACGTTGGTGTAATGGTGCTCAACGGCAATCCGGGTCATGCGTTTTACGGCATGCAGGACGATCATCCGGGCTATTTTTGCTCCAATATCGTCAACCGCAACTATTTGGCAGTGACGGGGGCGTGCTTGATGATGCGTCAGGATGTGTTTCAGCAGATCAACGGCATGGACGAAGCATTTCCCCTAAACTACAACGACGTGGATTTGTGCTTGAAGGCGCATCAAGCAGGATTTCGGAATGTCGTAACACCGTTTGCTCAACTCGTTCACTATGAGTCGGTTAGCCGCGAGAAGGGACTGCAGCCTAAAGAGTGGCAGAATTTTAACCACAAGTGGCGATCGTATTTGGATGCGTTGGAGTACGACCCTTACTACAATCCCAACCTATCAAACCGCGATGTCTTGTTTGAACTCTAACTTAGCCGCGAGCAAAGCATTTGCTATCAACTACTAGGAACGGGGCACAAAACGCCGTACTATATCGCTGATTGTTGGGCGATCGAGGATAGTATGCTAAGTCGAATGCGGCGGTTAGGGTTTACGACGCTACTGGTTGTGTTTCTATTCACTGGCGGGATTGTGTATATTGCAGGTGCATGGTCGCCGTCTTCTTATGCAATCGTCCTAGAACAATTTGGTGTCAAAAAAGAACTGGTGCACGGCAAACCCCGCCCAATTCGGAGCGATGAATGGACAGTTGCAACACCATTAACTCAGGCAACTGTAAATAATCAGTTTCAGCGCTATAACCAGACCTCACCCTACAACGAAGATTTAAGGATTTACATTTCGCTGCCGATCGCGGATTGGGGCTTGCTGTTTAAGCCTGATTTGTGGTTGTATCGACTAGTCAATCCAGCCTACGCATTTTCGTTTCATCATTATATTATTTTTGCCATATTTATTATCGGCTATTACTTGTTATTTTGCACGATCGGTATCACTAAACTGCACGCGCTTTTGCTCTCCGCTATTCTATTTTTTACAGGATACGTGCAATATTGGTGGACGATTCTAGGACCAGGGTACGCGTTCTTTCCCTGGATTATTGTTGTTCTAACTAAAAATTTTTCATTGCCGCTAAGGCTTGGACTTTTTTACTGGATTTCTACTAGCTGGATGATTTCAGTCTTTTATCCTCCCCTATTTATTTCGCTGGCATTTGTGGGATTCATTGTTCTGTTAGCGTTTCACCCGCATCAGCTAAAAGGGAAGACTCTAGTCGCGCTTGGTATCACTGGAATTGCCAGCGTGGGTACAGTGATTTTTTATCTCCGTGACTATCTTTTGGCAACTGCCAGCACGGTCTATCCGGGTCAGCGAGTTAGCAGTGGGGGAAGTGTTGTTTTTGAGCAGTGGATCTCCCAGTTTCTGCCAGTCTCCCAGATTTACAACCACGATTCTTTAATTGGAAGAAATATTTGTGAAATCAGCACGATCGGTGCGTTTTACACGCTGGCGGTGCTGGTGTTTCTGGACTATGGAAAGTGGCAAGAGTCCGGTTTCAGCTTCAAACGAGGCGTATTCATAGTTACGGGTGGCATTCTTGCAACCTGGGCTTGGATACTGCTGCCATTGCCATCTTGGGTTGGGGCACTGCTTCTGTGGAATCGAATTCCTCCCGTCCGGATGTTTTTTGCAGCCGGATTGCTGCTGCTGCTGCTGGTTGCTTTTCTGGCACAGAAACTGGGCATTAAAGTAACTCTAGTAAGAGTCAGCATCTTTGTTGGCATGACGGTGCTGAGTTGGGTACTTTACAAAGCGATGAGATCGTATGTGGATCAACTGGATTTAGTCATACTTCTACCGATACTGCTACTAGCTGTTTTTGCCAAACGAATCACCGTTGAGCAGCGCAACACTGCGCTGCTTGTTGCTGCATTGTTTTGTGGTTTTCTGGCATTTGGCTCTTTCAATCCTGTGCAGTCCGCATGGCTAGTTTTTAATCGTCCACAAACGAGTGTTACTTTATCCCTGGATGCGAAAGCGGCAGAGCAGTCCAATCGCCTACTTGCGGTTGAAGGGTTTCCTGGAGCAATCCTAAATGGTTGGGGCTATCGATCGATTTCTCACGTGTTACCAACTCCTCATTTAGGCTTTTTTAGAAAGATATTTCCTGAACTGCCTGAGACAGAGTTTCAGCGAATCTTTAACCGCTACGCCCACATTAATCTTATTCCAGAACGCCAGCCTAGGTTACTACATGAGGATGCTGTTGGAGTCCCGATCGACGCCTTCAAATCTCGCTAGCTGTAAGAGTTTGGTTGCATGATTGCTGTTGTCATTCCCTGTTATAGAACCAAAGCGTTTATTCTGCCGTTGCTCGCTCAAATTGGTCAAGATGTTGATCGAATTTATGTTGTTGATGATGCCTGTCCAGAAAGAACTGGGCTATACGTCAAAGAATGTTGCTGCGATCCTCGTCTGACGGTCATTTTTCATGCAGAAAATCAGGGAGTTGGCGGGGCTGTACTCTCTGGCTACGTGAAAGCGATCGACGATGGAGCAACAGTCATCGTCAAGCTCGATGGCGATGGTCAAATGGACCCATCACTGCTGCCGAAATTTGTGATTCCGATTTTGAATGGCAAAGCTGATTACGTTAAAGGGAATCGGTTTTTTGACCTCCAGCTATTAGAGTCCATGCCACTGATTCGGCTGATTGGCAATGCGGCATTGTCGTTTATTAGTAAAGCGTGTACAGGCTATTGGGATATCATGGACCCAACCAATGGTTACACAGCAGTTCACGCCAAAATTCTCAGAATGCTGCCGCTGCATAAGATCGACAAACGATACTTTTTTGAGAGCGATTTGCTGTTTCGCCTGAGCATCGTCCGTGCGGTTGTTTGCGATATGCCAATGAAGGCGAAGTACGAGGACGAAGTGAGTAGTTTACGAATCAATCGCGTTCTTGCAGAGTTTCCGGGAAAGTACGTTAATCGCTTTTTTAAACGAATTTTTTACAGCTATTTTCTAAGAGATTTCAACGTTGGCTCAGTAGAATTACTTGTTGGACTATTTCTGATGACGATCGGTGCATTATTTGGTATCTACCACTGGTACACCAGTAATCAGACAGGTATTCCAGCAACCAGCGGCACCGTTATGTTAGCGTCGCTACCAATTATTCTAGGGTTTCAATCGCTCTTAGCTGCTGTTAGCTACGATGTGTGCAATGTGCCTAAAAGACCTGTTCACCTGGTGCTGGACTAATCGCTTTCTTGAACGGTTGTTCGATAAGCTTTTCCGGTTCAATCTATTAACAAATGGGTTCAAGCGAGATTGGTGGATTTCTGGTGCAACTCGTTAACAATGAGTACAGGAACATCAATTAATTTCATGACTATAGTGAGACAGGCGCGCAAACGAGGCATCTTAAAATCAGACTCAAACCTTATCGCGACCTTCTCACAATGAAACGAATCCTACTGCTTGGCGTAACCGGACAGGTCGGACAAGAGTTGCAGCACACACTGGCGGCTGTAGGCGATGTAATCTGCGTCGGGCGAGACCAGGTAAATTTTGAGCAACCCGACTCTATTCATCAAATTATTGAAGAACTTCATCCTCAGCTTGTGATTAACTCGGCTGCTTACACTGCTGTAGACAAAGCAGAGAGCGAACCCGATGCAGCAATAGCGGTGAACGGAACCGCTCCGGGAATGCTGGCGATCGCAGCGGAGCAAGTCGGAGCCGGACTTATTCACATTTCTACAGACTACGTATTTGATGGTCGCCGCAGTTCTCCATACCAAGAAATTGACGCGACTAATCCACTCGGCGCCTATGGTCGATCGAAGCTGGCAGGCGAGGAAGCCATTCGGGCTGCATGTCCGCTGCACCTGATTCTTCGGACTGCCTGGGTCTATGGAGCACGGGGACACGGCAACTTTGTAAAGACAATGCTGCGGTTAGGCGCGGAGCGTGAGGAAATCCGCGTGGTTGCCGATCAGATCGGCTCCCCTACATGGTCACGGCATTTGGCAGAGGCGATCGCCGACGTCGCGCCTCACCTGTCTGCAGAAACGGCAGGTACCTACCACTACACCAACAGCGGCGTTGCTAGTTGGTACGACTTTGCCGTCGCGATTTTCGAGGAAGCTCGATCGTTAGGGTTTCCGCTTAAGGTCGATCGTGTTGTGCCCATTACAACTGCGGAGTACCCTACACCTGCCAGTCGTCCAGCATTCTCGGTTCTGTCGCTGCAAAAAACGACAGACCTGCTTGGAACGCATCCGCCACATTGGCGGCAGGGCTTACGACAGATGCTTGTAGACCTGCGCTCCATCTAAACACTGCCGCAGAGGGTGTTTAGCGGTGCACGGTACTCATACGTTGATTCGCACAGCGCTCTCCTGCCGCAGCGCCTCTCGGTGCCCTTCTTCAAGTCGCTGGAGGTCTTCGAAGGTCAGCGTGCTAGCCGTTGCCGCAACAGCTTCTTCAAGATAGGCACGGCGCTTGGTGCCTGGAATCGCCACAATATCATCACCCTAAGCCAGCAGCCATGCCAGCGCTAGCTGGCTGGGAGTGATACCAATTCGGAATTCAGAGTTCGCAATTCAAAATTGCAAAAGCTGGATTTCATCAACGTTTCAGCCGTTTGATCTTTAGCTGAAGTTTAGAGAACTGGTATGACTTCTTTTTCAGCGGCGATCGCGAAGGCGATCGCCCAATTGCAGATTTTTGTGAAAGGTGGGTGCAGTAATACCAATTCGGAATTCGGAATACTCGCTGCGCGAGAAGCAAGCTACGAAACTGCAGAAGCCGGAGTCCGCCTACATTTTAGTGATTTGATCTGTAGCTAGAATTTAGAGAGTTGGTATAAATCGTGCTGCTCGAAATCAATTTAGCCAGTCGTTAAACCAGATTTTTACAGCCAGTGGATCCACCGATCGGTAGAGTCCGGTTTACAACACAGGATAGACGGCGGAAACCAGAGGTTACGTTGCACTGGTGAAGGACCGATTGTGTTCAATTGATTTAAGTTTGAGGTAACTATGACAAGCAAATTTTTAACAACTACACTGACAGTTGTGTTGCTGGGTTCAGTTGCAGCGCTACCAGGGATAACTCAAACAAACTCCTCAGGATTGCAGGCTCAACAAGCTCCACAAATCGACAGCTTCACCGTCGAGCCGATCGAGCAGGCATCTCCTGGCAGCGAACTCGTATTCCGGCTTCAGGGAACTCCGAATGCGAACGCGACGCTGACGATCGGCACTCTGGTAAATAACGTACCGATGCGGGAAGTTGCACCCGGCGTGTACGAAGGACGCTACACGCTTCGCAGCCGCGATCAGGTGTCTCAAAATACGGTCGTGCGGGCAAATCTAACTCGTGGAGGGCAAATCACAAGTGTGCGATTGCAGGAGCCACTCGTAGCGGGCAACACGACTAGCGGAACGACGAGCACAACGAGCACGTCGCAAACTCCTTCGATCAGCCGCTTCACGGTTCAACCCGTGCAGCAGATTGAGCCAGGAACCGAGCTGAACTTTACGCTGACGGGAACTCCCAATGCTAAGGCAACGTTCTCGATCGAGGGCGTGGCGCTAAACCAGCCTCTCCGAGAAGTGTCTCCCGGCACCTACGAAGGGCAATACGTCGTGCGACGTCAAGACTATTTTGGACAAGGAGCCGCGACGGTGACAGCAAGCTTGCAGTCCGGGGATCAAACGATTCGGGCTCGGCTGGACCGCGACCTCGTTGCTGGCGGCGGCACAACGACTAACACAGCGCAACTGCCGCTAGAAATTCTGACTCCGCAAAACAACACTCGCGTTAGCGGCAATGTCCAGGTGACCGGACGCAGCGCCCCCAACACCACGATTAGTGTGAACGTGAAGGCGAGAACGTCGGTGATAGGCATTGTTGGTATCGATCGCGACATTCTGAGCCAACAGGTCCAATCCGATGCTCAAGGCAACTTCAGTTTCAACTTCAAACCCACTGTTGCGGTTCCAGGAACCCGGTACGAGGTCAGTCTCAATGCGACAAGGGGCAGCCAGACCAGCGAGAAAACGCTAACTCTGCTGCAACAGTAGAGTGTCACTTAGGTTGAATATTCTCTAGTCGCTAATTGTTAATAGCTGTTAGCGATTAGAGTTCTGGTCTATCTACCGATTCTTGCCAGAATGCTGCCTAGCTGAATGCACGCTACACCAAGAATGGCGTTGCCTGCCTATTGCAGCCTGGTGCTAGTAACTTGTGTGTACTAAATAAATGTTGTCTAATTCGTAGGTTGATGGGGTATGGGCTTCCAAAAAGCCTGGTGTCACCAGCAAAGAAGTTTGGGAAACAGGGCTGAATGGACAAACGTACCTGGTTTTTACTCAGGTACGTTTAATTGAGCGAAGCATAGTATTGTTAAAATTGCTTCACAGAGTGACGCGATCTCCCCGATGGGCGAATGGTTGCGCTGTCGGTATGATTGGTTAGCGCAATCTAGCCTTAAGACCGTAGCGCAGAAATTCAGAAGCAGAAACACTAGCTATCGAGAAACCCCTACCCAACGCTGGTCAATTGGTGAATACCCTGTTATCCACACCCGCTGGCTCCCTTGCCGTATCGCCACTCTCCTCGAACCTTGAGGGCAGAGGCTACCATCGCTCTGTGCTAGAGCAGGAGCAGACTGTTCACTTGTCGCTGGTTGTTCCTACCTACAACGAAAGCGAAAATGTGGAGCATCTAGTCCGGACGCTCTGTGCTCTGCTGGACGATGCAACATCTGGCGACTACGAACTAATTATTGTGGATGACGACAGCCCGGACGAAACCTGGAGAGTCGCACAGGATCTCACGGCGGAATTTCCCCAATTGCGAGTAATGCGACGGGAGCATGAGCGAGGGCTGTCTACAGCGGTGATTCGCGGCTGGCAGGCGGCACGGGGGCAGATCCTCGGTGTGATCGATGGCGACTTACAGCATCCGCCGGAAACACTGCTGAAGCTGCTAGAGGCGATCGACAAAGGAGCCGATCTGGTCGTTGCCAGCCGCCACGTAGAGGACGGTGGCGTTAGCAATTGGAGCTTTACGCGACGGATTCTATCGCGAGGCGCTCAATTGCTGGGATTGATGATTTTGCCCAATGTGGTGGGTCGAGTCACGGACCCGATGAGCGGCTATTTCTTGGTGCGGCGACGGGCGATCGTCGATCGTGAACTGAGTCCAATGGGCTACAAGATATTGATCGAAGTGCTGGGTCGCGGCGACATTCGCCATGTGGCAGAAGTGGGCTATGTGTTCCAAGAGCGTCTAGAAGGCGAAAGCAAAGTCACCTGGAAGCAGTATGTAGATTACATTTTGCATTTGCTAAAGCTGCGATCGCGCGGACGCATCAGTAAACTGCGGCAGCGCTTGCGGTTTCCAGCAGGACGATTTCTCCGCTTCGGGGTTGTGGGCTTGAGCGGTGTCGTTGTCGATATGGCAATGCTATTTCTGCTCAGCGATCCGTCAATGTTGGGGTGGGCGCTGACGCGCAGCAAGATTTTGGCAGCAGAGACGGCGATCGTCAACAACTTTTTCTGGAACGACCTCTGGACGTTTGGCGACGTTGCTCGGAGACAACGAGGCTGGACACCTCGTCTGAAGCGATTCCTGAAGTTCAATCTGGTCTGTTTGATGGGCTTGATTCTGAACGTGCTGCTGTTGAATCTGTTCTTCAATGTATTAGGAATCAATCGCTACGCGGCGAACCTATTGGCGATCGCGATTGTCACCGTTTGGAATTTTTGGATCAATCTGAAGCTGAGCTGGCGCGTAACAGAGGTGAAGTAGGTATCAGGTTTGAACCCATTACCTAACCTTTCCTAGGCTAGTTTCCGATCGACCTTCACTCGCTTGTTGGGGTCTTGCTTGCTCACCCAGGCAAGGAATTTTTGCATCTGCGGATCACGCTTGAGCGCCTCTGCGGTGTTGAGGTCACGAGCGAGACGGTTGTGGTCAAACAGAACCTGGATTTGACGATGGCAAGCAGGGCAGAGGGCGATCGTCGGTCCCGGATCGAGATGCTTGCGCTTGGTTTTCTGACGGGGAGTGAGGTGATGCTCAGTTAAGGCAGCAACATCGCGCTCACACAGTTCGCAAACCCTTCCAGGTATCGCCCAGCGATTGGACATCGTGACTTTTAACGATTGAAACTAAAGGAACCAACCGTAGCTGTGTAGTCCTTTTCCTAGGAGATTCACGCCGAGATAGCAGACCCAAACAACGACAAACCCAGTTGCCGCAAGAATCGCTGGGCGACGACCCTGCCAACCTTTAGTAATGCGGGCGTGCAGATACGCGGCAAACACAAGCCACGTAATCAGTGCCCAAGTTTCCTTCGGGTCCCAACTCCAGTAGGAACCCCAGGCTTCGTTTGCCCAGACGGCTCCAGCAATGATGCCGATCGTCAGCAGGGGAAAGCCCAAACCAATGATGCGGTAGCTGATGTTGTCGAGGGTATCGGCTAGGCTGAGGCGCTGGGGAGACAGAGGCAGCGGCGTCACTGCGGGAGCGGTGAGGACAGCCGTAGCACTGTTACCATTCGCCGACGCGGCTGGAATCTCGCTGGTTGCGTGGAGGGTGTAGCTGCGATCGCGATAGGCTCCTGTCCCAACGGAGCTACCTCGCAACTCCACAGATTGCCCACGGGTGACGACCAAAAACGCGATCGCCAGTAGCGCTCCCACCATCAGCGTCGCGTAGCTCAGCATCATGACGCTAACGTGCATCATTAGCCAATTCGACTTTAGGGCAGGCACCAGAGGAGCCGAAGCTTGCATATCATCAGGTAGCGTCAGGGTAGCAAATGCCACGATCGACATCGCGATCGGAGCCGTCGCTGCACCCACTAGGCGACTGCGGCTCATGGTTTCGGCAACAAAGTGGATTGCCGTAATGCCCCAGGTCAGGAAAAACAGCGACTCGTAAAGATTGCTTAACGGAAAGTAGCCCGCTTCTAGCCAGCGAGCGCTTAGTAGGGCAGCGATGCAGAGATTGGCGATCGCCATGCCTGTCGTCCCCAAATTTGCCAGGAAAGGCACGCGCGGAAACGCTACCCCTACCCAATACACCAGCATTGTGACCAACAAGACGGCAAACGCCGCGTTATCTAGAAGCCCTTGAAGCTTAACTAAATCCATCTCTATGTCTCTCCTGACAGTGCGAAGCAGCGCAATGCTCTAGTTCTATCCTACGACGCTTCACTCCGTTGGTGCAGTCAAGCGGTAGCGGTTTGGGGAATGTCGTCGATTGTCCAGCAGTAGGCAGGGCAGCACACTTAAGCAGTAGCAAGTCGCTTCAGAATTACCACTAAACGCTTAATCTCAACTGCCTTAACGGAGTGGTGTGCTGCAATTACTGAGCTGGTCGGACTAAAACACAATCTTATGTCATCCTGGGAGGCTGTCATCCTCGCTAAAACTGAGCATATGGGTTTCTAGATCATAGAAACAGTGCAGCCAACAGTGACCAATTTTTCCAGTAGCAGTTTTATGTTGATGCAACCATTGATTCATCCTGACCAAGCCTGTTTCTACTAACTGATTCCTGACCAAATCTACGCAAATTCTAGGTACTGGATAAACCGTAATTGACCATTCTGGCTTGAACCAACCGTACTCAATTGCTCGATTCGAGCTAGTCAAGCTAGCTTGTAGATAAGAATAACCAACGCTCAAAATTTTCGTAGGATTCTTGAGCTTACGCGAATCTTGACAGGAATCATAGAAGGCAACGCTAAGTTTATCAAACTGCGGTGTATCTGCTAATGACTCTGACAATATTCCAGCGCGAATGGGATAGGACATCGAGTGTGAAAGCTTACTCTTATATTTAGTAGGAATCATTGCCTTCACCTGCTTCCAGGATTGTTCCAGCACACGTCTAGCGCTTGTCATTGAGTCCGTGGCTATGACGAAACGCAATGAAAGTGGTAACGATCTCAATACAGCGATCGTTATCACTAGAATTATCCCAGCCCCTTCAATTTCAGCAGCTTACTTGTCTAAGGCGACGGAACCGGAGCAGGAATGCCCAAGGCAGGATTGGGCGACCCACTGGAGGTGCCTGTGGTGGGTGGAATTGTTGGGCTAGGCAGCGGCGCGGGATTGCCGTTCTTTTGCAGGGCAACAAATACGTCATAGCGCGTGCTGCGTTCATCACTGATTGCTGCCGTGACGCCGATCGATTTCATCGCCGCAAAAATCTCCCGATTTCCCGGTGGCAGTTGAAACAGCGGCAGACCCTTGGTATTAATGGCGCGGTCTACATTGAAGAAAAAGTGCCCGTTGTTCGGTTGCAGCTCAGTGGGCACGGTTTTCTTGAACGGCTCACTATCTAAGAGCGATGCTTGGGGCTTCGGCACGATCGTGCTGGCGATCGGCGCACCCAGCGACAGAAACGCGACATCGCCATCTAACCAGCCACGAGTAATCGTTGGACCACCGACCGGTAGCGACCAGTTTGTCACTGACTGGTTGCCGATCTTCGATTCCTCGACCTTAAATTTGTACCTGCTTGCCATCGCATCGTCGAGCTGCTTGAGGCTTGCATCAGCAGTCCGGCGATCGTTCGACTGCACCATAAACAGCAGCCCAAACGGTAAGTTGGGCGACCCACCTTCCGGTGCAGCCACCAACGCCAACGAAAATTCACCCTCCATCCAGGGCAGCAAGTCCTTGTCTAAGTCCAGACCAACCGTAGATCTCACACCGTTTCGCAGTGCCTCAGGATTGACGGGGGCAACAGGGCTAGTTGATGCACCCTGGCTGTAATCCTCCCAGAATTTCTTCAGATTGCCGCCGGATGTCATGACTAGCGTGTCGGCAGGCAGGCGATCGGGCATTCGCCGTGCCGTATTTTTTACGTCGTACTTGCGCTGGCTATCCGGCTTCAGCCACGATACACTCTTGAATCGAACGCCCTCAGATTCTAGACTCATCGTTGCCGCCAAGCCCTGAAGCTGCTGCACCTGCGCCAAACTTTGCGGCGACGCCGATCGCCCTGAATTGGCAGTTACGGCAGCGGCAGCGGGCAGGTTGACATAGACCTTACCGAAAGACTGCACTGCCGAGACTTTCCCCAGTGCCTGAGTGTAGCCCGGAGTCGCGCTGAGAGCAGCCCCGCCTTTGTAAGTATCGATCGCGCGATCGGTTGCCTTTGGGTCAGTTGTTACCAGCAGCAGCTTGCCATCCAGCACCGTCGCGGAGTAGTTCTGTGAGGGTCCGCCCTGGGTCTCTTGAATCTGAAAGCCTTTATACACGCGATTTGTCAGCTTACCTGCAGCGGGCGATCGCGGCTTGTCTAAAATCTGCTTTGCTCGTAGGGCGTCTCGGATCGGCAGAACGGCAACCGTCGCCTGCTGCTGAGGAGAGGTCGGAGCTTGCCCAGTCTGCGGCGATAGAAATGCTACGGTGACTTCTTTGCCCACCCAGGGCTTGATGTCCCTGTCGTAGTCGAAGCCGTTTGCTGTGAGAATACGATCGCGCAACTGCGCCAAATTTTGGTCAAACGCTGCCTGACTCTGCTGTGTGCCAAACTCTCGCAGTTTTCTCCACTGCCCTTCATCAGTCGAAACTGACACTGCCATCAGCGCGTCCTGAGGAATGGCTTCTGCACCCACAGGTAGCTCTCCGGGTCCGCCACCCCGCTGAGTCAGCAACCAATAGGCTACGCCACCACCACCCACCAACAACACTACAGTTCCAAGCGTCAGCAGGAGAGACGGCTTCTTTTTCTTGTCAATCATGGGAAGAGGGCTTTCCTAACTCAACAGTATGAGTAATGACCTAGACACTCTAACAAACCTGAGGTGCAACAGGTGAAGAATGTCGTGATCTCTTTGGAAAAGCGGCAGAACGCTTACGGCTCTGGAACTTGAAGATCCTGACAGATCTCGCGAACATAGCTCCCGCAAGCTCAACTCGTCGTTCTTCACGGCGTCCCTACCTGAGAATTTGTACCAGAAAGCTTTTCCACAAAGCCCATGTAGCGTTCAGAACCTTTTGAAATAACTGGATCAATCGAAGCTGTACTACTCACCTGCAAAAACCATGTAACACTATGCGGCCTGCACTTCTGGGCTTCTAACAGGCTGGTACAGCGTATCTCGCTGCTGGTAAGGACGCCCTAATGTCGCGATCGCCCCTTGCAGCGTCTCCACCTCCATACAGGTGCCACCCTGTGCGCCCGCCATTGTTGTGATGTGCTCTTCCATCAGTGTGCCGCCGATGTCGTTACAGCCCCACGACAGAGCCTCGATCGCGCCCGCCAGTCCCAGCTTTACCCAACTAGGCTGGTGATTCGGAATCCAGCGTCCCAGAAAGATTCGAGCAACGGCTGTCAGCAGCAAGGCATCGGTCAGCACCGGCTGATCTCGACCCACCCGACGTCGCAGCGGCTTTGGTGCTTCCTGTCCCACGAAGGGCAGCAGAATAAACTCGGTAATGCCTCGATCACCCCGCTCCAAAGCCGACTGCTGGAGCGATCGCAGGTGCTGCAAATGCCGCATCTGCTGCATGGGCGTTTCGATGTGTCCTGAAAGCATCGTGCTTGTGGTCGGCATCCCCTGCTGATGAGCCGTCCTAAGAATTTCTAGCCAGGTTGCTGTATCAATCTTTTCTGGGCACAGCACGCGCCGCACGTCGTCATCCAGCACCTCTGCTGCTGTTCCTGGCAGCGACCCGACACCCGCATCGCGCAGAGCCACAATCACATCCGCATACCGCAGTCCGTCTTCTCGAGCAATGAACTGCACTTCTTGTGGCGAAAATGCGTGCAGATGCAGATCAGGAAAGGCTTGGGGAATAGCTTCAATAATGCGCACATAGTAGGCAAGGGAGGTGCCATTCCGCTTTGCTTTGGGATTTAAGCCGCCCTGCATACAAATTTCGGTAGCGCCGCGCTGGGCAGCATCTGTTGCCTTCTGCAAAATTTGTTCTAAATCGAGCCAGTACGCGCCGTCTTCACCCTCATCCCGACGAAACGCGCAGAAGCTACAGTGCTGCTCACAAATATTCGTGAAGTTGATGTTGCGGTTGATCACGTAAGTAACGGTGTCACCGACTTGCTGCTGCCGCAGAACATCAGCCGTGCGGCGAATTTGAGCGATCGCGTCGGGCGATCGTGCCGTCAGCAACACAACGCCTTCTTCCGGGGTCAGATCATGATTGTTGAGGGCGCGACTAAGGATAGCGTCAACCGTGTCAAGCATTACAGCAGCTTAGGTAGGCATACATTCTTAAGCGTAACGCTTCCTTGGAGAGTACAGCCTTGGGTGTATGGTTTAGTTTTAGCTCTCTGGTAGTCCCAGCAGCCGCTGTAACTGATCGAGCGTATGCAACGTTCCAACAATCCGACGCATCGGACGCGGGTGGACACGCACCAGCGTAGGGGTGGCTGAAATCTGGTCGCGTTCTGCCTGCTCCGGATGTTGCAGCACATCAATTACCTTCAAGGTGTAGGGCTGCCCCAGAGCTTGGTCTAAAAACTGGTGTAGCGTTTGCAGTGTCCGCTCCGTTGCTAAACTGTGCCCCGATACAAATAGTCTCAAAACGTAGCCTTCGCTTTGGTCAGTGATGGGAGCATCTACAGATTCGGCAACGACATCCAGGCCGGTATGGGTATAGGACACTGCCTGTTCATACCGCACAACCAGATCGTGCGCTTCCCAAAGCTGTGGAAACTGCTGACGGTACGTTGCCAGCACGATCGCGTCGCATACCCCCTCTGGCACCAACGCAGGCTGCCACATCAAATTCTCTGTCTCGAAGATGACGTTTAGGAGTGGCTGATATCTGAGAACTGTAGGAGCTGCCTCGGCTGCTGTTTGAATCACCTGCGTGTGGGAATCACGCCAGCGATCGACCGTTGCGGTATAGCAAGGCACCAAAAAATGAGGCGGCTCTGGCAATCCCAGTAGTTCTTGCAGCGCAGCGCACAGATGCAAGTGCCAGCGAGTTTGCTTGTTCGGGTCAATGCAGTAGACTAAATCCCCCCCCGGCGTAAATAGCGCAATTCCCTTGAATAGAACGGGAGGGCTAGAGTTGGGCTTCAATAGTGGGGCACCGATGGATGTGCAGGGGCAGCTCCTGAACGAGCGATCGCCCGCTCAGGTAAACTTAGCAACATCCTACACCCGCCCTCTAAGCGCTTGCGCCATTTCGTTTGGCTTCGGCGACATTTCCAGTGCGGTTTCCTCGGTGATGCGTCCCGCTTCGTACAGTTTGTAGAGTGACTGATTCATCGTGCACATACCATCAAAGGTGCAGCGGGGAATAATTTGCTCGATTTCCTCGATTTCTCCTCGGCGGATGTAATCTCTGATCGCATCTGTGTTGATCAGGATGTCGTGGAATGCAGCACGTTTGCCATCAGTGGTCCGACACAAGCCTTGAGCAACTACGGCGACAAGCGACTCCGCTAGCGACACCCGAATTGGAGCCTGCTGATCAGGTTCGTAAAGTTGTAAAATCCGCTCGATCGTCTTGACGGCGCTGTTCGTGTGCAGCGTGCCCATGACCAAGTGTCCAGTTTGCGCCGCTTTTAGGGCAGTATTGACTGTTTCCTTGTCCCGCATTTCACCCACCAGAATGATATCTGGATCTTCCCGCAGCGCTGCTTTCAGGGCATTGTCAAACTTGAGGGTGTGCATTCCTACTTCCCGGTGCTTGATCAGTGCTTTCTGGCTGCGATGCACGAATTCGATCGGGTCCTCGATCGTAATAATATTCTTTGGCATCTCCTTGTTGATGTAGTCAATCATGGCTGCCAACGTAGTGGATTTACCCGATCCGGTTGGACCTGTAATTAGAATTAAGCCTTTGTGGTAATGGCAAATGTCTTTGAAAACAGGCGGCAGATTTAGCTGCTCGATCGTGAGAATCTTGAGCGGAATTAGTCGCAGCACCATCGCGGGTCCGTGCAGCGAGTCGAAAATGTTGATTCGGACGCGGGCGAACTCGTATTGGGTTGCGCCGTCAAAGTCTAGATGCTCCTCGAAGTGACGGATCTCTTCATCTGTGAGGATCTCCTGAAGCCAGCTAAAGAAGGTGTCGCGATCCGTGACGGGCCAATCCGTCGTGTCAATTTCTCCCCGGTTGCGGAAGCGCGGAATCTCACCTACGCCCGCATGCACATCCGAGAAGCCCTTATCATAGGCTGTTCGCACAATTTCTGCTAGCGTTGGTGAGCCATTAGTTGGCTTGCGAGCTACCGGCATGGCAGGTGGCGGAGCCGGACGGTGCCCATTTGCAGGTGCAGACGGCGGAATAGAACGGTGCCCATTCGCAGACCCCGCAGGCGGTGCTGCAACCGTGGGGGTTTGCCCAACGGGAATGGTGTGGTCAGACATAACCGCTGGCATTGCTGCTGCAGACGACGCCACCATCGTTGGTAGAGCAGTTGTAGACATGGGCGCGGTCATTTGCTGGGTTGCCGCGACCGTCGCTCCATTGCTCGCCATTCTGGGTGCAGGCGGTGGTGGAACGGGCGGAATCCGAGGCGGCGGTGGCGGCGAACTAAGCGGACGCTGGGGTTCTGTCATAACGCTACTTCTCTACACAAGCTCCGAGCGGCAAAAAAAGGACGATTGGAAGGGCTGGAACGATTGCGCCACTGAAAATAACGACTGCCAAACCGTTCAACTATCCGGAAAGATTCAGTTGCATTCGTGCCAGTTGGGCGGTTCCCCTGCGGGCGCTGCTCGTGGCAATCAACATTGAATCTAGAAGCAGTTTTCCCAAAACCAACCGTGTACTATCAGAATGTCTGCTAGAGGTTAACTTCATTGGCAGACCTCCTAATTACGCACCCTTTGTAAGACTCATGACAGCAGACGCTTCTTGGTACGTGGTGAGGCAGGAGAATGGTCAGTGTGCCATCCTGCCCGAAAGTGAGGTGATGCTTAGCCAAGCATCCACAAACGCTGGCGATCGCGAACAGTGGGGTCCCTTTACATCCCAGTCAGAAGCGATCGCTCGCCGAGTTGGTCTAATTCGCGCTGGTAAATGCAGACCTGCTTGAGCAAGAGAGTTGTGATCAGTCTTAGCTCTTAGATAGAGCTGTGTGCTCGATAACTAAGAACGAATGACTAATCACAAACAGCTAGCGATTCAAGATTTCTTCTGCGCCTGGGGTGCCTGAGGTTGTGCTGCCCGAATTTGCTGCGTCAAAACTTCTAATGCTTTGGCATACTGCGGGTCAGCAGGCGTACCGATTTTGTCACGCTCGCTGCTAAGGGCGCGGCGCTGCTCGTCGGATAGCTTAATTTCGACATCCGGGTCAATGCCGTGCTTGTTAATGTCGCGACCGTTTGGGGTGAGGTATTTGGCAATCGTAACGGCCAGCCCAGACCCGTCGCCCAGACCACGCACCGATTGAACCAGACCCTTACCGAACGTTTTACTGCCGACGATCACAGCACGCTTGTTGTCTTGTAGAGCACCGGACAGAATTTCGCTGGCGCTCGCCGACCCACCATCCACCAGCACTACCAGCGGCTTGTCGGTCATCGATCGCTGATTTGCCCGCTCCCGGTCCTGCTCACCCTGACGATCCACGGTTGAGACGATCGCACCCTCCTTGATCCACATGCGAGCGATGTCTACGCTGGTGTAGAGCAATCCACCGGGATTCGAGCGCAGATCCAGAATGTAGCCAGTTACCTGCTGCTTTTCCAGCTTTTCGATCGCCTGCCGCATTTCTGCGGGTGCGTTGGCGCTGAACTGAATCAGACGAATGTAGCCGATTTTACCGGTTGTGCCAGTCTGCAATGCCGATTTTACCGGATGAATTTCGATCCGCGCCCGCTTCAGCTTGTAGTCTGCTTCGTTGCTGCCACGCAGAATCGTCAGGGTGACTTCGGTGCCTGCGGGACCACGAATCAAGGTTACGGCTTTGTTGACATCCATCCCTTCAGTGCTCTTGCCGTCGATCTTGGTGATGATGTCCTTCGATAAGACGCCCGCAGCGAAGGCAGGAGAATCTTCGATCGGTGCGATCACCGTCAGCTTTTTGGTCTTTTCATCCGCTGCTAGCTGAATCCCAACGCCAAACAGCTCACCAGAGGTGTCAATCTGCATGTTTTTGAACTGCTGCGGGTCCATGAAGCGCGTGTAGGGATCACCGAGCTTCTCCAGCATTTCGCGGATGGCTTTGTATGCCTCTTCTTTGTTGGTGTAAGAGCGATTGAGATATTGGTTGCGAACACCTTTCCAGTCCACTTTATTAAAGGTGCCATCGACGTAGGTGCGATCGATGATTTGCCAAACCTCATCAACTAACTCCTTTGGGCTATCGCGAAAAAAGGCTTGCCCTTCAGACAAACGGAGTCCGGCTCCGGTTACCGTTAGAGCCGTTATAGCAACAGCCGTTGCACCTAAAAGAAGCCCACGATTCGCAATTGCCATAGTTCTGAGCGTGAGAGACTGCAAAAAGATTATGCTCAATCTAGCACAGCGATCGCGTTCAATCAGTGATCTACGAACAGGCTTTATAGTTCTGCTGTAGCAAAACTTATGAATTGTGAATTTGTCAGTAATCAGTTGTACAACTGCACTCGTTAATTCAAAACTCGCAATCCACAATTCATCAGTTCTAACTTATAGATCAATCCAGCGATCGTCTGCCTTGATTAAGTTAATTAGCTCCGCAACACCCTCCGCTTCCGGAACTTTTTTGATTTCTTCACGACCGCGATATAGCGAAATGTAACCTGCTTGCTTACCCACATAGCCGTAGTCTGCATCCGCCATTTCGCCCGGACCATTAACAATGCAGCCCATTACCGCAATGTTCAACCCGGTCAGGTGACTGGTCGCTGCTCGGACTTTGTGGAGCACTTCTTCCAGGTTAAACAGCGTACGTCCGCACGATGGACAGGCGACGTACTCAACCATTGTGCGGCGGAGACCCAAGGCTTGCAGGATGCCGTAGCACACTGGGATTTCTTTTTCAGGGGCTTCGGTAAGGGAGACGCGAATCGTGTCGCCGATGCCTTCTGCGAGCAGCGTTCCAATTCCGGCTGTAGACTTGATGCGACCGTACTCGCCGTCGCCTGCTTCGGTAACACCTAAGTGGAGCGGGTAGTCCATGCCCAGTTGATCCATTCGCTGCACCATCAGGCGATTCGCCGCAATCATCACGGGAACTCTGGAGGCTTTGAGCGAAATTTCAATGTTGTAGAAGTCGAGGGATTCGCAAATTCGGATGAACTCTAACGCTGACTCCACCATGCCTTCTGGCGTGTCGCCATAGGTGAACAGCATCCGCTCTGCTAGAGAACCGTGATTTACTCCAATTCGCATCGATTTGTTTTGATCGCGCAACGAGATGACTAGCGGCTCCAGCGTTTCGCGAATTTTTTCACCGATTTCGTCAAATTCGGCTTGGGCGTACTCGGTGCGATCGGTGCGGGGCTTCTCGAACACGTACAAACCCGGATTGATCCGCACGTTATCGACGTAATTTGCAACTTCTAAGGCAATCTTCATGCCGTTGTGGTGTACGTCTGCTACTAGCGGCACGGGCTGATAGGTTTGAATCAGCTTGCGACGAATCTCCTCCATTGCCTTGGCGTGCGCCATGCTGGGCACGGTAACACGGACGATCTCGCAGCCAATTTCGTGCAGGCGACGGATTGCTGCAACCGAACCGTCAATATCCAGCGTGTCTTCATTGATCATCGACTGCACTGCCACTGGATGGCTGCCACCGATCGTAATGCTGCCAACGGGGACGGGACGGGTTTTGCGGCGCTGAATCGACGTATCAACCGCCGTGGGAGAAGGTGCCGAAGCAAGAGGACTGGGCAGAGTTTGCATACACCGTAAAGTTTCTACAGCAGTAAAAGCTAATAGCTATTAGCGAATAGCTATTAGCTTTAGATTGCCATAGAAGCCGCACCTTTGCGGTAAGACGAGGTAAAAGTTCCTAGCGACGAAAGTCACCGCCGGATTCGCGGGGCTTCGCCTTATTGACTTTTAGCTGGCGACCCATCCACTCAGCACCGTCTAATTCTGCGATCGCCGCGTCTTCCTGAGCGTCTTCTGCCATCTCTACAAACGCGAAGCCACGCATTCGACCCGTTTCGCGATCGGTCGGCAGGGAAACGCGCTTTACTGTGCCGTACTCAGCGAACACTTCGGTCAAGTCTTCGACGGTTGCCTGGTAGGATAAATTTCCAACGTAAATAGTCATGAGAAATCGGTAATTGGAACAGAGAAGCCAGGGTTAAATCGTAGGAGTAAGCAAGCAAAAACCACCGTCGCAGAACGACGGCAGCTTACTTTTTACACTGTACGGATGGTTGCGATCACAAATAAATTGATCCGACCCGCGATCGTAATAAACCCTACGGGTCGGTAATACCATATTCTCCCTACTCAAGAAAGTCGCGCATGTCACATACTAAGCGGCACTAATCGATCGAGATCGACTGCGGACCTCCGCCATTGCCATTGTGGACTTCTGTGGTGGCGGATGGAGACGCTACGACTCCTGTTTGCTGGTCTAACCAGCTTTTTACTGGATCATCGGCTAAATTCAGCCGAAAAACGCCCGAAAAGAACCCACCAAAAAATGCGATCGGCTGTTGGGATAATTCCCGTACAAGAGGCATCAGTTCATCAAGAAACATAGTTATACGGCTGCAAGCGTCAATGCCGCGATTGTAGCGCGAGAGCTGAGGGGGTGATAGGGCTTATCGGTCGCTTCGGTCAAAACAGAGTATTAGTCGGATGGCTGTACGGAAGTTGATGGCGCGCTTGGTCGCGGCTCGCGGAGTAGTCAGCGATACTGCTTGGGATTGATCACAAGTTCTGTGGTGAACCAGAACTGAACGCTGCATGGCAACGCTATCAGCTTCTGTAACTTCAAGCTGCGTTCTTGGCAGTAGGGCGATCGCCCCGATGAAAAGTACGCCACTCAGAACGCTGCTATAAATCTATACTGCTGCTACATAGCAGCGTTCTCGCTCCGCCGAGGGACACTTGACTCCTCTCTGGCATAAAGAGAGAGCCAAAGTTTCCCTTTCCTTGCAAAAAGGGGGCAGGTTCTGTAGATATACCTGATTGAATTGGGAACCCTATAAGTACCATTTGGCGAAGCAATGGTCAGCGCTATAACCCCTATCCAAGGTTATATATTAAGCGCTCGCAGAAAAATTAGCGTTAAGCTGGTTACGTTACCTAATTCCGCCAATTTCTTTAGAAATTGCAAAAAAGTAGGACATTGCTGTGTGTTTCAAAGGTTCCCGCATTTTAGTAGTTGATGACTTAGCTGATAATTTATTTCTAGTTCAAGCCATTTTAGAAGCTGAAGGATATTGCGTTGAAACAGCTGAGAGCGGGACGCAAGCACTCGAAAAAGTGAAACTTGCGCCACCAGATCTAATCCTGCTTGATGTCATGATGCCAGGAGTGAACGGTTACGAGGTGACTCGTAGAATTCGACAAAACCGCCAAATCCCCTTTATTCCAATTTTGCTGCTCACAGCACACAACCATGTAAGTGCTGCTGAGGGGCTAAATGTGGGAGCCAATGACTTCATCTACAAGCCTATTAATCTAGATGAACTGTTGGCGCGAGTAAAGGCATTTTTGCGGCTCAAACGCGATCTCAGTACCCAACGCTAGCCAATTGCTCCAGGATCACGCGTCATGCGCCAATGGTGTTATTCCATTGTGCGCATTGTGCCGATTCAAAGCATGGATTGCTGACGCTCAACGCTCTAAGGCTTTTGGCTTGCTGCTACTGAGGAAACGTTGATCATCATTGGGGAGCCTTCATGCACCTGCAAGGACTTTTCGCCCGGAGTGGACTCCTAGAAGGAACAATTGGGGGCTTCCGCTTCGTGCTCATCCTGCTGGTGAGTATCGGCAGCATCTCCTACGCCAGTTTTCTGCAACTCGGGAAGCTGAATCAGCGCGTGACGAACATTTACCCGGTGTTAGCCACAGATCAGCGTCTGATTGCGCAGATTACGGATGCCGAGACCGCACAGCGCGACTATCCACTTACAGCACGGCAGTACTTGTCGTCCTACCAAAGCGCCGTTGAACGGACTGTAGAGCTGGCACATTCTCAGCCGCACCGTATGAGCGTCATGAGCTCTGAGAAGACGCACCTAGTAGAACTCCAGCACTCGATCGATTCGATCGATCTCCAACCCGCCAAGTTTGCTTTAGTCCGGCGCGTGGTGCAAACGGAGCAAGAACAGCCCGGCATGGATTCCATTCACCGCCTCAGCCAAAACGTTGAGCTTGAGGAAAACCAACGACTGCGGAAGCAGTTGCAGCAGGAACAAACTCACGCTCAAACCCTCACTCTGCTGACTGTTTTAAGCAGCAGTATTGCCGCGGCTCTGATTTTGGCTTCCAGTGTGTTGATTTGGCGCGAGATAGACAAACGCAAGCAAGCGGAAGCTGCGTTGCAATCTCGTGCTCACCAGCAAGCCGCTGTTGCAGAATTGGGTGAGCAGGCGCTCACGGGGCTGAGCCTGCCGCTGCTACATGAAGCGGTCGTTCGGGTGGCTGACAGCTTGGATGTGGAATACGCCAACGTTTTAGAGTTACTGCCAGAAGGCGATGCGCTGCTGCTGCGTGCGGGAGTTGGTTGGCAGCAAGGCACTGTTGGGCAAGCGACCATTGACGGAGCAGATTCACCTGCAGGGTATGCTCTACAGTGCAGCAGCCCTGTTGTTGTAAATGATCTTTCTAGCGAAACGCGCTTCACTAAGCCTCCCTTACTGGTAAAGCATGGCGTCATCAGCGTCATCAGCGTTGTGATTGCGGGTGAAACACAGCCCTTTGGCGTTTTGGGCGCTTACACAACTCGGCAGCGAGTATTTACTCGCGATGATGTTCATTTCCTACAATCTGTCGCAGCTGTAATTTCGGGGGCGATCGCACGGCAGCAATCCGAAACCGCACGGCAGCGACAAGCCGAACAAGAACAGTTGGTGATTGAGCTAGAGCGCCTGAACCAATTGAAAGATGATTTCCTCAGCACGGTATCGCATGAACTCCGCACGCCGATCACAAACATGCGAATGGCGCTCCAAATGCTTAAACTTGCGCCTCTGCCAGAGAAGTTTCAGCGCTATCGAGAGATTCTAGAGGCAGAGTGTATACGAGAAGCCGATTTGATTAGCGATCTGCTGGACTTGCAGCGGTTAGAAACCGAGTCGCAAGCGTCAGTTCTGGTCACAGCGATCGATCTGACTGAATGGATACCCCACATTGTGGAACCGTTTCAAGTGCGAACTCAAGAACGGCAGCAACTCCTGCAAATAGACGTGTCTTCAGACCTGCCTTATCTGATGGTGAATCACAGCAGCTTAGAGCGAGTTCTAGTAGAGTTGCTCAACAATGCCTGCAAATATACTCCTGCTAAGGGAACCGTTAGCCTTAAGGTTGAAGCGGCGACCAAGGTAGCAGAGGCAGGCTCAAAAGCAGTGGCTGCGATCGTCTTCACCATCCGCAATCAAGCAGAAATTCCTGCTAGCGAGCTACCGCGAATTTTCGAGAAGTTTTATCGTGTTCCCAATGCTGAT
This sequence comes from Leptolyngbya sp. FACHB-36, assembly GCF_014695955.1. Lineage (GTDB taxonomy): Bacteria > Cyanobacteriota > Cyanobacteriia > Leptolyngbyales > Leptolyngbyaceae > FACHB-36. Next base: position 9,625 of record NZ_JACJPG010000459.1, on the reverse strand, counting down.
CCCTGGAAGCAGGGAGGAACCGGTTTGGGGCTTGCCCTCGTGCAGAAGCTCGTGGAACAAATCGGGGGAACGATCGACGTCAACAGCAGCCAAAGCTGGACGACGTTCACCGTCCAAATTTCTCGCTAAATCGAGAGGCTAATCGCCACTAGGGAACCGCTAACTGCGGTGCCAGCGAGTGATCCCGCCGGGTTGGTCGATCAGCGTGATGCCTTGAGCTTGGAGTTTGCTGCGGATGTGATCGGCTTCAGCGAAGTTTTTCGCCTGCTTCGCCTGCGATCGCTGCTCGACAAGAGCGTCGATCTCGGCGTCACTTGGTCCGTCTGCCTCGGAGGTGTTTTCAGCTGGCGCTGCCTCCAGTCCTAGCACCTGCGCCAGTGAGACGAGCGTCTGCCACTGCTGATGCAGCGTTTCTGCCTCCGTTTCGGTTTTGCCCTGATGCACAAAGAGATTGCCTTCCCGCTGAAGCTGCTTGGCTAAATCGAACAGGACTGCAAGCGCAACGGGCGTGTTGAAGTCATCGTCCATTGCGGTTTGGAACTGCTCTGTAAAGGAAGTCAACTGTGGAGCCGCTTGGGTGCGATCGTCCCAACCTAGCTGCGATCCGTACTCGTAGCCAAACAGCAGCCCTTCTTTCAGCGTATTCCAGCTATTTTGGGCGGCGATCATGGCGTCATCGGTGAAGTCGATCGGCTTGCGGTAGTGGGCTTGTAGCACAAACAGCCGCACTGCCATCGGTTCGGGCGCGTTGGGCGAGTCCAGCAGTCCGCGAATCGTGGTGAAGTTGCCCAAGGATTTGGACATCTTCTCGCCGCCCACGTTTACCATGCCGTTGTGCATCCAGTAGCGAGCAAGCGGCTGACCTGTCACGACTTCAGACTGAGCAATCTCGTTTTCGTGGTGCGGAAACACCAGATCCGAGCCGCCCACGTGGAGGTCGATCGACTCGCCCAAGTGCTCTCGCACCATTGCGGAGCACTCGATGTGCCAGCCCGGACGCCCATTGCCCCACGGCGACTCCCAAAACGGCTCTCCGGGTCGCGCCGCTTTCCAGAGGGCAAAGTCAAAGGGGTCTTTCTTTTTGGGAGCGCCGTCGTCTACGCGCCCGCTGGCTCCTGCCTTCATGTCGTCGAGCGTGCGACCAGAAAGCTTGCCGTAGCCGCAGTTGCACCGAACGGCGTAGTAGACATCGCCGTCAGCCGGGTAGGCAAAGCCTTTTTCCTGCAGTTGCTGAATCAGCGTTTGGATGCCGTCGATCGTGCGAGTGGCACGCGGATAGGCATCGGCTTCCAGAATGTTGAGGCGCTGCATGTCCTCGAAGTACGTCTGCGTGTACTTCTCTGCTACGGCTGCCATTGAGGAGCCTTCTTTTTTGGCGCGGTTGAGAATTTTGTCGTCGATGTCGGTGAAGTTTTGGACGTAGCGCACGTCATAGCCGCGCCACGTCAGGTAGCGACGAATGGTGTCCCACACGATGTACGATCGGGCGTGACCCAGGTGGCAGTAGTCATATACCGTGACGCCGCAGCAGTACATCAGCACCTTGCCCGGTGTGAGCGGCTCAAATGGCTCTTTGCTGCGCGTGAGGGTGTTGTGGATGACTAAGCTCATGGGATGCGAGAAATGAACGACAAATGGCGGACAGCGCCCAGCCTACCACTCCATTGTTAACTAGTTTTATGATGTTGAGCTGTAGAGGCTGGCGATCGCGCCAGTTTTCCCCCCGCAAACTTTCGCTTGTCGAAAGCGATGACAGGCGCTTGGGGGGCGATCGGCTAAGCTATTAATAGACACATCTCTGCCCATTTACATTTCGGACTGTCTTATGCAATCTGCCGCGACTTCTGAATCGGCTATGGACGCTTCCAAACACGGCTTGCCTGTCACCATCATTACGGGCTTTTTGGGCAGCGGTAAGACAACGCTGTTGAACTACATTCTGACGAACCAGCAAGGACTGAAGACGGCGGTGCTCGTCAACGAATTCGGTGAAATTGGCATCGACAACGAGTTGATCGTGAAGACTGACGCCGACAACAGCATGGTGGAACTCAGCAACGGCTGCATCTGCTGCACCATCAATAACGATTTGGTTGAAGCGGTCTACAAGGTCATGGAGCGGCAGGACAACATTGACTACCTAATTGTCGAGACCACCGGACTTGCCGATCCGCTGCCCGTCGCGCTGACGTTTTTGGGCACGGAGCTGCGCGACATGACGCGGCTGGATTCGATCGTGACGGTTGTGGACGCCGAGAACTTTAGTCTGGACTTGTTCAACAGCGAAGCTGCTTACAGCCAGATTGCCTACGGTGACATTATTCTGCTGAACAAAGCCGATTTGGTGGACGAAGGCGATCTGGATGCGCTAGAGATTCGAATTCGCGAGATTAAGCAAGGAGCACGGATTCTGCGATCTGTTAAAGGTCAAGTTCCGCTGCCCGTGATTCTTAGCGTTGGGCTGTTTGAGTCGGATAAATACTTTGACGCCGCTGAGCCTGAGCATTCTCACGACCACGCGCACGATCATCACGACCACGCGCATGATGAGGCGCATGACCACGCGCACGACCACCACGACCACTCTGCTTGCGACCACGACCACGGGCACTGCGACCATGAGCACCACCATCACCACTCGAACCACTTAGAGAATGACGGCTTTACCTCCGTCTCAATCCAGAGCGACAAGCCATTTGATATCAAGAAGTTTCAGTACTTTCTCGACAATCAGCTACCGGAGAACGTTTTCCGCGCTAAAGGCATTCTCTGGTTCAGTGAAAGTCCTAAGCGGCACATCTTCCACCTCAGCGGCAAGCGCTTCTCGCTGGACGATAGCGAATGGACCAGCACGCCAAAGAATCAACTGGTGCTGATTGGACAGAACTTAGACCACGAAGCGCTGCGATCGCAGGTGGAGAACTGTTTTACGCTGCCAGCTACCAGTCGTGGGCGAGGCTTTGGTAAATAATTATGAATTCGTAATTTGCAATTCATAATTCAACATCCATGAGACAAGTTCTTGTCTGTCAGTACACGAATTGCCTTGCCAACGGCTCTGCTGAGGTGCTGCAAGCCTTTCAGCAGCAAGCGGAGGCGATCGCGACGGTTGTTGACTGCGGCTGTCAGGGACAGTGCAATATGGGTCCAACGGTGCGAGTGCTGCCGGATGAAATCTGGTATTGCCGAGTCAAGCCGGACGATGTGCCAGAGATTGTTCAACGGCATCTCCAGCATGGGGAGGTCGTCGATCGGCTGCTTCATCCTCGTTTGCATCCCAATTACCTCTAGGGCGATCGTCATGCGAGTTGTGATTCAGCGCGTTACGGCTTCTCATGTCAGCGTGGACGGACAGGTGATTGGGCGGATTGGACGGGGGCTAAACCTGCTGGTGGGTATTGCCGATACGGATACGGATGCTGAACTGGAGTGGATGGCGCGGAAGTGCCTGGATCTGCGGCTGTTTCCTGACGGTGAACATGGACGATTCGATCGATCTGTGCAGGAGATCAGCGGTGAACTGCTGGTGGTGAGCCAGTTTACGCTGTATGGCGATGGTCGCAAAGGTCGGCGACCGTCGTTCGATCGCGCGGCTACACCGTCCAAGGCTGAGGCGCTGTACGATCGCTTCGTCGCGCTACTGCGAGCCAGCGGCTTGCGGGTAGAAACTGGGAAATTTGGGGCAATGATGCAGGTGACGATCAAAAACGATGGACCCGTAACACTACTTTTAGAGCGGGAAGCCGGACAGGACAACATCTAATTTGAGTTGTTTGACTATCTGCTGTAGATGACAAAGATAAATGAATATATTCAGGGAATTCTGTTTAGTCCATTATTGTACTGCTTAAGTTGTCTTGGAAACAAGCACATAAAGATTACTTGTTCAGATGTAACACTTAGTTCTTACCAAAATGCGAAGACCTGGTTGGGATGCCCGACGTAGAAATAAAAATATTGGCACCTCAAAGTCAGGATATGGTCAAAATAACCGGATGCAAATTTCTGAATCTTGGGCAGGTGTGCCGCTCTTCTATGAAAAACTAAAAGATTTTGTTGCGATCGTTCGGCGCGTTGGCGAGCGCGAAATTACGATTCTAGTTGAGCCAGTTCAACCAGGTTTTCTACATGCTTGTACGCCTGATGACATCGTGCAAGTTCTAAGTTTACTTCCCTCAAAAGATGTGGAATCAATTAGTTTAGTTGTGCTGCGTCAGCCCAAGCGTAAAGAGCGTCTTCTGAGCCCAGTTTGGGGGCGACTACAATACTGGTCGGAAATTCATCAATATACTGGAGTCGCGATTCATCTCGAAGCACAACCGGTTGAAACAGTTCAGCGGTGGAGTAAGTCTTTGACCCCTGATGAGATTCAAGAGCTAGAGCGTCTTGCACAGGACGGTCATCGAGTTGTTTCTGAGCGTCGATATTATGCAGTTCACACAAGTTTAGAATCAAATCGTAGTACCCAGTTATACCGAACGCTGCCACACGAAGTTGGACATTACGTTGATTATTTGGAAAGTGTGCAAGACGATGAGAATAATGATTTGTATTGGAGCAAGCCCGATCAAGAAAAGGAAGCGTTTGCTCATCGATATGCGACTCAATTTTGGGAACGCGAGAAAGTAGCAGGTCATGTTCCATTCGAGCGAATTCTGAACGAAGAGAAGTTAGTTGCTGAAGGTCTTGCTTTATCTTGGTTCACGCCATCCAGCAACTCTGTTAAAGCAGATTGAATTGACAAAGTAAGTCGTTGTTGTGGAGATTGAGGCTACTGTTAGTTGCAGCATAATAATGACTAAGTGCAAGAAGCAGTTCTACTGATCGCCTTAACCATCACTGGTCACACAGCCTTTGATGCTTTTATTCGGAAGTCGAGTAAGCAAATGTGCGCTTCGGTTGCTAGAACCGCTAGGATAAAAGTGTTTAAGATTCTTCATAAAGATTGTGGTACAGCAACTTACAACAGCAACTCCGCTAGAAAAACACCTCTGGACCTGGCAGAACTACAACATCCAGTACACCGTTATGGGCGACGGTCCGTCGCTGCTGCTGGTTCACGGCTTTGGAGCCTCGCTGGGGCATTGGCGCAAAAACATTCCAGCCCTAGCAGCGGGTGGCTACCGCGTCTACGCGATCGATCTGCTGGGCTTCGGCGGTTCCGATAAGCCCGCGATCGACTACACGCTGGACGTGTGGCAAGAACTGCTGAAGGATTTTTGCGCCGCACACATCAATCAGCCAACGGTGTTTGTCGGCAACTCGATCGGTGGCTTGCTGTGTTTGATGCTGCTGGCGAACCATCCCGAACTGGCGCGAGGCGGCATTCTGCTCAATTGTGCGGGCGGCATGAACCATCGCCCTGATGAGCTAGCTCCGCCGCTGCGGTTGATTATGGCGACGTTCACCAATCTTGTTCGATCGCCGCGCTTCGGTCCACTGGTGTTTAACCAGGTTCGTAAGAAGGAGCGGATTCGTCGATCGCTGAGTCAGGTCTACCGCAATCGCGAGGCGGTCACCGATGAACTCGTGGATATGCTGTACGCGCCTTCGTGTGATGAAGGCGCGCAAAAGGTGTTTGCTTCGGTGCTGACGGCTCCTCCCGGTCCGACTCCAGCGGAACTGCTACCTAAAGTGAATGTGCCGCTGCTGGTGATGTGGGGTGAAGCAGACCCGTGGACGCCAATTTCGGCAGCGAAACTGTACCGAAACCATGCGGAGACTCATCCACTGAAGTTTGTGGCGATTCCTGACACGGGGCACTGTCCCCACGACGATCGACCAGAGGTGGTGAACCCGCTGATGCTGGATTGGCTGTCGCAGCTTCCCGTGTAGGGTACGGATTTCTCGCCATCGAGCAATCGGGGAAATTCGCTACAAAAGATCCACGTCTTTTGGGTAAGCGATATGACTCCGGTACGACTGGTATCTAACTCTGAATCTGAGGAGCGATCGCTCGCGTCGGTTCCGTCTCCTTCAGATGACCAACTTCTCGATGCGTATTCCCATGCGGTAACGTCAGCAGCCGAGCGAGTCAGCCCGTCTGTGGTCAACATCGAAGTGTATCAAGCGGCGCAGCGGCGCGATCGGCGTCAGCCTCAAGAGAATCGCGGCAATGGGTCCGGCTTTGTCATTACGCCCGATGGCTACATTTTGACCAATAGCCACGTGGTGCACGGAGCGACGCGCATTGAAGTAACGCTTCCTGATGGGCAGCACTATGGCGCAGAACTGATTGGCGATGACCCCGACACTGACCTTGCCGTAGTGCGGATTCACGCACCGCATCTTGTTCCGGCAAAGCTGGGAGATTCGCAATCGATTAAGGTGGGGCAGTTGGCGATCGCGATCGGCAATCCCTACGGCTTCCAGTACACGGTGACAGCGGGCGTGGTCAGCGCCTTGGGTCGATCGCTGCGGGCTAAGTCGGGTCGGCTAATCGATAATGTGATTCAAACCGACGCAGCGCTGAATCCAGGTAACTCGGGTGGACCGCTGGTGAATTCTCGCGGCGAGGTGATTGGCGTTAATACAGCGGTGATTCTGCCTGCTCAGGGCATTTGCTTTGCTACCGCGATCAACACTGCCAAACTTGTGGCAGCCGCGCTAATCCAAAATGGCGAAATTACCCGTGGCTACATTGGGGTGGCGGGACAAACGGTGCCGCTGCATCGACGACTGGTGCGCTTCCACAACTTGGAAGCCGAAAGTGGCGTGCTGGTAGTATCGCTGGAGCCGGAGAGTCCGGCTCGTCGCGCTGGACTGATCGAAGGGGATGTCATCATTGGCTTTAACGGGCAGACGATCGGCAGCATTGACGATTTGCACAAGTACCTGACCGGAGAGCGCGTCGGCGTGCCGTCAGAATTGAGTGTTCTGCGCGGCTCCGATCGGCGAACGATCGCGATCGTCCCTTCCACCAAAGCCGCGTAATTGCAAAGGTGAGATTTAGGACTTATACCAATTCTCTAATTCCAGCTACCGATCAAACGACTGAAACGTTGACGAGATCGAGCGTTTACAATTCCGAATTCCGAATTGGTATTAGGCAAACCTCGGAGGTTTTAATCAAGCATCAGGCATCGTAACCCACCTGGTGGCTTAAACCTCCGAGGTTTTGGTTAAAAGTCCTGCGTTGATCACCTCACTAAATCCAACAGGCGGAAGTGGGCAATGTGAGCGATTTCGTCGATCGCCTGCTGTCGTTCGGCGTCGAGGGAGTTCTGCAAGCGGCGATCGAACGCTTCTAAAATGCTGGCTTTCGTGTGGTTTTTAACAGCGATGATGAATGGAAAGCCGCATCTGTCTTTGTATGCTTGATTGAGGGATAGAAAGCGATCGTATTCCTCTGGAGTCAATCGATCTAATCTGGCTCCGGCTTGCTCCTGCACGGATGCGGGTGCCATTTTTGCCCGTGTGCCCAAGTCTGGATGCGCTCGGATCAACGCCAGTTGCTCGTCTTGGCTCATTGCGTCCACCACCGCTACCATTGCCTGATGCAGTTCCATCACATCTGCAAACGGACGATCGTGCCAAGCCTGTCGAGCAATCGCTGGTGTGTCCTCAAACACCGCACCCAATGCCTCAGTAAATGCATCCTGACTGAGCTGGTTTAAGTCTGCGATCGTGTAGGTCATTTGCCGTCTACCAATGCTTGTGCCAGCTGGTTTGCACGTTCGACCAGCCGCTCCATTTCTACTGTGGTCAAGCGTCCCTGATCTACCACTTTTTTGCCGTTGATGAAGCTGTAATCGACGCGATCGACTTGACAGAAAATTAGCGCCGCCACAACATCGTGGATCGCTCCGGCAAACTGCGGACGGTCCAGATTCACGACAACAAAATCTGCTGACATGCCAGGAGCTAGAACTCCGATGTCATCGCGCCCTAGTACGCGAGCACCGCCGATTGTTCCCAATTCCAGCGCCTGCCGCGCCGTCATTTCTGCCGCATCACAGTTCCGCACGCGAGCCAACAGCAAGGCAGTGCGGGCTTCCTGAAGCAGATGCCCCGAATCGTTTGAGGCAGAGCCATCGACGCCCAAGCCGACCGGAACGCCGTGGTTCAGCATGGTGCGAATGGGCGCAATCCCGCTTGCCAACCGCATGTTACTACAGGGGCAATGAGCTACGCCCGTTCCGGTTCTGCCAAACTTGGCGATCGACGCCTCGCTAAGCTGTACGCAGTGAGCATGCCACACGTCTTCACCCAGCCAGCCGACCGATTCCGCATAGTCACCGGGAATCATGCCAAACTTTTCCAGGCTGTAGGTGACGTCTGATTTATTCTCTGCCAGATGTGTGTGTAGCCGCACGTTCGGATACGTTCGCGCCATGGTTGCCGATTCGCGCATTAGGGCTTGCGACACCGAGAATGGCGAACAGGGCGCAAGCGTGATTCGCAGCATCGCATAACGATCGGCATCGTGGTACTGCTCGATTAGTCGCTGCGAATCGTTGAGAATGTCTGGCTCTCGCTCCACCAGCGTATCTGGCGGCAGTCCACCTTGGCTTTCACCAACGCTCATGCTGCCGCGACTGGCATGGAACCGCAGCCCGATCGCCTGAATAGCTCGAATTTCGTCATCTAACGTGCAATCGTTGGGGAAAAGATAGAGATGGTCGCTGGCGGTGGTGCAGCCGGACAGCATTAACTCAGCGGCTGCAAGCTGGGCGCTGATGTAGACGCCTTCGGCGGTGAGATTTGACCAAATCGGATACAGCGTCTTCAGCCAGTTAAATAAATCGCAGCTTTGTGCCGCTGGAACTGCTCGCGTCAGGCATTGAAAGAAATGATGATGCGTGTTCACAAGTCCTGGCAGAACGACGTGGCGATCGCGTAAGTCCAACACTTCATCTGCGGTCTGCGGCAGTTCTGTGGTCGTTCCTACTTGCTCAATCACGTTGTCTCGCACGAAGATTGCTCCGTGTCGGATTTCGTGACGATCGGCGTCCATCGTCACTAGCGTATGAATGTTTTTAACCAGCAGCGTTGGCATAGAGCATGAATGACGAATGCAACGACTAACTTCCCCGATATGTACTATAGGACCACGGCGACGCCAGCAGTGGCACATGGTAGTGAGTAGCTGCATCCGCGATGCCGAAGCGAACCGGAACCCGATCGAGAAACGGCGGGGTTTGTGTGCTGAGGGATGACTGAGCAAAGTAATCACCAACTGCAAACACCAGTTCGTAAACGCCGATTTGGAGTTTACCCGTCAGCAATGGCGCATCTGTGCGTCCGTCGGTATTCGTTTGCACGGTTTTTAACAGCGTTTTTTGCTCGGAGGCAGGGTCGATCGCCCATAGTTCAATGGTCAAGTCGGCAGCAGGGCGACCCTGAGCCGTATCCAGAACGTGCGTCGTAAGTTTGCCAGACATAAGTTTGCCAGACATAGGTTTGCCGGAGATGAGTTTGCCGGACATGGGCGAGCAACTGAAAGTTGCACTTCATCATCGCATTCTCTTAGTCAATCGCAAGTTCAGGGTGTACCGAATGCTGACTGACGCGCAATCACCGCGATCGGTCCGCCACCCGCAGGTCCCTGATGCTCGCTGCCGCCAGACACATACACCATCGGATCTTGCACGACTGAAGCAACCACCGCGCCCACAACTGCCCG
>NZ_JACJPG010000458.1 GCF_014695955.1 Leptolyngbya sp. FACHB-36 | reverse complement strand
TGGATGAAGCGATCGCAAAGTGCTTGACAACTGCGACAATAAACACGGTTTCGATCGAATTTTCATTACTCAATTGGATGTGAGGATTTTCTGATGTCTCGACTTCTCTGGAGATCTCTCTGGCTTGCTCCAGCAGTGCTGGGATTCGCTGCCCTAAACGCGACGGCTCAAGAGGCACCCGCCCAAGAGGCAAAGCAGCCCGTATCTGCGTCCGGCGACACCTCCACGATAGAAAAGGTGATCACCTATGGCGAAAACACAGGACCGAATCGGGTTGGACAAGTTACGTCGGTATCGCAACTCTCTGACGTCCGTCCGACCGATTGGGCATTCCAGGCGCTGCAATCGCTGGTCGAGCGCTACGGCTGTATCGTCGGCTATCCCGATCGTACCTATCGCGGCAACCGCGCCTTAACTCGTTACGAATTTGCCGCTGGCTTGAATGCCTGTATCGATCGCGTCAACGAGCTGATCGCCGCCGCCACCGCTGACCTGGTGAAAAAAGAAGACCTGGATACACTGCGACGCCTGCAAGATGAGTTCCGAGCAGAGCTGGATGAGCTTCGGGGTCGCGTCGATGCACTGGATGCCCGCACCACTACGCTGGAGCGGCAGCAGTTCTCCACCACGGCTAAGCTGAACGCAGAAGTGATCCTGGCGTATGCAAACGCCTTTGGGGATGAGCGCGCGCTGACCTCGGACCAGCAGCGGCAGATTGACTTTGCCACCACTGACGCTGCGCGGGAAGCGTTGCGGACCCAGTTTTTGGGCACTCGTCGAGACGTGCAGGATAACGGCATTGTGGCCGATCGCGTCCGCTTAAACATTGATGCCAGCTTCAGCGGTCGGGACCGTTTGAGAACGACACTGCAAGCCCGAAACATCACTCAATTCTCGGGTGCTGTTACCGGGACCAACATGACTCGTCTGGGCTTTGACGGCGTCAGCGGTACGGGTAATGCCTTTGAGCTGCGTCGCTTAGAGTATCGCTTCCCGCTCGGCGATCTGACCACAGTCTTCCTGGGCGGTGGCACCAATGACGGTCTAGAGTTCAACGACGCGCTTCCTACCCTGAGCCCGGTTGAGTCCAGCGGTGCTGGCGCAATCTCCCGCTTCGGACGCTTCAACCCCATCTACCGAGCCTCGACAGGCACAGGATTGATCGTCAACCAGCGCTTGGGTCGTGAGGCTACGTTTGGGAATGCGTTTACCCTGTCGTTGGGCTATCTGGTGCCAACCGCAGATGCTCAAGATCCCGGTCCCGATCGCGGCATCTTCAACGGTAGCTATGCGGCGATCGCCCAGCTTGCTTACGCGCCAACGCCCCAAATCGGGATTGGCTTAACCTACGCGCGCCTCTATTCCAATACGGGTGCGGGCATCAGCGGCGGTACGGGTAGCGGTTTTGCCAACAACCCGTTCAACAGTGCTGGTACGCCGGATGCCGCAGGCAACGTGCCAACGACCGCAAACCTGTTTGGTGTGCAAGCAAACATTCGGCTTAGCCGTGCCTTCAGCCTGTTTGGCTGGGGTGGCTACACCAAGGCAGAAGCGCAGCGGACGGTCGCTGCTGGCAACCAGGGAAGCATTGCCAACCCCAACATTCAGGAAGGCGATGAAGCGACGATCTGGAACTGGGCAGTCGGGGTTGCACTTCCCGATCTGTTCAAGGAAGGCAACTTAGCCGGAATCATCTTCGGTCAGCCTCCTAAAGTCACCCAGAACGACTACAGCCCAGCAAACACGGTTGGGTTTGCGAACCGTCGTCGGGACCGCGACACCTCCTACCACCTGGAGGGCTTCTACCGCTTCCGCCTGAACGACAACATCGCCGTTACGCCTGGTTTGTTGGTCATCTTCAACCCGGAGCATAACGACGACAACGACACCGAGTTCGTCGGCACCTTGCGGACGACCTTCACGTTCTAATTGCGATTAGAACGCGCTTGCGTGGGGTACCTCGATCGTCGAGGTACCCCATGCTTATCCCCGCCTATTGACTTGCAATCTCCTCCGCTATGGCTTCTGTTGATCCACCCCAATCCAGATCGGCATTGTCGGACAATGCTGGCGTTGATCTCATTGCAGGTGAGCAAGGTGCTCCCTGGCTCGATCGCGCGTTTACTTGGGTAGCTCAGGGGGTTGCCCTGCTGACGGTGGCGGTGCTGTTCTGGATAGGCGCGGTGATTCTTGACAAAGCCCTGCCCGCCATCCGGCAGTTTGGATTTGGCTTTCTAACCAGCCAGGAATGGGACGTCGGCGGATTAGTGTTTGGTGCCTTACCTTACATCTACGGCACCCTGGTAAGTTCCGCGATCGCGCTGCTGCTTGCCCTGCCTGTGGGCGTTTCGGTTGCTCTAGTGACGAGCGAGAATTTCCTGCCGCGCTGGGTTCGCACGCCGCTCGCCTTTATCGTGGAGCTGATTGCTGCCATCCCCAGCGTCATTGTCGGGCTGTGGGGCATTTTTGTGTTTATTCCCGCGCTTCAGCCGATTCAGCTTTGGCTAAACCAGAATTTTGGCTGGGTGCCCCTGTTCAGCTCTACGCCCTATGGATCGGGAATGCTGGCGGCAGGAATGATCCTGGCAATTATGATTGTGCCGACGATCGCGGCAATTAGCCGAGAAGTGTTACTGGCGATGCCCGTCGATCTACGAACCGCATCGATGTCGCTGGGGGCAACTCGTTGGGAAACGATTTTCCGGGTTCTGCTGCCCACGGCTGCCTCTGGCATCGTTGGCGCGGCAATTCTGGGATTGGGACGGGCACTCGGAGAAACAATGGCAGTCACGATGGTGATTGGCAACACGCCTCAAATTAGCCCCTCGCTCTTAGACACCGCCTACACGATTCCTGCCGTCCTTGCCAATGAATTCGCTGAAGCCTTGGACGATCTCCACGTTGGCGCGCTGATGTATCTGGCGCTGATCTTGTTTGCCCTCACCCTTACCATCAACGTCATTGCGGTGTTTATGGTGCAGGTTCTCAGCTTCAGAAACCAGTGAGGAGTGAGGGACTACTGAATTCTGGATTTTGAATGAGCTTGGTTCCCTACCCTTCACCTCCCCAATGGCTCCCTCGACTGACCACGAACTGACTCGCCCCCTGCCGCCTGCGCGGACGCTATTTAGCTACGGCATGACGACGATCGCGTTTCTGCTGACGGGGCTGGCGCTGCTGCCGCTGCTGTCGATTCTGCTGGAAATTCTCGTTCGGGGCGCGCCCCAGTTGCGCTGGGAGGTGCTGACCTCGCTGCCCGCTCCCGTGGGCGAAGCAGGTCGGGTGAATGGCTTTGCCAACGCGATCGTGGGAACGCTGACGATGGTCGGGATCGCGGCGCTGGTTAGCATCCCGATCGGCGTGCTAACGGCGGTCTATCTGTCGGAGTTCGGTAAACGTTCGCCGATCGCCCGTGGAATTCGTTTTGTCGTCACGGTGCTGAGCGGCGTGCCATCGATCGTGGTTGGCGTGTTTGCCTACGGGGTGATCGTGGTGAACACGATCGCAGGATACAAAGGCTTCTCAGCGTTGGCAGGCAGCTTCGCGCTAGCAGTCATCATGCTGCCAATCATCGTTCTGGCTAGCGAAGAGGCGCTAAAGCTCGTACCGACGCCACAGCGTCTCGCGTCGGCAGCGCTGGGCGCGAACCACTTGCAGACGACGTTTCGAGTTGTGGTTGCCGCTGCCCTGCCCGGAATTACGACTGGGGCGCTGCTGGCGGTGGCGCGGGCAGCGGGCGAAACGGCTCCCCTGATTTTTACCGCGTTGTTTAATCCGCAGAACTTCTCGGATGGCTTATTGGGACCGATCGCCTCCCTGTCGGTGATGATCTTCAACTACGCCAACTCGCCTTTTGCCGAGCAAACTCAGCTAGCGTGGAGCGCCTCAGTCATTCTGGTTGGCATCGTGCTTTTGATCAATGTCCTATCTCGTCGTGTTACCCAACGAAGCACCCATCGCTGAGGACTATGAACAACGAACTGACCAATTCGGTGAATACCGTGTCTGCTTCCTCAACCGAACTTTCTACAGCGCTGCGCGTTCGGGATTTGTCGTTCTATTACGGCACGCGCAAGGCAGTTGAAGGCATTTCAATCGACATCTACCAGCGAAACGTCACCGCCATTATTGGTCCGTCTGGATGCGGCAAGTCCACGTTCATCAAAGCGCTCAACCGCATTGGCGAACTGGAGGGAGATGTCCGAGTCGAGGGAAAGGTTGAGTTCCTTGGACAAGACATCTACAGCCGCCAGGTTAATCTAAACCGCTTGCGGCAGCAGATCGGCATGGTGTTCCAGAAGCCCAACCCGTTTCCCATGAGCATCTACGACAATATTGCTTATGGCGTGCGGGTGTTTAGCCGTCCGTCTAACAACCAACTAGATGAGATCGTGGAAGAGGCACTGCGGGGAGCGGCACTGTGGGACGAGGTAAAAGACAACCTGAGTAAATCGGCGCTGGGGCTGTCGGGCGGACAGCAGCAGCGACTCTGTATTGCCCGAGCGCTGGCGGTGAAGCCGAAGGTGCTGCTGATGGATGAGCCCTGCTCGGCGCTCGACCCGATCGCCACGATGAAGATCGAGGAGCTAATCGACGCGCTGCGGCAGGAATTGACGATCGTCATTGTCACCCACAACATGCAGCAGGCATCGCGCGTGTCCAGCCACACAGCATTCTTTAGCACCGACGAAAGCCGCATCGGACAGCTTGTGGAATTTGGTCCCACGCTGCAAATCTTTAGGGCACCAACGCAGAGCCGGACCAAAGATTACGTCGAAGGGCGGTTCGGGTAGGGAACCGAACCCAACACTTACCGTTGGGTATCCTGTTTGAGCCACTCCGTGACGCCATCCGCGATCGCGCTGGCTAATCGCTTCTGCTCACGGGCGTTTGTCACCCATTCAAACTCGGTGGGATTGATCATAAACCCAAGCTCCAACAGAACCGACGGAGCCACTGACGGACGAGTCAGCGCTAAGTTGTTCCAGTACACTCCATAAGACGGACGCTTCAGCGTTTTGACCAAGTAGTTGTGCAAAAACATCGCTAGACTGTGCGCCTGTGGTTGATACCAGAAGGTCGATACTCCTTGAGTTGCGAGGGCATCTCCCTCGTCGGG
>NZ_JACJPG010000457.1 GCF_014695955.1 Leptolyngbya sp. FACHB-36 | reverse complement strand
GTCACAGCTGTCCATTTGTCGCCGAGAACTTCAACTTCGTAGGTGCCAATGTTGATCATCGGCTCGATCGTAAACACCATTCCCGGTCGCAAACGGCGTCCCGTGCCTGCTTTGCCGTAGTGGGGAATTTGCGGTGCTGTGTGAAAAACATTGCTGATGCCATGTCCGACAAAATCTCGCACAACGGAGAAGCCCTGCGACTCAGCGTATTCCTGAATTGCTGCGCCAATATCGCCGATTTTGGCATTCGGCTTTACGGCGGCAATGCCGCGACGACGGCATTCTTCCGTAACCTCGACGAGCGCTTTGGCGATCGGTGATGGCTCTCCAACGAAAAAGGTTTTGGAGGTGTCGCCGTGGTAGCCCTCCACGATTAGCGTCACGTCAATGTTGATGATGTCGCCGTCTTTAAGAACTTCTTTGGCGCTGGGAATGCCGTGGCAGACAACTTCGTTGATGCTGGTGCAGATCGATTTGGGGTAGCCTTTGTAGCCCAAAGGAGCGCTTTTGGCACCATGAGCCTGCGTCCAGCGCTCTGCTTCGTTGTCTAGGTCTAGCGTACTCACTCCGGGCTGCACCATGGTCGATAGGTGATGCAGCAGTTTCGCCGCCAAGTGGCCGGCTTGGCGCATTTTCTCGACTTCTCGACTCGACAAAAGGGTGATGACTTCGCGTTCCATAAGGCTTTATTCTACGGAGTTTTGAGCAACAAATCGCAAGGACTTCACCATGCGCTATCCAATGACGCCAGACGATCGCTACTTTGTCGTCAGAGGGCGACTCTGGCGCTGCTCCAATCCCACTTTAGACGACGAGACCCGAAAATCGCTGGTCGCTCAGCTAATGGCTGCCCGTCGCGCTGTAAAAACTGCCTTGCAGCAGGGCGACGAAGCGGCACTAACGACTGCGCGACAGCAGGTAGATGTGGCAAAAGTAGCGCTGGGGGAGCGCGGCGAGGTGTGGTGGACAGACGACGCACCAGACTACAATCGCAGGCTAGTCAAGAACACGCCCTACGCGGAGTGGTACGCCTCGCTGGATTCGTGAGCGCTAGCTATTCTACGCGATTCCTGACGCCCTGCTACCGTGTGCTTAGAGCCGTCCTATATCCTCGTACGCCGCAAGCTGAAACTTGAGCGATTGGTTTTGGTCTTCGATCGTCTTTAGTTCCTCCAAACGCCGCAGGATTTTGCGAGTGAAGTCTTCACTATCGGGAAGCTGGTCAGCAATCCAGGAGGTTTCAACCTCAATGTCGATCATTTTGACGGCTCGTCCGTATTCACGAACGAGGCGATAGTTGTTACCAATTTGCTGTTTCAGAATCGTGATAGCACTGTTGGTGCGCACGATTCGAGACGAGTACAGGCGCTGATCTAGATGCGTCATTTTGCGCTTCAGATCATCCAATTGCTGAATTAGAACCTGATTTGCTTTGCTGTCGTGGTTTAGTTCTTCGACGCGTTGCTCGATCTTGCGCTTCTGCACTAGAAGCTGTTGGTCTGCCAGCAGGCGCTTGCCTTCACGGGTTTCAAGTGAAGGCGTCGTAAGCTGCGCGATCGAGGTTACCTTCAAAAAGACCAGCACGCCGATCGCGTTCACCACCGATGCCAGCAGCAAATTTAGCCCCAGCAGGTAAGCGCCTAGCAGCAAGCCTAAAACCATACCGCCCACCACTCCGGACAGGTGCGTTGCGCTGGAAATCGGGTGCGGAAACAGAAATCGCTTGCCAGTGGTGTGATTGGTGACAGCAACTAGCTTGTGCATGATGTACCCCCGCATGGTGTAGAGGATCGACACCATATCGCCGTGGTGAACGGGCACTTGGTCTAGCTTGCCGGGAATCGAAAATTGAAGCTGCTTCAACGTGCGATCGGGCGTTGTAACTTGCAACATGTAATGCCGCCTAAAGACTTTCGGCAGCTTAGCGTTGATAAACAGCAGTGTTTCTGGAAGCGACGATCGCTTCGAGAGCTTGCCATAGACCATGCCGAATTCACAACCACAGGAACTGCACGTTACCTGATGGGAGGCTGGAGGCAGAGCGATTGATCGAGAGCAAGCGGGGCAATGCAGCGACGGTTTCATCAAGGAGGACAGTCAAGAATGGGTCGGCGGTTGCCTAAATGTTTGTGGTGCACAAACGGTTGCAGATCGAAAAATGCCATAGCCGCTTGTGTGATTAGGATCTTAGATCCAGCTGACCCGGTAACTGGACGGGTTGTAATACCGCTTAATAAAGTCGAGCAAAATTTAGACCGAAAGCCTGAGTAGTTCTGCGCAGTGGATGATCCCTGTGACAGATGAAAAAGGGTTTTGTCTTCGATAGCGTCTTAAAGAGTTCACTTATGGAGAGTTTTATGCCAACCATTCGAGATGATGTTGTTTACATCATGCTAAGAAAAATTCATGAGAGCGATCGTGGTCCTGGTCCAGATGAGGTTGATTTTACAGAACAAGATTTTATCGGTATGCAAGTGACGCCTGCCGATTTTTTAAGCCATTTAGACTATCTAAATCAGCGCCAGTATATTAATGCCGAGTTCACAGGCAACGCCTATGCCAACCAGGAAGATACCCCAGACGCGGCTAATCCTCAAGAGTTTGGCTTCCGGATTGCCAATTCCTTCGGCGCCCCAGACGGTCCTCTGCCGCACTTGATCACATTCAAGAAAGCAGAACTGACTGAGAAAGGTCGGGCAATGCTGGAGGACATGGAGAAAAA
>NZ_JACJPG010000456.1 GCF_014695955.1 Leptolyngbya sp. FACHB-36 | reverse complement strand
CTCAACTTGGAGGTTTTCTAGCTCGTACGGCAGACGGTGAGCCGGGCTTGAAAACGTTGTGGCGAGGGATGGGAGTATTGCATCACTTACTTCAAGGAGCACAACTTGCGGCTAAAGCCTAAGCTTGATAAAGCTTCCGCCCACTTTTGCGTAATGGATAGCCGACGCGGAGAGGGGCTTTGATCCGGCTCCTTCCCTCGCAGGGAAGGGGCTGGGGGTTAGGTCAAAAGTCATTTGTGTGTACGCCGTGGCTAGGGAGGAGGCAGGAGGTAGATTGTAGGCTTGACTGAATTGGGACACGCCATAGACGGTTTACCCAACAAAAGGTCGTACGAACCTGACTCGTATCGAGCTACTTCTATGCTAATATATGACTAATCATATATAGGACACCACAGCAAAACTTTACCGCTGTCCTAATGTGAGCGAATCGCTTAAGTTTGCTTGCCCACCATTCCTTGAAGAGGCAATTGTATGACGGTACACACTCAAACGCTACGAGCCGTTGCCGGAATTGTTAACAGCGTTGAAACACTAGAAGGGGCAGGGTTCCTGGTGCGGCGTCCGTTCCCAAAAAGCAGTTTCTCTGCGTTTGATCCGTTTCTTCTGCTCGACGAACTGGGTCCGATCAATCTAAAACCTGGTCAGGCAAAAGGTGCGCCCGACCACCCACATCGCGGCTTTGAGACCGTTAGCTATCTCCTAGAAGGACGTTTAGAGCATAAAGATTCTGAGGGACACAGCGGGATTTTGAGCGCAGGCGATGTGCAGTGGATGACGGCAGGGGCAGGGGTTGTGCATTCCGAGATGCCGGAGTCGGAATTTGCTCGCACAGGTGGACGAATGCACGGCATTCAACTGTGGGTCAATTTGCCGCAGCGCGACAAGATGATTCCACCCCGCTACCAGGAAATTCCAGCGGCTCAAATTCCCGTTGCCCAAACCGAGGATGGGTTGGTCACGGTGCGGGTAATTGCCGGAGAAGCGATCGGGGCGAAAGCGGTGATTGAAACTCAGACCCCGATTATCTATCTGCACGTTACGCTGCAACCGGGTGGACGTTTGGTTCAGCCCGTGCCGAAGGAGTACAACGCCTTTGCTTACGTGCTCGACGGATCGGGCGCGTTTGGTGCTGAACAAGAGCGCGGTGAAGATGGACAAATGGTACTCTTTGCTCAGGACGGGGAAGAGGTTGCGATCGCCAACTCAGCGGATGCCCAACAGCCTCTCGATCTCCTGCTGATTGCTGGGGTACCACTAAATGAGCCAGTAGTGCGCTATGGTCCCTTTGTGATGAATACTGAAGCCGATATCATTCAAGCGATCGACGATTACCGTAATGGAAGGATGGGACGTATCCATGCTTAACTCACTTCAACAACGCATTAACCAACATCAACTGCTGCGCGATCTACAGCTCAAACTGCTGCGTCTGCACAAGCTGTTGCTGGACATCGAGCGCGCTAACTACGAACAAGTACGTGGACAGGTTACTCGGGGCAAACTGCTGCAACTGGTAATCCACGACGAGCAATTTGCCTGGCTGCATCGGCTTTCAGAAATGATTGTGCAAGTGGACGAGCTGCTGCAATCGGATGAACCCGTTTTGTTAGAGACAATTGCGGCTCTGGTTACAGATATTCGGATTCTGCTAACCCCCGATGAAGTGGGCAACGATTTTGCCATGAAGTATGACGCGGCATTTCAACGCAACCCGGATGTGGTGCTGGCTCATGCAGACGTTGTGACACTTCTGGCGTCAGTCGCTCAGCGATAAACGGTTCTTACTAAGAAGCGACCCAGCGAATTGCGATTCGCTGGGTCGCTTTTTTAGAACCCATGACAAGAATCCATCACAAACGATCGATCAAATTTGCTACTACCGTGACAAACTCTGCTGGCTCCACTGGCTTCGGAACATGGGACTGAAAGCCAGACGATAACGCTTTGATGCGATCTTCGGTGCGGGCATAGGCAGTCAGCGCGATCGCCGGAATTCGACCGCCCTGTTCTGGAGCGAGTGCCCGAACCTGACGGATCAGCATGTACCCATCTTCGTCCGGCATTCCAATGTCACTCACTAGCACCTCAGGTCGTTGCTCAGGTGTGCTTTGACTGATCACGGCTAACGCCTCTCTAGCCGATGCGGCTGTCGTGACTTCTGCCCCACTTTCCCGTAGGAGCGTGTCTAACATTTCTCTCGCGTCTGCTTCGTCATCCACAATCAAAATTCTCAAGCCATTCAATCTGGGTGAATTAATTAGCGGCAGAGTGTCACTATTGGTCGGATGCACCCGTTCGATCGTCGTTGGCTCTGAACGAAAAATGGTAACTGGAAGACTGACCACGAAGGTCGCTCCCTTACCGTTTCCCTCACTCGCTGCCTGAACGCTGCCGCCGTGCAGTTCTACCAGATGACGCACAATTGCCAGACCGAGTCCCAAGCCACCATGGACCCGCGTAGTCGTACTATCGGCTTGCTGCAAGCGCTCGAAAACGAAGGGTAAGAACTCAGGACTAATTCCCTGTCCGGTGTCGCTTACTGTCACCTCAACGTGAGAATTGATGCGCTCTAACCGAATCTGAACTCGCCCACCTTTTGGCGTGAACTTCACAGCGTTGGACAGCAAATTCCAAAACACTTGCTGAAGCCGATCGGGATCTCCCGAAATAGGTCCAGCAGCAGGGTCTAGTAGACTTTGGATGCGGATACTTTTGGCGTCTGCAGCAGGGCGAATGGAGTCGATCGCCGCTTCAACGATCGACACAAGCACAACCGGGCGCACATCTAAGCGAAGCTTGCCAGTAATAATGCGAGAAACATCTAAAAGATCATTGATTAACTGATTTTGCGCTCTGGCGTTGCGCTCGATCGTCTCGATCGCGCGGGTGATCATGGTTTCATCGAGCTGTTTGGAGCGCAGCATCGTTGCCCAGCCCAGTATCGCGTTCAGCGGCGTCCGCAACTCGTGTGAAACCGTAGCGAGAAACTCATCTTTTAGTCGGTTTGCTCGCGATAATTCCTCGGTCTGTTGCCGCAGCAGCGCCTCAACTTTTTTGCTTTCGGTCAGATCCAGAACAAAACAAACCCAGGCAAGCTGGTCATGTTCGAGCCGTGCGGCTCCCAGCAAAATAGGAACGCGGCTTCCATCTTTGCGAAGATATTCTTTCTCAAACGGCGCACAGCTTCCGGAGGTGGCAAGTTCTTGTAGAACTTTTTCGTCTTGCTGCACGTACTCTGGGGGAGTCATTTCGCCCCAGTTCATGATTCCATTGCGTAAGTCCTCGCGGCTGTACCCCACCAGTTGCAGGAACGCATCGTTGGCTTCCAGGATGGTGCCATTCGGTCCAGCCAGAATGATGCCAATAATATTGGCTTCCACTAAGCGGCTAAACCGAGCTTCGCTTTTCTTTAATGCAGCCTGCTGGGCTTTCAGGTCTTCCGCTAACGCTTCGGCTTGCCGTCGCGCAATTACTTGATTGGTGACTTCAAAGCCAAAGGTGATGATCCCTTCGACGGCGCCACTGATGTCATAGGCAGGCTGGTAAACAAAGTTGAAAAATCCCTGGTCGATCGTGCCGTCCCCGTGTCGATCGAACTGCACCGCGACTTCATTGCCAACAAACGGTTGTCCTGTGGTAAATACTCGATCGAGCAGTTCAAACAGTCCTTGCCCCTCAATTTCAGGAAAGACGTCTCGAACGGTGCGTCCAATCAATTCACGATTGCCAACAACCTGAGAATAGCGGGGATTGGCAAACTCGAAGACGTGATCAGGTCCACGATTGATACAAATAAAGGCTGGAGCCTCTAGCAGTAGCGAATAGAGACGATTCTGTTGAACTTCCGCTTCTGCACGGGCGGCTTGCTCACGAATCAGCAATTGGTTGCGCTCTGCCTCCGCTTGCTTGCGATCGGTAACGTCGCGAGAAATGGCGACAACGGATTGGATGGATTGGCCTGAACTCTCCAATGGAGTCAGAATGTATTCGTACGATCGGATACCGCTGTCTGTGGCGAAATCAGTTTCACTTTTTAGCGATCGCCCCGTGGAGATGACGGTTTCTCGCTGCGCATCGACCGGCTCCATTAGAGCCGCTGGTAAGCCAAGATCGCGCCAGGTTTTGCCAATTACGTCACCTGGCTGGAACCCAAGAACTTGGGCACCTCCATCGCTGACATAGCAATACCGCCCCTCTTGGTCAAAGACGTAAATATGATCGACCGACGTTGAGAGAATGGCATTCAACGTATTCGCGTGTTCTTGCACCTG
>NZ_JACJPG010000455.1 GCF_014695955.1 Leptolyngbya sp. FACHB-36 | reverse complement strand
ATTACACGGGACCACGGCATAAAACTTGTTTTTCCCAAGAGTGACCACTGCACCCCTGCTCACCCGCGTTAATTCAGAAAAGAAGTTAGCCGCCGGTTAAGAAGGTTAAGAAGCCTTTGAAACACTTTAGCAGCTAGTCGCTAATAGCTATTAGCTAACAGCTATTAGCTATCTACTTCTTCTAGTCTAATTTCTCACCACTGAGAATGAAGATGGGATCGATCGCGGCTAGCGTCTGATTTGTCCCTCGTTTTTCCAGCCGATTCATCGCCGACTGCACCACCTCTACATGGCGGACATGCAGTTCAGCAAAGCTCTCAGAAATCTGGTAAAGACTGTCTAAATTCGTTGCAGTTGCCACCACGCGCCCGTGGGGCTGCAAGTGCGTCCAGGCTTCTTGCAGGATGGCTTTCAGCGATCGTCCGCCCTCAATGCAAATGCGATCCGGTCGCGGCGTTAAATCGGTGAGACATTCTGGCGCACTGCCTTCGATCACCTCCACATTTGAGACGCCAAAGCGATCGCAGTTGCGCCGAATCAGACTGGCAACGTCCTCATCGCGCTCCACCGCAATGATTTGTCCCTGCGGACACAGTAAGCCTGCTTCCACCGTAACGGTGCCCGTCCCCGCCCCAATATCCCACAGCACCGAATCTGCTTTCAGCCGCAGGTAGCAAATCAGCAGCAGCCGAATTTCGCGCTGGCTCAAGGGAATTCCCGGCAGGCGCTCAAACAACTCATCAGGAATGCCAGGCGTTACGTAGGACCAGAGGGGGGAAGACATAAAGGACAAAGGGATGGATTCCTCCCCATTGTGAGGTAGGGGCGCAAGATATGACCGCCGTGAGACTGAAATCGCGTTTAGCCTGCACCCATGCGCTCTAGCAAACACTGCGCGATGCGCTTGGCGGCTCCTGGCTCGCCCAAGCGGCGGCGACCGTTTTCGGCAATCAGATGTAGACGATCGGGATTTGCCAGCAGTGACCGGATGGCGCTAAACGCCTGGACAGGCTCTGTAACCAACTCCACCGAAGCGCCCAACAGCCGCGTCTGCGCCTCCGCAAATGTAGGGGTAAACTGAGGTCCCTTTCCCGGAATCAGGATTGCGGGCTTGCCAAGTCCAACGAACTGCTCGGTTGCCGTACCCGCCATTGCGATCGCCAGATCTGCCACGTGCAAGCTTTCGGCAAACTGATTCGGCCTCATCAGCGTCAGCGTTGCCCGGCGATCGCCGACGCCGATCGCGTAAGCCTCTGTCTCTGTCTGCTGCCAACGGTAAGCAAGCAGCTGTTGGTGAAACACTGCCGCGTCCAGTCCGGGCGCGATCGCTACAAGCAGCCGCAGCGATCCTTGCATCTGTGCCAAAATACCATTCGCCGCTTGCAGCAGCGTTTCCCAGTTGTCGTATGCCTCTGGTGGGCGAGAGCCAGGCAGAAGAAGCAGGGTGAGAGTGGGGTTAGCAGTTGACGGTTTCACCTCTACATCTCTCCATTCGCCATTCCCCCGATCCAATCCATCCATCATCGGATTTCCCAAATCGAAAGCGGGAATGCCATAGCGCTTAAGACTGAGAGCAGTGATGCGATCGCGAGGAAACACAGCTTTGCAGCGGGGATGGCGCATTAACCAGCGCTCCCAGGGTAGGTAAACGCAGCCAGTCCAGCGCTCGAGTCGATCGTCCCACCACGATTGACGCGGCAGCCAACCGGACTCATCTCGCAGGTAGTACTCCGATCTCGCAGTGCCAATGAACGCGTAGGGCAGTCCACTCAGCCACGCGAAAACTAAAGGCACGATGTCGCCAACGGCAAGAATAAACGAGGATTCAGATTTTGACGGTTGACTAATGGATTTTGATTGGTTGCTCTGTTCGCCCGTGCTCCACTCGCGCACGGTTCTAATCTGCTCTAGCGTCAGTTGCAGCAAGCCGCCTTGCAGGTCGCGGGCGAGTTGGCTTCTGTCGGTGTTGATGAAGCCGCCAGATGGCATCCGCTTTACAGCGCCAGCGATCGAAATGCCCGCCTGAGTGTACGCGTGTCCAACTCCCACGATCGGCAGTGCTTCAATATTGGGTGGATTGGGCTGTTGCCGCAGAGCTTGCAGAATGCGGAGGGCGATCACATCTTCGCCGTGACCGTTGCTGAGGCAGAGAAGGCGCATGAAACGAGAAGAATGAGGGGCTAGGAGCTAGGATAGGTCAAATGGACGATCGAGAGTCAAGGCGATGAAACGAGCGGTTTCTAGTCGGTTGGCTTCAATCGGTTACAACTTTGAATTATGATCAACGAAGTCATCTTGTAACGATCGTTTTACATACTGTCATGGATATTTTGTCGTTGGGCTGGGTCGGGCTGTTAGTCGTGTTTACCTTCTCCATTTCGATGGTGGTTTGGGGACGGAATGGTTTTTAGGGAATCGGGAATTAGGTAACAGGGAATCAGAAATTGGTTAGGGCTGTGGATTCGATCAAGTGGAGAGCTTGTGGGGTCAGCATCCTGCCTTGAATAGCCGCTCGCGCAGCATGGCTGAAAGACGTGGCGGCTATCCGACTTTATTGGATTCATGATTCTTGTGGATTTGACAACGTGAAC
Organism: Leptolyngbya sp. FACHB-36; assembly: GCF_014695955.1. Lineage (GTDB taxonomy): Bacteria > Cyanobacteriota > Cyanobacteriia > Leptolyngbyales > Leptolyngbyaceae > FACHB-36. The sequence continues at coordinate 239 of NZ_JACJPG010000455.1, read as the reverse complement.
CATAACCAATGACTCACTACCTGTTACCGATCGATCAATAGCAAATCAGTCATAAAAAACTTGTAAGCGTTGTGGAATCTCAAGTATTTGGCATTCTCGTCGTTGCTGCCTTTGGCTTGTTGCTGGTAGTAAGCGTAGGAATTGGGTATTTGACGCTGGCAGAGTGGCGCGATCGTCGCCGCCGCGAGAACGCTCTGCGGGAAGAGCGTTCAGTTGAACGTAAACCAGGCAAAGCCAAG
>NZ_JACJPG010000454.1 GCF_014695955.1 Leptolyngbya sp. FACHB-36 | reverse complement strand
GGAGCGCGGACTACGACCTTTTCCTGGAGTAGCTGCTCATTGAGGTACCGAGCGACATTTCCCGCTGGAAAAACCGGACGATTGATCATCAAAAAATCTTGGGTCAGCGCGTCTGGTTCAGAGCTCAGTAGCTTAGGACCTTCTACTCCAATGACCTTAATCGCCATACCGCGAAACGACGACATGCCATCCGGCATGATGTCACCGGGAGCCGTCGAGAAGCGAATCATCACAGGATACGATCGGGGTTCACGGAACAGCCCCTGCGCCAGCGGTGCAGGCAGGTTGTCATAAATTTTTAGTTCCCCTTTAAGTCCACCATGTCCCTTGGCATGGGCACCACGCATGGCATGACGATGCTTGTCAAACACCGTTTGCCCCATTCGAGCAACGGAGTTCAGCGTTTCCTGAATGAGCTTATCCTCATCGGGTTGCTTGACTTCTACATCGTCCGAGTAGCGAATGTAGTGTTCTGGCAGATTTGACATTCAAGCTCCTGGTCAGGTTGGGGTTTGATCTAGACAGTCGTAGTTTAACAATCTGGAATTGAGTTTGCTTTCAAGGGCGAGAATTCCAGCATTTCCAGCGCTACAGCATCCTCATCGATCGCCTTCAAAACCCCAAGGAAAAGCTGAAGGCAAAACGCCACTGCGCTTCAACCAACCACTAATACCAATTCGTAATTCGTAATTCGGAACTGCAGAAGCTGGAGTCCGTCTACGTTTTAGTGGTTTGATCGGTAGCTGGAATTTAGAGAATTGGTATAAACGAACTTAACCCGGTTAGAAATCACTTGAATCGATCGCTCTGGTTCAATTGGTCTTGGGACGTGGAGCCAGAGCGAGGAATTCTATTAAAAGGCATAGCGAATCGTGCAGTAGGGCAGTCGATCGCTCATCAATTGAGACACGGCATCGACCAATGTACCTTTGAAGCCATATTTATAGCGCACGTTCTTACCCCCTGTTTGCGAGAACTTTGTCTCTTGCAGATCGGGTCGCCACAGGAGCTCCTCAGCCCCAGGATGCCACCCCATATTGACCTCATGCAGGCGATCGTTATGCGTCAGAAAAATCACCTCTGACTGCAACTGCGCCTTGGCTTGCGGTGACAGCGTATCGTCGATCTGCTCAAACAACTGCTCGTAATCGGGTAGCCAATTGTCGTCATAAATCACCGGCGCAAAGTTGAGATGCACTTCGTAGCCTGCCTCCACAAAATCGTTCACGGCTTCGATCCGCTCTGCGATAGTAGACGTGCGAACATCGACGATCGACGCTTTGGACTGCGGCATCAGGCTAAACCGAATCCGCGTCTTGCCCTGCGGGTCATAGCTCAGCAGTTCCCGATTGACGCGCTTAGTGGCAAAAGTTGCCTTTGCATTGGGAAGGTCACGAAATAGCGTAATCAGGGTTTTTACGTTGTCGCAAATCGCTGCATCCACTGAGCAGTCGCTATTCTCACCAATCTCATACACCCAATACTGCGGGTCAACTTGATTCGGTTCTGGCTTCACGCCCTGCTTGGCGGCATGACGCTGAAGGTAGCGCACAACTTGTTCAATGTTGACGAAGGTCGTGATGGGATTGGCGAATCCTTTACGCCGAGCCACGTAGCAGTAAGCACATGCCATTGCACAACCGTTCGCGTGGGAGGGCGCGACAAAATCAGAGCTACGGCAATTGGGGCGGGCTTGCAGTGACTTCTTCACACCCAGCACTAACACCGTGCGCTTGATGCGGTTCCAATCTTCCACCGCACCCTCATTACCGTGCAGACTGGGAATATTCCAGTGTGAAGCAACTTCTATCAGGTTGGCATCTGGGTACTTAGCCAGAATTGCCTGACCACAGGCATAGTCTAAACTAGCAGGCTCGTAGTAAATCTCTTTGATATTCAACAAGCGATCAAGAGAATCGTGTCCAGTCGCGGACTGTGACGATGCTGCAATAGTCAAAACAGCTATATCCCACTTATCAGAACACCTAATAGTAGGGCAATCTAGTGGGTCGATCGACGCAAGAACCGTTTGACAGGGGTGCGGGTTGCACGACTTGAAACTTCATTGGCACGGGCGGCATGTCTGCCGCCCACATTTCCATAATTTTTAGGCGCTCAGAGGCATTAAGCTCATTTTTTGCCTCTATGGCGATGATTATTTGCGCTCCGGTTCATAGACGATCGCCACAACGCCTGAGCTGAACGACTGTGATTCCACAAGCTTCAGAGTCCCGCTGGTGCCCTCGTTAAACAGGCGCTTGCCTTTGCCCACAACCACCGGGTAGACAAGCAGACGATAGCGATCCACCAGATCATGCTGCATGAGCGTTTGCACCAGCGTGGCGCTACCGTGAACCGTAATGTTTTGACCGTCTTGCTGCTTGAGTTTGGTGATTTCTTCCACAATATTGTCTTTAATCAGCGTGGAGTTGTTCCACTCCAACGTGTCGAGTGTGGTTGACACCACGTATTTGCGCACGTTGTTAAAGTAATCTGCCCCTTCATCCGTGCTCTCCGGCCAGGCTGCTGCAAACCCTTGATAGGTCACGCGCCCCAGCAGCAAGGTATCGCTGGCGGACGTCTCTTCGCCTTTAAACTGCGCGATCTCGTCATTCCAATAGGGGGCAGTCCAGGCGGGTTCTTCCATAACGCCATCCAGTGACATGAATTCAGTGACGACGACTTGCCGCATGATTTCTCCTTTTGCCGTTCGCTGTCTATACCGCGATCGTAGTGCAGCAACAAGGACAGCGCCTTGGAAAAAAACGCAACCTATTTAACCGTGCCTTTCTGAGCAATTTGCGCGGGCGTTTTTCCAATGAAGCGCTTCAGCGAATGGGTGAGATGTGCCTGATCGAAATAGCCTAGCTCAAAGGCAGTATCTAAGATGGGTGTTCCTTGCTCAAGCAGCGAGACGGCGCGGCGGGCGCGTTCGATCTGCTGAATCATTTTGTGGGGTAATCCGGTTGCCTGCAAGAAGCGATACTGCAAGGAACGGATCGACAGGTCGAGCGGGTGTCCCTGTATCGCCGCCTCGATCGCCGGATCGCGCACGAGTATCTCCTGACGGACCAGCCGATTGACGAACACGTCGGC
>NZ_JACJPG010000453.1 GCF_014695955.1 Leptolyngbya sp. FACHB-36 | reverse complement strand
ACCGTGACGGATTTGTTGTCAGTCAGCCGTCCGCCTAATCCAGTGTTGCCGTTGTCGTCTACCAAGATTGAGATCGTATCAGTTCCCTGGAAAGCGGCATCGCTGCGGTAGATTAGCGTTTGTAGCGCCGCGTTCACGGTGCTGAGCGTTCCACTAAACAGCATCGAGCGATCGTCCTGACCATCTCCCTGTGAGAACCGCAGATCGGGCAAGGTCGCGGATGACAGCGACAGAACGCCATTCACGGCGTTAAGCGTGACGCTAACGGTTGCGCTGCCAACATCCGCGTCGGTGACGGTGATGCCAGAAATCGCGCTGTTAACGTTTTGATCGACCGATCTCGCGATCGGTGCCGTCAGCACGGGTGGGTCATTTACACCTGTTACCTGGATCGTAAACGTATTGCCACTAAGTACGCTGCTGCCGTCTGACACTGTGAACCGGAAGCTGTCGGTCAGCGCTTCGCTGCCGTTTTGCTGATAAACCAAGCGTCTACCGTCATCGAGATCGACCTGGGAGAAAGTACCGCCGACTCCCAGCGAAGCACCGTCGAGCAACAAACTTCCGGTGGTTGGCAGGCTGTTGACGGTGTAAACCAGTTGCTCAGCTAAGTTGTCCGCATCGGTAACACGCAACAGATCGCGGGTTAGATTCGCAGAGTTCCCTTCGTTCAGGCTTAGCGGTGCATTCGTCACTAAGACAGGCGAGTTGTTCAGCCGCAAACTCAGCCGATAAGAGCTATTTCCCTCAGCCGCGAACACACGGACGTAGTACGTCCCCGCCTCAAGGTTTCGACGAATGGATTCAGGGGTGCTGCCGCTCTGTGTCCCACTCTGAATCAATGTGCCATTACTATTAAGTAGCTGTACATCCAGGTTTGCCGCGAGTTCAGTTAGCGACAAATCCAGACTGCTAGCGACATTGAGATTGAACTGATAGTAATCTTCAGCATCTGTAACGCCTACAACGTCGCGGTACGTGCCGCTACCGACCAAACCGCTACCAATATTAAAGGCGGTGCTAAAGGTGTTTGCAGCAACGTCGATCGCAGGAGGCGCTTCGGCGCGAGTGAAGGGCGATCGGGCTTGCCAATTTAGATCAGGGACGGTGAGCGAAATCGCCGCTGCCGAATTGTAAGTGATGCCGTCCATGAACCAAATCAAATTCTCGCCAGTCCGATAGTTGCGCCAAAGGATATCGGTTTGGCGATCCTGGTTAAAGTCCCCGGTTCCTTGTATGAACCATGACAGGTCTGAGAAGCTGAGAATTATATCTCCAGACACCTGATTAACGCCGTCCAAAATCCAAACGGCATTGTCGCCCGTAGCGTAATTGCGCCACAGTAAATCAGGCTTTCCATCTCTGTTAAAGTCGGCAGCATCGTGTAGCACCCAGTTAGGGTCTCCGACTGAGTTCAGGGTGCCAAAATTGCCGTCCTCATAGGTTGTGCCATTCATGTACCAGACGACATTCGCCCCAACCGCAGAGTTGCGCCATAGAATATCGTTCTGACCATCCCCGTTAAAATCGGCGGCGGCAATCATCGTCCAATTCTGATCCGCTACGGTTGGCAGATAAATGCCCGCGATCTGGGTACTGCCATTCATCAACCAAACAGCGTTCTCTCCTGAAACACGATTTCTCCAGAGAATGTCCGACTGCCCATCCTGATTAAAGTCAGCCGCAGCAACCAAGGTCCAACTTGGATCGATCGGGGTGGGTTGAATGGCGGCTGACCCTAAAAAGGTCTCCCGGTTTAAAGACCAAACCCCATTCTCACCACTGCCGTAATGTCGCCAGAGAATATCTGGTTTCAGCGTGTTGTCGATCGACACACTGAGGCTATAAGCAGTCTCAGATGAGGTAGCAGCACTGGGTAGAATGCGGACATAATAGGTGCCCGCCTCTAAAATCGTGTTGATTGACTCAGAAAAATTTCCAGCATTTGAGGAGTTAAGCGCTGGACTGAGCGGATTGCCCGCGCGATCGAGCAGCACAACATTAGCATCCCCGGTCAATCCAGTGAGTGCAAGGTTGAAGCTACTGCGGTAGCTGACATTAAAGCGGTAATAATCGTTGGCGGTCTGGGTGACCGTATCCTGAAGGGTTTGAGCGTTCGGTGTGAGATACAGGAGTGTAGCTGTAGTGAGCGAATTCCCAGCAGGCATAAGGCTACCCAGTAATGGCACTGCTATTCTGCCCTAACCGTCTTTTTTTGATGACATTTATTTCTGAAATCGTTCTGCTTGATACAGCCTTCACATTTCCACAGCTTCTAAGTACTGACTATCTAGTAAATAGGCACCGTTCGTTAGACGCACACCCCAGTAGCCGCCCGGTCGTCGGTCTAAAATTGTGCCTTCTTCGCCCAAGTAAATGACTGTCGCAGGGCGCATCATTGGCATTGGATCAGCGGTTTTGACGTAGGGAGGAAGCGCGGCAATTCGGACGCGATCGCCCACCGAAAATTCTTTCGACATAGGTTTTAGATGAGATAGTTTATCGGTAAGGGCAAAGCATTCGGGCAGTGGCTTGTTGGGCAGCTTGGAAAGTGATCTACCGAATGCTTCACCCCTAGAAGGACAGCCTTAACACCAGGTTATGGTGCTTGCCAAATTTTTTGATGATAGCCCTCCAAGCTAGCGTAGGGGTCATCAGCAGGATGAGAATGTCCGTGCTCGTGGGAATGGCTATGACCGTGACCATGACTGTGATCATGACCTGCGGCGAGTCGAAACTTACACATCTCGCAATTCATTTGCACCTGTCCTAGCTGAGTTTCAATTTCCCGCTCTCGCAGAACCGCAAACAGCTGGGGATGTAAGCCCATTTCTGGCAAGCAGACGTGGTCGATCGATGAATACTGTTCCTGCTGTTGCGCGGTGACATCAAAAATTTTCTTGACGAGCACCCCAGTGAACAAGAAATAGGGCAATACAATGATGCGCTTAGGCTGATAAAGTCGGGCGCGACGGAACCCTTCTTCTAAGCGGGGATGGGTAATGCCAATGAAGCAGGTTTCCACGGTTTGGTAGCCGCTGCCTTCCCACAAAATTCGCGCCAGTTTAAACACGTCGCCATTGGCGTCGGGGTCGCTAGAGCCGCGTCCAACAAACAGCAAGACGGTCTCTTCTCGCCCAATACCCTGTGGATTGTGTTCCGGTTGATCGAGGTCTGCCAGTCGCGATCGCCAAAGATCGATGATTCCTGGCGTAATGCCAAAGTGTCGCCCGTAGTGAAAGGTGACGTGCGGATGGAGCTGGCGCGATCGGTCTAGCTCGTTAGTGACATCAAATTTATTGTGTCGTGCTGCAAACAGCAGCACAGGCAGCACGGACAAATCCGTATAGCCTTGAGCAACGCACTGGTCAACTCCTTCCTGAATCGTCGGTCCTGTAAGCTCTAGAAAACAGGGCAGTACTGGACGAGATGGATCAAGCGCGTGATACGCAGCGGCAAAATCGAGCAGGCTTTGGCGACCTTCCTGATCGCGGGTGCCGTGTCCAATCATTAGCAGCGGACGATGCAGCGGCAGCGGCGGTAGCGAAATCGATGGGATTGTCTGATCTGAAATGGATGAAGAACTGGAATTGGAAACAATCATCGGTAACAACTCCTTCCCCGTGCGACGCGGGAAATAGAGTGAATAAGCAGCACGTAGGTATTCTGGCTTGGAAACTAACGTGAATGGTGAGCAACTAACTCAACGCTCATCATTCATGATTTTCCTTACAGCTGCGGCACAGCGCCGGACTTACACCGGGCTTCCCCCACGCGGCGGCTGTTCACGTGTGCCCCGTCATCTTATCTCATTGGGCGTAGGATCAAAATGCGGTGGGAGGGGAGTGCGGCGGTCAGTGAGAATTCGTAATTTGTAATTCGTAGTTCAAAGTTAGTCCATGACGCGATCGACAACTCGGTTTTATTTAGAAGATATAGAGACGCCTGTAGGTCGAGCAATTACGTTATCGATTACTGGATTAGTGCTGCTGTCGTCTGCAATTTTTGTAGCAGAGACATATCCGATTCCGACAAACATTCGATCGGCACTGAACGTTATCGATACGGCTGTTTTATTAGTGTTTGCGATCGAGTACGCGCTGCGGCTGTGGTGCGCAGAGAATCGGCTGCGATACTTCTTCAGCCTTTACTCGTTGATTGATCTTCTGGCAGTAGTGCCATTTTTAATCGGCCTGTTTGACGTCAGCTTTCTTCGGATTTTCCGCTGGTTTCGGATTCTGCGTCTAATTCGATTTATCGAGGGCAAGACGATCGTCGGCTACATCACCAGCGAAGACAGCGCAATTTTTGCTCGGATTTTGCTGACGCTGTTCATCATCATTTTTGTGTTTTCAGGATTAATCTATCAAGTTGAGCATCCTACCAATGCCAGCGCCTTTAGAACGTTTCTGGATGCTGTTTACTTTTCGGTCGCAACCATGACCACTGTGGGGTTTGGAGACGTAGTCCCGCGATCGGAAATGGGACGATTTCTAACGGTGCTGATGATCCTGACTGGAATTGCCTTGATTCCCTGGCAGTTGGGCGATCTGGTCAAGCGGCTGGCAAAAACGGCAAAACAGGTCGAGGTGATTTGCTCGACCTGCCAACTCTCTCTGCACGATGCAGATGCCAGATTTTGTCGCGTCTGTGGAACTCAGCTTGATGCCAACGCTCGTGATCGGACGAAGCTGGACTAGGCAGTAACGTTGGTGCTTTGGCCTGCCGCGATCGCCACAGGCTCAGAAGATGCAGGCTCAGCCAACTGTTCAGCAGCGCGGTCAGCGGCGATCGCACGCTCTTGAAACAACAGCCCGGATAGGTGCGCGATTGCCAAACCTACGGCTCCAACGGACAGAATAAAGCTGTGCAGTGTGTACAGGTGCTCCACAGTAATGGTGCCGATCGCGCCCCCAGTCAGAATCTCTCGCAGTTGCGGTCCGATCAGCGGAATCGCCTCGATCGTGCCCAACTCAATCCGGAACCGCCAGTAGCCAAGCTGTGACCAGTCGAGAATCATCGCTGTCCAGCTTAAGCCGATCGCCGCCAGCGTAAACAGAATGCCGCTGACCCACGCCGTTAGCCAACTTGGACGCAGCCGCTCACCTAAGAACATCACCACAATTTGGATCAGGGCAACGACGATCGCCCCAGTGCCCGCGATGTTGTGAAGCGTGTGGATCAGCCAGCCGAATGCAACTTGCGTATCTACAATGACCAGCGACTCATGGGCACCGCCCGCAGCAGGTTCATAGTAGAACGCAAGCAGAATTCCGGTCACAGCGGCTGTTAGCGTTAGGGTCAGCATCGCAACAGCCAAAATTGTCGAGGCGCGGCGGAAAATAAAGGCGAAGTCTTTCATGGCGAGGTACACGAATCCTGAGCGCGTGTGTACTTTTGTAAATTCATTCTAACAAAATCTTAAGATAAGAGCAAAAGACCTAGGCTAGAAACGGCAGCCAAGCATCAATGACTCCAGGCGAACCATACCAGAGGCTACCAGCGCGGGGAGAATGCTTCGCTCCGTCCAGAGTGAGATTCTCCGCTCCCTCTAAGTGAGCAGCTTCGATCGGTGTAATCCCGTCGCCCCACGTGTTACCGTTGCCGCAAGTCAGTTTGTAGCTGCTGTACGCTAACCAGCTTCGCCAGCGATCGCCGTAGATTGCTTTGCCTGCAACACAGACGTAGCGCACATCCGAGTAGAACGCACCCGGATACGTCAAATTAACAAACTCCAGATTTTTGCGGGTCCAGCGCTCTAGGCTGGTGTGGGGCGTACCCAGCGTGATGAGGGTGTG
>NZ_JACJPG010000452.1 GCF_014695955.1 Leptolyngbya sp. FACHB-36 | reverse complement strand
CTATTAGCACAGCGGCTCCACCCAACATGATTCTGTTGAATCCTTGAAACTGTTTCACAATTCATTCCTCACTCAAACAAAACACGGTTGAATATAGAGCCGCAAGACGGTTACTGTCGCAGACGATTCGCCCACGTTACTGCTTTGGCGGAGTAGCAGGCTGATTTGCCTTAATTTCCTCTTGTGGCACAGGTGCCAGCGCTTCTAGCTGAAACGTACTCGTAATCTTGGCTTCCGGTTGACAATTGGGCACGAGTTGAACCCGATTACCACGCACCTCGTAATACGACTTTGGAGGTCGCCCGCCTTGTCCTCCCACGCTAATGTCGGCATTCTTCAGTACTAGCAAGGGCTGCAACCGTTCAATTCGGCGTAGAATCGCCTGGGTCTGGCTGAAGTTACCTTCAAATGAGAAGGTTGCGGCTTCCCGCTTCAGCTTGCCGTTGACCAAGGCTCCATAGGAGCTATCGTTAACGACACCTGTAGCAGCCGGAAGAGGGGTCAATTGACGAATCTGCGGTTTAACGACCAAGTCACCATACTGCTGCTTGAAGTCGGCGCGGTTCTGTCTTGCTTCTAGTGGACAAGACGCGAAGCGAGCATTTTCTTGCCGTTGAAATTCTCGTGGGGACGGAGTACCTACCTGTCGGTTCAGGTCCAGCGGCAGCGTATCAAGGCTAGCTTCGTTGGCAAACAGAGCAAGCACATCCCGACGCTGCCGATCAGCAGCCGCTAAATCAGCTCGCGCCTTTTCAATTTGCTGCTTGATTGCGGCTTGCTGAGCAAGCTGGTTATTCTTATCGCGCACTTGCGCATCTAGCTCTTGGTTCCTTTGCCATTCGGGCTGCACCAGGCTGGTGAACAAGTAGGCAGCAATGCCCAAGCCTGCTAGCGCTAGCAGCACTCCGCTGACGATCGGCGTCAGCGCAATCCCAAAGACAACAGGGTAATTGGGACCCGCATCATAAGAATCACCTGGAATAAAATCATCACTGACCGTCATTTTTGAACGACCCCCTTACGTTGCAGCGCTTCAATTCGGGTGACGAGTCCAGCCGCACCCTTACGATTGAGTTCTCTTACCAGTTCCGATGCGGGCACCTCGTTCAACGCCGTTCGAACCGTAAACTCCACCCTTTGTGGCAGCGATGGCAGATTCTTTTCATCGAACGTTGTAGTGCGCTGTGTATTCTGGCCCAGACGAGGCAGTTGCAGTCGCTCCTGACTTTGCTGAAGCTGCGATTTAATCAGCTCAGTTTTTTTGGCATCCAGAAAGTTGGAGCTTTGCAGCAGAATCAAGTAGTCACCCACTGCACCCGTCGATTCTGCCAGTCCACTAATTTCAATCGTGGAGGCGGCAACCGGACTGGGAGCAGCGTTTGGCTGGGGAGACGCATTTGCTTGAGGACGGGGCGAGGGTTGGGGAGCAGCCTGTCCTGGTCTTGGTACCGTCTGCTTAATAGCCGTGATTTGAACATTATTCGGCGTCAGATCACGCAGATCTTGAAGGATGGCAGACCAAGGTTTGATTTGGTTAAACACCGTTGCCAGCGCTGTCGTCTCTTCCCTAGCTTGTTTCGCTTGGTTGTTGATGTTGGTGAGTTCGTTTTTCTGCGCTGCCAGCGCGCCCAGTTGACGATCGAGGTCTGCCTGCTGCTGCGCTAGATCCGCATTGCGGTTTTGCAGATACAGCCACGACCCCAACGCTAATGCAGGCAGCAGCACCGCCGCGATCGCGCCGAGCACTAGCGGACGACGATCGCCTGACGACGCCGCGACTGATCGAGTTTTTGTTCGCGACGCCGCATCCGGCTTATATTCCGGTCGATCGTTTAAAAAGTTAATATCCAACCCGTACATATCACA
>NZ_JACJPG010000451.1 GCF_014695955.1 Leptolyngbya sp. FACHB-36 | reverse complement strand
CCAAAGGGCTGCTGTTGGCGCTGCGCTTTCAGATTGTTGAGAGTAAAGGCTTCGTTCAGAAACGACTGTCCCACCCACGGCTGCAACACAGACGCCAACTCCAGCGGCACCGCCGGGAGAGGGCGCTGGTCGGTAAACTGCGACGCTCCCATTGCCAGCACTTGAGACTGCTTGAGACTGCGGTAGCGAGTGTCAGTAATGCTGAGGCTGGGCATGATGCTGAGGCTGTAGGACTCCAGCAGGAACTTTTGTCCATCATGCAACGCCGCGATCGGCAGCGATCGCAATCCTGCGTCGGTGATGAACGTCAAATTGCTGACCTTGCGCGTTTGCAGGTCTGCTACCAATGGCTGAACCAGCCAGCGATAGAGCTGCTGTGCTGCAGGAAGAAAGGCGTCTGTATCTCGCGTGGCCGGATCCGTGAGGTCGTTAGCAAATTGCCGCGCCACCGCTAGCACTTGAGCACGAGTGACGCTGACTCGTTTGTAGAGCGGCTTGCCAGTGGGCGTCACAACCACCAGTTCCAGAGCATCTGTGTCGCCCGCAACGAGTGAGTTCGGGGCAAATCGAACGTAGACGATCGCGGGTTTAACGCCCGTGCTGGTCTCGGTTGCTCGTAAAGCGTTGCAGGCATCGAGTAGCGTTGTTCTCGCCTCGGAGGTTGTGCCCGCATACGCTTCGTATTCGCGGGTAAATTGGTTCTCGATCGCGTCTACTCCCGTATCGGTGCAGGCAAGGTTTGAGAGCGCAGCCGCGCCAGCGGTGAGGTCAGGCTGGGCAGGAGGTGTCTGATTGAGCAGCACCGACGATAGCTGATTGCCGAAGCTGAGCGGCGGGGGATTGACAACATTTCCGTCGATCGTGCCGCCTGTACCGCCTGTGCCACCTGTACCGCCCGTGCCGCCTGTGGCGCTGCCGATCGTCAGGTTAATCTGCCCCGATGAGACCGGCGATCGCGCGACGCCATCGCTGGCTTGCACGGTGAACGCATTCGCAATCGTGCCTGTTGTGTTAGAAGCTGGAAGGTAGAGCAGCGTATCGCCGGGACCGATCGTGGTGACGCCCGGAGTAACGGCGTTGCCATTGACTAGCAGCGTGCCACTGTTGACTGCGCTAACAATGACAGACGTTGCGTCGCCATTCAGGTCGCCGACTGACTGGACCAGATCGGCAAACGTAAAGGTCAGCGGCTGATTTTGAACCACTGAGGGCAGCGGATTCGTCACCAGGGTCGGAGCCTGGTTAACAGACGTAATGGTAATCCTACCCACGGCATCGCTGCCGCCGATCGGCTGAACCGGGAACACCCGAACGGGTGCAATCACCGAGTCACTTCCTGCATTCAGCGCTCCCGCTGTTCCATTCGCAAACGCATCGCCAATGATGAACGGTGCGTTGGTCGATCCGCCGCTGTGCTGAATGCTAATTGTGCCACCTGCGATCGGACTTGCTGTGGAGATCGTGTCGCCGCCTGCCGTACCTCGCACAGCACCAGCGGCTAGTAGCTGCACATTGCCGCTGGTGCTAACCAAGGCTCCAGACCCGTTCGTGGCGATGCTGTTGAATATCAGATCGCCGCTGTTGGTGGTCAGTGTCACATTGCCACCCGTGGCAGTGCTGCCGCCTGTGAGCGTGGTTGCGGTAGTGACGATCGGACCTGAGAGGGCCATGCCCCCCGCATTCAGGGTGACGGCTCCGGCGGTCGCAGTTCCGGCAGTGGAGGACGCGGCGGAGGTCAAGATCGAGCCAGCGGTCAGAGCATTGCTAGCCGTGAGGTTCACGGCGCCACTGGTGACGGTGCCGGGAGCAATACTGCTCGTGTCCAGCGTGCCGATCGTCAGGTTTACCCCGGAAATTGCAAGGTTGCGTCCCGCTGCCCGAATCGTTTGGCTGGGGTCCATTGAGAACGAGCCAGCGCCGCTATTGTCGGCATCGGCGCGGAATGTGATGGCTCCGGTTCCCGCAGCAAAGTTCAGCGAGACGCCGGGGGCGATCGTAATATTGTTGGTAGCTTCCAGCGTCACGGCAGCCGCTTGGCTCTGAAGCGCGTTTTGAGAAATGGTGAATGTGTCAGGCGGACCTGCGCTAAACGGAATATTGGGCAAAAAAGGGTCCTGCGCTCCGCTGCCACCCGCCACGATCTGAATGTTGGTCGGATCAAGCAGCAGCGTTCCCACACGGCCATTAAACGCGCTCAAATCCACAGTTCCCTGAAACCCAAGCGCTTGTCTGCCCGACACCTCAACCGTGCCACCGTTGCCCGTCGCACTGCGAGCGGTAATGCTGCCGTAAAACGCCGTGGCGTCGTTGGACCAGAGGGTAACGCTGCCGCCATTGCCCGTTTGGAGCGCGTCCGCTTGAATGCGAGAGTCCGGGCTGACATAGACTTGGCTAGCGTTGGGCACTGTTCCCTGTCCGCGAACATCGCCGCCCACGAGGACCGTCCCGCCGCCGCTGTTGCCCGATGCTTGAACCGCTGCGCCAACCAGTCCCACCCGATCGCCCAACACCTGCACGCGCCCGCCCACAGATCCCGACACGTCCACCTGACCCGCGACGATCGTGGTTCCCGGAGCGGCAGGAATCGGCGGTTGCGACCCTGTGAGCAAAATTTCGCCTTGTTGATTGACGCGAATTCCGGTGGCGTTGGCTTGGTTGCCGCCTGTGAGGAGTTCGGGCAGGGTCGGAGGCGAGGACGCCAACGCGGAGGACGGCTGAAACTCCAGACTCAGCAGCGTTCCAGTTTGGCTTAGGCGCACCAGCGACGTTCCGGGAACCGAGGCGATCGTAATCTCGCCACCCGGTGCGCGAAGCTGTCCCGTGTTGATAACCGTGCCGCCAATTAAATTCAGCGTTTGACCCGAGTTCACCGCCAAATTGCCCGCATTGACGATCGCTCCTGCCTGCGGCAGCACAAATCCTAAACTGGTCGGGGGGCCTTGCAGCAGCGCGTAGGGGTTGCTGCCAAACACGTTGAATTCCCGATCTCCAAAGCCGATCGTCGTAGCAGTGGTAGCGGTAAATGCGGCAGGAACGTTTAGGCTGGCGGCGGGTCCAAATAAAATTCCGGCGGGGTTGATTAGGAATAGATTAGACAGCCCGCCTGTCACCTGAATCGTGCCGTTAATAATGGACGGCTCACCACCCACCACACGGGTTAGGATGTTGCGAATCTCTGGGCTAGAAAGGAAATTAGCGATTTGTCCCTGACTCAGCCCAAACTGACTCAAGCTGTGAAACAAGTTGGCTCCGTCACCTGATCGCTGCCCACCGCCGAGGTCGAAGCGATTTCCTTCAGGTGTGACGGTCGTGCCTACGCCGTCTGCCGCCGGCACAACTGCCTGAGCCATCAAATCGGGTCGGGTACGCTGTGGTAGAGCATCCGGTGGAGTGGGAGTGGCTAGCGTTCGATCGCCCCGCCGAAGAGTCGCCTCCGAATGCGGAGAAGACACGATCGTCGTAGGCGGCTCAGGCGGTAAAGCTGGATGAGGCATAAATTGAATTCGAGATGCACCCGACGGCGGGAGTAACAGTAACCGATACAGTCATCGTTGCAGGGCGTCGGGATAGATTCCGCCGAAATTGCACAGCGTCTCGCTTAAACATTGACTCTGTATCAGTACCTGCTTCCGACCCCTTGCACAAGCATCAGTGTACTCAACCTGAGCAATTCGGCAATGGGCAACAGTGAGGTCGGGCAGACTCACCTGCCTCTGCGCTCTCCGCTGTTATACTGGGTTGCCTCCGCCATTTGACCGAGCGATCGCAGCAGTGTGGTAATTTCTGGTTGGTCGAGGCAAAACTATACTAGATCGCCGAGGGGTCTTGCAATCCTAGCCGCTCTAGTCGTGATTTCCCTGTATCGAGCGAAGGCTAACGCTTTCGATGACTTGCTTGGCGTATTCGTTGCCTTCCGTGCTCTGCAATGGGTGAATCTCAGCCGCAATCGAATACAACCCCCATCCATGTCCTGGTTGCGTCCGGGGGGCGATCGCTGCTGAAACAATGGCAAGCGGTTCGACGCCTGACGCGAAAGCAGTTACAAGTCCTAGCCGCCGCTAGTTTGGTCGTGACCAGTGGAGTATTAGGTCTGCGGCAGATAGGAGTGCTGCAACCTCTGGAGCTTGCCGCGCTGGACCATCTAGTGCGGCTAAAACCAGATCAGCCACTGGACGATCGCCTGCTCATTGTCGCGATTACTGAAGTAGATATCCGGGCGCAGCAACAGTTTCCGCTACCCGATTCCGTCCTGGCACAGACGCTTGAGATTTTGCAGTCCTACCAGCCGAGCGTAATTGGACTCGATGTGTTTCGGGATATTGCCAATCCGTCGAATCGTTCATCGGCAGGCTCTGAGTCAAAGTCGCTTACCGTACAGTTGCAAAAGCCCAACGTCATCTCTGTAACCTACGTTGGACACACTCCAGATGAACGGATTCCCCCACCGTCCTCTGTTCCAGAGGCTCAAATTGGATTCAATGACCTTGTCACTGATCCCGATGGGGTGGTGCGCCGTAACTTGATGTTTATGCAAGATGGCGCTACAGTGCTCACCTCGTTTTCGCTGCAGCTGGCGCTGGCGTATTTGTCTGGAGCGTGTTCAGGCAAGCTCACCGGAGCAAGTTCAGCCTGCTTGAATGCCCAGGTCACTGACAGCGGCGCGTTTCAGCTTGGTTCGACGGTGTTCACTAAGCTAGAGCCGAACTCCGGCGGCTATCAAACAATCGACGCCAGCGGCTACCAAATCTTGCTGAACTATCGCACTCGATCGCAAGTCGCGCGGCAAGTGACGCTACAGCAAGTCCTATCGCGGCAAGTTGATCCCAGCTGGATTAAAGATAAAGTCGTGCTGGTGGGGGTTACGGCTCCCAGCAGCAAGGATTTTCTGCCCACGCCCTACAGCGCCACGACCCGAACTAGCCGTCTGCTGCCGGGAGTGGTGATTCACGCTCAGATGGTGAGTCAGATTCTCAGTGCTGTGCTGAACCATCAGCCGCTTCTGTGGTCCTGGGACGATCGTGTGGAGGTGCTTTGGATCTGGGGTTGGTCGCTGATCGGCGGACTGCTTGCCTTATACAGTCGCCATGCAGTGTTGCTCTGCCTCAGCACGATCGCGGTGCTGCTGAGCCTGATTGGAATTAGCGTTGGCATTGTGGCTCTGGCGGGATGGGTGCCGCTCGTGGCTCCTGTGCTGGGCGCTGTATTAACTGGAAGCTGTGTTGTAGTGTATCAGCTGCGCTATCAGCGTTTTTACGATACGCTCACCGATTTGCCGAATCGATCGCGCTTCCTGAAACAGCTGCAGAAATTGGCGGCACCGCCGAACTCTGCAGCTGTGCTATTTCTTGACCTCGATCGCTTCAACGTGATCAATGATCATTTGGGACACGCCACAGGCGATGAGCTACTGCGGCTGAGCCGCGATCGCCTAAAAGCTGGCTTGCGCCGAAGCGATACTCTCGCCCGAGTCGGTGGCGATGAGTTTGCGATTCTACTACATCCGCTGCGCCATCCCGACGAGGCACTGCAAATCGCTGAGGCGCTCCAGCAGCAAATGATGCGTCCCTTTTGCATCGACAATCAGGACATTTTCACCAGCGTCAGCATTGGAATTGCGCTGGCAACCGATCGCGTGCCCGATGAACTGCTGCGAGACGCCCATACCGCGATGTATCAAGCCAAGGCACAGGGTAACGCTCGCCGCGAAGTGTTTGCTGTGGGAATGCGGAGTCAAGTTGTACAGCGATTGCAGCTTGAAACAGACCTCCACCGAGCGATCGATCAGCACGAGTTCCAGCTTCACTACCAGCCGATCGTGTCACTAACAACCGGACACACGGTTGGGTTTGAGGCACTGGTGCGCTGGCAGCATCCGCAGCGGGGAATGATTTCCCCAGGAGATTTTATTCCCATTGCCGAAGCCACCGGGCTGATTATTCCGCTGGGACAGTGGATTCTGCAAACTGCCTGCCAACAGCTCAAACACTGGCAGCGGTATGAGCCGTCGCTAATCATGAGCGTGAATCTATCAGGGCAGCAGTTGACGCAGCCAGATTGGGCGGACTACGTAGAGCAAACCCTGGCAGGGGCGGGATTTGATGGGCATTTCCTCAAGCTGGAAATTACTGAAAGTGTGGCGATGCAGGACGTGGATGGCGCGATCGCGCTACTGCTCCGCCTTAAAGCGCTAAATGTACAACTCAGCATCGACGATTTTGGTACGGGCTATTCCTCGCTCAGCTACCTGCACCGCTTTCCAGTGGACACGCTAAAAATCGATCGCGCCTTCGTGAATCAAATGGCAACGACGAAAGAGGGAGACGCCATTGTCCAGACGATCGTGGGACTCGCCCACAATCTGAAAATGACGGTGGTTGCTGAAGGAGTAGAAACAGCCGCACAATTGGCAGCGCTGCAAACGATCGGCTGTGAGTATGGGCAGGGCTATTTCTTCTCGAAGCCGCTATCGGTTGAGGCAGCTGAAACGCTGTTGGTTGATGCAAAACGCTGGCTCAATTAGCAACCAGCGAAGCAGCGGTTTTCTCACTCCAATGACTTCTAGTAATGCCAATTCGGAATGCAGAATTCAGAATTTCAGAAGCTCGATTCCGTCTACGTTTCAGTGCTTTAATCTGTCGCTGAAATTTAGAAAACTAGTATAACCTCAATGCTCCGCTGGCTTCGACATCCCTTAGCCAGCGAGCAATTTGCAGCTTGAGCGGAGGTAAAGGGCACCCTCTTGGACGGTAAACTCGCTTCTGGAAATCGCCTTAATTATTCTGCTGCTGCAAATAGATTGCGGCTTCTTCGGTTCCTACTTGTAGAAACTCGCGGTAGAAGCGACTGACGCTAAGAAAGCGGTGCGGCGTTGCTAGAACGATCGCTCGCTCGCTAATCTCGTGCAGAAACGGCATCAAGTCTAGCGGAGCAACCGGAGCGCAGATCCACACCTGAGCAGGCTGCTGAGCGCGCAGAGCGCGAACGGCGGCTGCCATTGTCATGCCAGTCGCGATGCCATCATCCACCAGAATTGCGATCGCCCCCTCTGGACTGAAGCGGGACGGTGGCGCTAGCCTGGTTAGCTGAGCTTGGGCGTGTTCCTGCGCCTGCTGAAGCGCCGCATTGTACTGATTAAATGGATTCTCTGGCAGGCGGCGTCGCTGGGTTGACCAAACCACATGTCCATCTGCCGTGACCGCACCGATCGCCAACTCACGATTTTCCGGCTGGGTAATTTTCTTTGCCACGACAACATCCAGCGGGCAGCCCAGAACCCGCGCCACCGAACTTGCAATTGGCAATCC
>NZ_JACJPG010000450.1 GCF_014695955.1 Leptolyngbya sp. FACHB-36 | reverse complement strand
CGCGCTCCCGCAGCATAGCAAAGGCTTGAGGGCTGGTGACTTCGTGAATCAGATGCAGACCAATAAATAGCTGAGTTTGTCCAGAGGGCAGAATTCCAACCGTGTGTGCATCCCAAACTTTGTCAAACAGCGTGCCGTTGCTCATGGTCCTCTCTCGATCGGTATAGTGCGGTGTCCTATTCTATCAAGCAGAGACGGGCACTTGCTGATTGCACCCATGTTCTTCGGGTAAATGCACCTAGAGTACGGTGCGGGTAGCCAGACGTACGGACAGCCCATCCTTCTCGCTATACTACAGGTGATCTCCTCATCGTTTGCAGTATGGGTTTCGTCAAAACTCCTCTGATCGGCTTACGCGCTGACCACTTTCGTCATCCGCTTGATCTCGAAGCCACTGCCAGCCTAAAGCAGATTCCTGGCTTGGATCTGTTGATTCGCACGGTGCTGGGACCGATCGCCGAACAATTTTTTTATCTAGAAAATATCGCTTCCAGCGTTCTTGTGAGCGAACAGCAGCTTCCAGATTTGCACAAACTGCTGCTAGAAGCGTGTCGCGTTTTGGATTTGGAGCCACCGCAGCTTTACGTGCGTCAGCATCCGGTACCCAATGCTTACACCTTCGCTATGCGGGGCAAGCAGCCGTTTGTAGTGCTGCACACGTCGCTGATCGATCTGCTAACGCTGGAAGAGATCCAAGCAGTGATTGCGCACGAACTGGGACACCTCAAGTGCGAGCACAGCGTCTATCTCACACCAGTGAATATTTTGGTTTTGGCGGCGAAGCAGCTGCCCAACTGGGGCGAAATGCTGGCGCAGAGTATTGAAGCACAGCTTTTGGAGTGGGTGCGGTGCGCAGAGTTTACCTGCGATCGTGCGGCACTGCTGGCAACCCAAAATCCTAAAGTGGTTGCGTCAGTTTTAATGAAGCTGGCAGGTGGATCGCCCACATTGGCAGGACAGCTTAATCTAGATGCGTTTCTGAAGCAGGCGCGGGCATACGACGACATTAGCAACGACCAGCTTGGCGAGATGCTGAAGCAGGCGCGGACGGCGCAGCTGACCCATCCAGTGCCAGTGTTGCGGGCGCGCGAGATCGATCGCTGGGCAAACAGCAAGGCGTATCAATCACTGCTGGAAACGCGATCGTTGTCCAATCCAGAAGAGACGAAATCAGGCGGTTGGCGAAACTGGTAGTGTTAGGCGTTCAGGAGCCGCAAAAGAGCGCTGCGACATTGTGCGATTTCAAGGCGTTGGAGCGGCAAGCAGAAATCTTTAGTCTGCATTTCAGTCGTATCTGTCCCTGCTCAATGCGGTCGTTAACCAAATCTAAATATTTTAGAGGCGATCGTTCTCCAACGTGAGGCACAACGGTTGATGCTTGTGTGACTTGTCACGGATAATGGGCTACTAGTCAGCGGCGATCGCGGCTATACTACAAGTATACTACAACGCTGACTGCTCACCCACGCTTGCGGAATCCCACTGTGACAGACCCTGGAGCTTACAAAGACACCGTTAACTTGCCGAAAACCGACTTCGACATGCGCGCCAATTCGGTCAAGCGCGAGCCGGAGATCCAGCAGTTCTGGGCGGAGCAGCAGATTTATGAGCACCTGTCGCAGGACAACCCCGGCGACGTGTTTGTGCTGCACGACGGTCCTCCCTACGCCAACGGACAGCCGCACATCGGGCACGCCGAGAACAAAATTCTCAAAGATATTATCAATAAGTATCAATTTCTGCGGGGGCGGAAAGTCCGCTACGTGCCAGGATTCGACTGTCACGGACTGCCGATCGAACTCAAAGTTCTGCAAGAACTGAAGCCCGAAGCTCGTAGGCAACTGACGCCGCTGAGCCTGCGCCAGCGTGCTAGAGACTTTGCCCTAAAGACCGTAGACGAGCAAACCCACGTCTTCAAGCGCTTTGGCGTCTGGGGCGATTGGGAGCATCCCTACCTGACGCTAGACGCCACGTACGAAGCGGCACAGATCGGCGTGTTCGGTCAAATGGTGCTAAAAGGCTATATCTACCGGGGATTGAAGCCCGTTCATTGGAGTCCCAGCTCCAAAACCGCATTGGCAGAAGCAGAGCTGGAGTATCCCGAAGGGCACACGTCGCGATCGATCTACGCCGCCTTTGAGGTCACCTCGCTGCCACCGACGCTGCAAACCGCGCTCGATCCCTACTTCGGTGAGCTGGGCGTAGCCATCTGGACAACGACACCGTGGACAATTCCAGCAAATCTGGCGGTGAGCGTTAACCCAGAACTGGTCTACGCAGTGGTAGAAATCGGAGACGGGCTGGATCTGAAAACTGGCGCGGGGTCGATGCGCTACCTGATTGTGGCGAAGGATCTTGTCGATCGACTGGCTGAAACCCTCGGCACATCGTTGACGGTGCAAGCGACGCTGTTGGGCAAAACGCTGGAGCACACGACGTATCGCCATCCCTTGTTCGATCGCCAGAGCGAGGTCGTGATCGGCGGTGATTATGTGACAACCGAGTCTGGTACGGGCTTGGTGCACACGGCTCCGGGTCACGGGCAGGAAGACTACAGCGTTGG
>NZ_JACJPG010000045.1 GCF_014695955.1 Leptolyngbya sp. FACHB-36 | reverse complement strand
CCCGATCGCATCCAAGCCATTCTAGAAGCAACTAAGGAAGCCGATGTCTGGGCAAAAACGAACGTCACTGACGCGGCGAAACTGCTGTCGCCACAGCTAGGCATTGACGTTCCGACGCTGGAGGAAGTGCTACAGCGTCGCCCTTCAGGAATTCAGCCGATCGCCGCAGACGTTGTGAACTACCAACAGCAGGTTGCAGATACGTTTCTGCAATTAAAACTGCTGCCAAAGCCAATTCGGGTTCAGGAAGTCGCGCAAGTGGCAAAGTAGCGAGTCCGTCGTTAGCGATTAGTCGGAAGGTATCAGCTACTTCCAGGGAGATTCCAACGCTAGCCCGCCGCTAAAAACTAAAACACTAATAGCTAAAGCTTCTTGGGAGGAACGAATGCAAATTCTTTGGTTTATTCCAACACACGGTGACGGGCGATATCTGGGAACAGGGATTGGGGGACGATCGACCAGTTTTCCGTACCTGCGCCAAATCGCTCAGGCGGTCGATCACCTCGGCTACTACGGGGCGCTGTTGCCGACGGGTCGCTCCTGTGAAGATGCCTGGATTGTGGCATCCTCGCTGATGACGCACACCGAGCGGATGCGCTTTCTGGTGGCGGTGCGTCCCGGTCTTGTTTCGGCGGGTGTCGCAGCCCGGATGGCTGCTACGTTCGATCGGCTGTCTAACGGACGCTTGCTGATCAATGTCGTGACGGGCGGCGATCCGGTGGAACTTGCGGGCGACGGAGTGCATTTGAGCCATGACGATCGCTACCGCTTGACCGATGAATTTCTCACCATTTGGCGCACGATTGCCAGCGGAGAGGAAAGTAATTTCCAGGGTGAATTTCTCACCGTGCGCGGCAGCAAATTGCTATTTCCGACCGTGCAAACTCCGTATCCGCCGCTGTGGTTTGGTGGATCGTCGGCGATCGCTCAAGAGATTGCCGCGAAGCACGTCGATGTCTACCTAACGTGGGGCGAACCGCCCGCGCAGGTGGCAAAAAAAATCGAATCTGTGCGCAAATTAGCTGCTGCACAGGGACGGACGCTGCGATTTGGAATTCGACTGCATGTAGTCGTGCGCGAAACCCAATCGGCAGCCTGGGATGCAGCGCATCAATTGATTCGCTACGTGGACGAGGAGGCGATCGCGACGGCACAAGCTGCCTACGCCCGGATGGATTCCGAAGGACAACAGCGCATGACGCAGTTGCACAACGGCAGTCCGGAGGCGCTGGAAATCAGCCCAAATTTGTGGGCGGGGGTTGGGTTGGTGCGCGGCGGAGCCGGAACGGCTCTGGTGGGCGACCCAGACACCGTGGCAGCCCGAATGCTGGAGTATGCCGATTTAGGCATCGATACGTTTATTTTGTCTGGCTATCCGCACCTGGAAGAAGCCTACCGCGTGGCGGAACTGCTGTTTCCGCGCTTGCCGATCGACCACTTGCCAACCGTCGATCAACAAGTGATGTTCAGCCCATTTGGAGAAATCGTGGCGAACAATCACTTTCCCAAGCAGGGCAAAACGCCCAGTGCCACCGTGGATTAGTTGTACGAATTCGGAATC
>NZ_JACJPG010000449.1 GCF_014695955.1 Leptolyngbya sp. FACHB-36 | reverse complement strand
CGCTGTGCGTAAACGGCAGGCAAGGCGGGTGTGCCAAAGTCGCCGCTCTCGGTCGGTGCCCCCGCAGGAATAAATCGATCGATCAGCGTGCCCGTGCTGTCGAAGCGGTAAATCGCGGGACGGTATTCGTCGCTGAGCCAGAACGTGCCATCCGGTGCCACGACCAAGCCTTCAAAGTCGCCACCCAAGGGATCGTTCGGCAACTGCTTGCCAAACAGATCAATGGGCACCTCATCGGTGTAGGCGGTTCCGGTCGCGCCGCTTTGCAGGTTGGGCAATCCGGTCAGCGGTGATCCATCGGGACGAGACAGCCCAATCTGATCGCCAAGCACAATCTCGCCCGTCTCCTGATTGAGTTCAAACCGAATGAGCTGCGGCTGAAACTCTGGTAGAGCAAAGGGGCGTTCGCTGCCCGGAATGCTGGGGATCAAGTCAGTCGGTTCGCCGTTGGGACCACGATCGGTGTGCGTAATGAATTTGAGATTGCCGTTTTCGGCGACGCCCTCAAAGAACAAGCCAGAAAAGCCGCCCAGCTTGATTTCCTGCCCTCCAACCGTCACGCCCAGCGGCGGAAGATCGCCGAAGTCATAGCTGGTGACGGTCGGAACGCCCTTGCTGAAGTCTTTCGCGCCCAGCGGCAAAATGTTGGTGACGCTGGCGCTGGCAATGTCGATTAGGGCGATCGCGTTGTTTTCTTGCAGGGTTACCCACGCGGTTTTGCTGTCGGCTGAAACGGCGATGTACTCCGGCTCAAAGTCCTGCGCCACCGTTGCGTTGGGTCCAAAAATCCGGACGCCTTTCGCCTGCAAGTCTGCTTTCTGGGCGTTAAAGCGCTCGAAGCCTGCGGTGGCAACGGTGGCACTCGCAACCCCATTCGACAGGTCGATAATGCTAACCGAGCCGACCGGATCGATCGAGTCTGGCTGGTTGTAGCTGCTGGGTTCTGCCTCGTTCGCCACTAGCACCTTCGAGCCATCGGGCGTAAAGGTGAGCATGTCGGGCACGGCACCGACTGAGACGGCTGCCTGCAGGGTGCCGCTGGCGTCCAGAAAGACAACGCTGCCAGGGTCCGTTCGAGGATTGGCTTCAACGGCGATCGCCACCACTCCATCGCGCACTGCCACGCTATTGGCGGCAGATCCAAAGGAAGACAGGTCGATCGTCTGCACCAGCGTTGGGCTGCTGGCATTACTCAGATCAAGCACCTGAATTGCCGCGCCACCGGAGACGATAAACAGCCGTTTGCTGGCGGGGTCGTACGCCGAAATTTCTGCCCCGGTTCCCGTAAAGCCGCCAATTTTTCGCAGCGTGCTGGCAGCTTCAGGGACGGCAGCGAGGTCGCTGACATTCGAGGAGTTGGGATCGATCGATCGAAAGCTAGTCATACAAAGTTCTCTTGGAAATGCACAAATTACGTTGACAAACGCGAGACAGGACCCAGTAAAACCTTCAGATCATGACGGTAGGGTGAGCGCACTGCTCACCCTACGCAGCGAGACGGTTTTCAGAGGCGCTAGACGGTCACAAAGTCTGCGCTGGTTAAAGAGACAGGACGGGTGAGAACCGCAAGCAATCCGCCTGGAAGCCCTGTATCAATGAAGAGCGACGGCTCGACCGATGAGATTGTACCGATACGCAGTTGCTCGAAGGTCAAGCCGCCCGTCAGTCCGATTTTGTCGATGCCGCTCTCAAAATCCCTCAGATCCGAGAAGCCACCCACTTGCAGCACAAACAGGTCGCTGCCCTCATCACCGACCAGCGCATTGGCATTTCCGGCACCGCCAACGAGGGTGTCATTTCCGGCACCGCCCCGCAGCAGGTCATTGCCGCTCAGACCGTCGAGGTAGTCATCGCCGCCCTGACCGTTAATCACGTCGTTGGAGTCATCGAAGCCTGTCACCGTGTTATCGAGGTCGTTGAGGAAGGTGACGCTGTTGCGGGCAAAGATCTCGCCAGGATTTGCGTCCGCGTTGATTACATCGAAGCTGTCTTGCGGCGTCGTTTGTCCATTGAACAGAATGTTCGCCAGATCAGCCGGAGCCGTTGGAGCCAAGAGGTTATCCAGAGTCTCCAACTGAACGTTTTGCAGCGTTACCTGCGTGCTGGAGCCTGCAAAGTCGACGACCAGATCGCTGCCGTTCTGAGTCAGAAGCAGATTGCGCGCCGTCAGTCCATCGCCTGTAAACCGCAGGGTATCGACCTCGACGATCGTGTCTTCATCCGGATTGATGCCCGTGCCAACGGCGCCGAAGTTTGTCAGCGTGCGCGTGTCTCCGCTGGCGATCGTGAACGTCCGCTGAGTTCCCGATCCATCGGTGGGTGGAGTCAGCGTGAAGTCACCAGCAACCGACAAGTTGCGAATCCGCGAGTCCTGCGCAGGCGCGGTGTCGGGAGTAGTAAAGCTGCCAGTCGCCGCTAAAAGCTCGGCAAAGGCGTCCTGCTCACTGCCGTCGTCCGCAAACGTTGCCCGTCCCGTCCGCACACCCGTGGCTAACAGATCAACGCGATTGACAGCCGCATCGGTCGGGAACGGATAGCCATCGCCGCCTGCCGTCAGGAAGTTCAGTGTCACCATGCGGAATGTGCGATTAGGGTCACCCACCAACTGCCCGTTCTGCACCACGACATCGGCAACCTCGCCGCTGCTGTCGGTGACAGCGAGCGATCGAATCCGCTCTCCCGCAACCGTTGCCGTCCGGGCTGTCCGCGTCGGATCAAAGCTGAAAATAAAGCCGCCGATTTGCGGGAATGCTCCCGGCGTTGCACCCGGTCGCACGCCTGACACGCCGTGCTCCATGAGTTCCTTGAGCTGCGCGGCAGTCACCGTCACCAAACTGAGGGCATTGTTAAACCGCAGGGAGTTCTCCACATCCAGTTGGGAAACCTGACCTGCCTCTTTGCCCGCTAGCGGGTTTGCCGGGGTCGGGAGGCGCTGCACATCGTTGGGGTCGATCGCCCCCGGAGCCGCACTAACCTCGCCGATGTTGTCCCGGATGCCACCCCCGTTCTTCAGCGACAGAACGGTCGTTGGGTCAGTCTGCTTCGCCACAAACAGGTTCGCGTCGGCGGTGAGATTGCCCAAGTTGGTTTCCTGCGTCCGCACGTCATCGCGGGTGCCATTGAGGAACACCGTGCTGCTGCCAAAGATGTTGCTGTCCTTGCTGACAATGACATTCCGCAGCGCATCGGTAATGGCTACCACTTGCGCATCGGGCGCTGCCACAGCGCCACCCGCTGCCGTATTCACAGCCGTCAGAGCCGCAACGCTGTCGGCGTCGGTGGCGTAGGCACCGCTAACGGCGGGATCGAGACTGGTGGGAATAATGACGCCGCTGTCGTCGAACGTGGCAACTAAGCGACCAACATAACGGTAGTTGGCAGCAGTGTTGACCACCAGCACCTGCTGCCCCGCGCCATTCGTTTCTGTGATCGGGTAGGACAGACCCGCTGGAGCCACGTCACCCGGACGCAAACGATCGGTGCTGTCCGGCAGTAGCGTATGAGAGCCGCCTGCAATAATCACGTCCACGTCGGTCAAACGCTTTGCTAGCTCCCGCTCAATCTCCAACTGCTGCATGTGCGCCAGCAGCACGACTTTGTTGATCCCGGTTGCGGTAAGGGCGTTGATTTCTGGCTGAATGACCGCAGCCAGCGCGTCTAGCTGCTCAGGAGTTGGGACGGCTGCAAACGGCGTCGGGGTTGTGACGACGCCGGGACCGGGAGAGGAAATCGCAGGTAGGGTCGGGGTCGTTGCGCCGACGACGCCAACTTTCTCGCCGTTCACCGTCAGCACAACGCTGCGGCTGATTCTGCCTCGGTTGTCGGTAACGGTGGTCCCGTTTGGTGCTTGAGCGGTTTGGGTTGCCCCGATCGTGGTGAAGTCCTGCCCCGGTGCGACGACGCGGCTGCTCAGGTTCGCGTCACTGGTAAAGTCTAGGTTGGCGCTGAGGTACGGAAATAGCGCTCCGGGGTAAGCACCACCCGGAACGATCACCGACTGAATCGTGGCGGTACCCAAGTCAAATTCGTGGTTGCCAAACGCGGCGGCTTGAACGCCAAACCGATTCAGCAGGGCAATGTCTGCCCGTCCAACGCCCGCTGCACCCAGCACAGAATTTAGGGTTGGGTCGGAGCCAGCCGAGAAAAACGGACCGGGAAGGTAGTTGTCGCCCGACGACAGAATCAATGTATTGGCGAAGTCGTCTTTGAGCGCGTTGACCACGGTCGAAAACCCTACAGCATCGCTGAGGGCAGGAATACCGGCTTCAAAATCAGAAGCGTGCAGAATTTGCAGTTGAAACGTCATGGCTATGTCCTAGAGTCACCAAGTGGGAGGTTCAGCAGGAGCGAGAAGCCGGGGAGCCTGCACCAAATATTGAGGGATGTTTTGTGAAGCGAGAGTAGATGGCGATCGTCCTGATGATTGGAATGGTTGAACAAAAATTGCACACGTCAGCATCTTTGCTAGCACGCTACCATCCGTAGTCCTACGGTGTTAAGTCCGCCAGAACACAATGAATATCAAGATTGTATGAAGCGACACTGTTTCAAGGGCTACTTTTGTGAAGTCAGCTTTACTAAGTAGCTGCATACGTGGCTGTCATCAGATTTGTACCGTGCAAATGGAATGAGTGATTAGCGGTAGACGCTTCATGAAAGCCGTTATACCAATTCGGAATTCGGAGTTCGCAATTCGAAATTTCAACCACTCGATTTCGTCAACGTTTCAGTCGTTTGATCTGTAGCTGCAATTTAGAGAATTGGTATTAGCTGGACAGGGTTTCGGTACAGTTGGCTGCTCCCGTTGAAAGTCGATCGGCAGTGGGAATGCTGAATTTGAGTCAATGAGCACAACGAACGTGAGCACTCTAATAGCTAATGGCTATTAGCGAACAGCGAACAGCGAACAACTAAGAGGATGGTTCAGCATGACAATTAGCAAGCGAGCACTGATTACCGGCGTTACAGGTCAGGATGGCTCCTATCTGAGCGAGTGGTTGCTAGAGCAGGGCTACGAAGTGCATGGGGTCATTCGCCGCACCTCGACGTTTAATACCGATCGCATCGATCACCTCTACGAAGATCCGCATAACTCAAACGCTCAGTTTTTTCTGCACTACGGCGACCTCACCGACGGCATGACCCTACGACGGATTCTAGAAACGGTGCAGCCGATCGAGATCTACAACCTGGGTGCCCAATCCCACGTGCGCGTCAGCTTCGACTCGCCAGAGTACACGGTAGATTCCGTTGGCATGGGCACGCTGCGACTGCTCGAAGCCGTGCGGGACTATCAGCAGCGAACCGGAATCGAAGTTCGCTTCTATCAGGCGGGGTCCTCCGAGATGTACGGCAAAGTGCAAGAAGTGCCTCAGCAAGAAACAACGCCGTTTTACCCTCGCAGCCCCTACGCCTGCGCCAAAGTGTATGCCCACTGGCAAACTGTGAATTATCGTGAGGCGTATGGGCTATTCGCCTGCAATGGCATTCTGTTTAACCACGAGTCGCCGCGACGGGGTGAAACCTTTGTGACGCGGAAGATTACCCGTGCCGTCGCTCGAATTGTGGCAGGACACCAGCAGAAACTTTACCTGGGCAATCTGGACTCGATGCGGGATTGGGGCTACGCCAAAGACTACGTACGAGCAATGTGGCTGATGCTTCAGCAAGACCAGCCGGACGATTATGTGATTGCAACCGGGCACACCTACTCGGTGCGGCAGTTTCTAGAGATTGCCTTCAGCTACGTAGACTTGGACTGGCACGATCATGTGGAGTTTGACGATCGCTATCTGCGTCCTGCCGAGGTTGATTTGCTAATCGGAGATGCGACCAAAGCGCGAACCCGCTTGGGTTGGCTGCCAACCGTAACCTTCGAGGAGCTAGTGACGCTAATGGTCAGTGCAGATCTGCGGGCGATCGGTCTTTGCCCGCCCCATCTAGAGCATTCGATTCCAGAGTATGCCACGGTTCGTCCTGCCTTTATGCGGGCAGCGTTTTAGAGGGACCAATTCCTGCTAGAACTATCATGCAGGGTAGTCATAGTGGTCAGTGGTCAGTAGTCAGTGGTTTGTTGAGACGCTACGGACAGATGACGACAGTCTACCTTGCTGATCGATCGTTGCACCCTCAAGGCATTCATGAGCCGGATCTCGTCTAAATTCTCGCCGTCTTCTCAACCCCCGACTAAACCAACGCTTGTCCAGCTCTGCCTTTCCTGGCTCTACGCTTTCTGGAAATTCTCGCGCCCCCACACGGTTATTGGCACTAGTTTGAGTGTGTTGGGGCTGTATTTGATGGCGTTGGCGACGCAGCGGGACTGGAGCACGTCCCCGTTCATTCTCCTACCAACGCTGTTTGCATGTCTGTGCGGCAATGTTTACATCGTCGGTCTTAACCAACTGGAGGATGTCGCGATCGATCGCATCAACAAGCCTCATTTGCCGCTGGCGTCTGGAGAGTTCTCGCGACGGCAAGGCTGGACGATCGTGGTGACGGCTGGACTGCTGGCGCTTTTGACGGCGGGGCTATCCGGTCCCTATTTGCTCGGAATGGTGGGGCTGAGTCTGCTGATTGGAACGGCGTATTCTTTGCCGCCGATTCGGCTGAAGCGCTTTCCGCTGTGGGCGTCGCTGTGCATCTTCACAGTGCGGGGGGCGATCGTCAATTTGGGACTGTTTCTGCACTACAGCAGCGGCGCAGCAATCTCTCCGATCGTTTGGGCACTGACGCTGTTTATTCTGGTGTTTACGTTTGCCATTGCCATCTTTAAAGATGTTCCCGATATGGAGGGCGATCGGCAGTACAACATCACCACGTTTACGCTGCGGCTGGGACAGCGCACTGTGTTTAATCTGGCGCTGGGCGTGCTAACGGTGTGCTACGTAGGAATGGCAGTGGCAGGATTGGTCGGACTTCCAGGGGTCGATCGCGTCGTTCTGGTCCTGCCGCATCTGGCACTGCTGGGCAGCTTGTGGTGGCGCAGTCGGCAAGTCAACTTGCAGGACAGAACGTCGATTAGTCGGTTTTACCAGTTCATCTGGAAGCTGTTTTTTCTGGAATACCTGCTGTTTCCAGTCGCATGTCTATTGAGCAACTAAATTGAGCAACTAAAAAGAGACGCAGAGAACACCATTGCGCCCTCTGCGTTTGCTGCCATTTAAAGTTCAGTCATACCCATTCTCTAAATTCCAGCTACAGACCAAACCGCTAAAACGTAGGCAGACTCTAGCTTCTGCAATTCCGTAGCTTGCTTCTCGCGCAGCGAGTATTGCGAATTCCGAATTCCGAATTGGTATTAGCTATTACAGCCGCAGCCTGTGTGTCCGCAGCCCGATCCTTGCGGATGCCCGTTGGCGCAGGCGTTGCCGCAGTAAGCTTTGTCGTCTTTCATTACGGCGTCGCTTAGAGACACAACGCACAGGCAGGAGTCGCAAGCACACTTCATTTGAGTCACGGTCGTCATGGGGTTGCCTCATCAAGTTCTGCGCTCATCTTAACATATGAACAGACATTCATAAATTGGTCTAGGAGAACTTTTATAATGGCGGTATGGACCGATTTCCAACCGTTTTGATTCCCGATCGCCTGAAAAACCTGACTGGGCAGTCGCTTGAGTCCGTCCTGAGGCAAACCGATCGTCCAGAAGGGGTGCATCACCACGCGCCGAAGGGACACTCGGAAACCCAGTTTGAGCGAGATCTGTGGCGCTATTTTCCTGGCAAGATTCACTCGGGGCTAATGATTCGACGTGCAGGTATGGTGCAGCCTTACGTGCCAGATTTCGCTTACATTGATCCGGCGCTCAATCTGCATGTGGATATCGAAGTGGATGAGCCGTACACGCACGATACGCGGCTGCCGCTTCATTACGTTGGCTCTGCTAAAGACGATCGCCGAAATGAGGCATTTCTAGCGTGGGGTTGGGTGGTGATTCGCTTCAGTGAGGTGCAGGTGGTGCAGTCTCCGGCAAGCTGCTGCAAAACAATCGCCGCGACGATCGCCACCTTGACAGGCGACAGCGCGATTATGTCGCCGTTCCGAGACACTGCAACGCTAAAACTTGCGCGGCGGTGGACTGAGGCAGAAGCGGCACAGTTAGCAGAGCAGCAGTGGCGTGAGCAGTACTTGACGCCACGAGATGTGATATCGTGTGAACCCGCTATGGTTGGAAAACGCAAGCGTCGTCACTCTTTGCAGGCAAGGGGACGATCGCTGATCACAACCCAGCTTTCGTTCTACTGTCCTACCTGTGGGGAAGGTCCGATTCGTTGGCAGGGGCATTATGTTTGCTGCCCAACCTGTGGATTTGATCAGTTCGTGCTGTAGCTGGGTTGCCCAATCTTGTCTCAGAATTCATGCTGGATGCCTATTTCCGTCCGGACATACAGATAGCTATAGAGAAAGGTAAAGCGGTAGATGCACATGATTGTCCGCCCCCGAATCAATTGATTTGGGGGCGTTTATTATGAGAGCTTCGTCACAGGCAGGACGGTCTGTAGTAATTCAGCTCGGTGGTAAACCTACAGATGCGATCGCTGAAGACCTCTCCCTAACCCTCTCCTACGAGG
>NZ_JACJPG010000448.1 GCF_014695955.1 Leptolyngbya sp. FACHB-36 | reverse complement strand
TCGGAATTGCCCTTGGCAGTGGCGCTCTCATGGCGCTGTCAACAGCTCCGCTGAATGCGTTCCCGCTAGCGTGGGTGGCGCTGGTGCCGCTGTGGATGATGGTGGGAAGCGAGTTTGCAACCCTCAACCCTCAACCCTCGAAACGTGTATTTTTGCTAGCGCTTGCCTGGGGAATTGGCTATCACGGATTAGCGCTAGCCTGGATTCGAGATTTGCATCCGCTGACGTGGTTGGGAATCCCCTGGATTGGCAGCGTAGCGATCGTCCTCTTTGCCTGGTCGTTCATTACGCTGTGGGGTGCAGGTCTGGTTGCCATCTGGGCGATCGGGCTGAGCTGGGTCATCCGAAAGCGCAACGATCGTTCCTCCTGGCTCACTTCATCGTGGCACCGCGTCCTTGTCGGCACTGCCCTCTGGTGCGGTTTGGAATGGCTCTGGAGTTTGGGGTCGCTGTATTGGACATCGCTGTCGTACACGCAGAGTCCTGGAAACTTGGCGATTCTGCATCTCGGTCAACTGTCGGGTCCTACGACCGTAACGGCAGCGATCGTGGCGGTGAATGGGCTAATTGCAGAAGGGTGGATGCGGTATCAGGGGTCAGAGGTCAGGGGTCAGTCGAACAACGCCTTCTATAAGCTGCTGAGTTCCGCCGTCGTTGTCGTTGCGGTGCTGCATTTGGTTGGGTATGGACTGTATAGCCGCCCGGTGGCGCAGTCTCCGGAGGCAGCGCTGAGAGTGGGACTAATTCAGGGCAACGTGCCGACGCGGATCAAACACACCGCTGAAGGACGCCAGCAGGCAGTCGATGGCTACGTCACAGGGTACGAGCGGCTTGCAGACGAAGGCGCAGACGCGGTGCTGACGCCAGAGGGTGCGTTTCCGTTTCGCTGGGACGATCGCGACACCGAGAACAGCTTCTACCAAGCCGTGCAGCGAAAAGGGCGCGTCGGCTGGTTGGGAACGTTTGCCGTGCAGGGCGATCGCCTGACTCAAAGCCTGCTGACGCTGACGGGCGACGGACAGACGCTTAGCCGCTACAACAAGCTCAAAATTGTGCCGCTCGGAGAATACATTCCGCTGCGATCGATTTTGGGCGTAGTGATCAATCGCCTCTCGCCTGTGCAGACCGACCTGCTGCCCGGAGCCGCCGATCAGACGTTTGAGACACCGTTCGGGCGGGCAATTGCCAGCATTTGCTACGATTCCGCCTTTCCGGAGGTGTTTCGACGACAGGCAGCCACAGGCGGACAGTTTATCCTCACCGCCTCGAATCTGGACCCTTACAGCGAAGTGCTGATGGCGCAGCATCAGGCGCAGGACGTGATGCGAGCGATCGAAACCGATCGTTGGGCAGCCCGCGCGACGAACACGGGCTATTCTGGCATCCTCGACCCGCACGGTCGAGTTCAGTGGCGGTCGCAGCCCCGCATATACCAACTCCACACCGACACGATCTACCGTCGGCAAACGCAAACGCTCTATGTGCGCTGGGGCGATTGGCTAACGCCGCTGCTGGGATTGGCAGCCCTCGGCGTTGTCTTGCAGCGTCAGTTCCTACAATCCACGACGACGCCCTAGCGGCAAGCGAATCACAAATTCCGCGCCTTCGCCGGGAGCCGAGGTGCACGTCAGCTGACCGCCGTGACGATCGACCACGACCTGATAGCTAATGGAAAGCCCTAGCCCGGTCCCCTTGCCAACGGCTTTCGTGGTGAAGAACGGTTCAAACAAACGCTTTCGCACGCTCTCCCGCATTCCGGGTCCGTTGTCGCGGATGCGAATGACGACGCGATCGCCCACCTGCTCGGTACAAACGTGAATTTGGGGAGTCGAGTGGGTTTCTGCGTCCCATTTCCCCTGCGCCATCGCGTCCTCTAACGCATCGATCGCATTGCTCAACACATTCATAAACACTTGATTTAACTGTCCGGCGTAGCACTCAATTAACGGCAAGTTACCGTAGTCCCGAATGATGTCAATGCCTCTGTGTCCGGCGGTGGGCTTAAGGCGGCTTTGTAGAATCATCAGCGTGCTGTCGATGCCGTCGTGGATGTTCACCGTTTTCACCTCGGCTTCGTCCATGCGAGAGAACGTGCGCAGGGCACGGACGATCGCTTGAATTCGCTCTGCCC
>NZ_JACJPG010000447.1 GCF_014695955.1 Leptolyngbya sp. FACHB-36 | reverse complement strand
CTTGCTCGAACCAGAAATCGGTTTTAGAGCCAATGCCAGCAAAAGAATGGGAGGCAAGTTGGAATAATCAGGTGTAAAGAGCAAGGTCGCTCATCTCAGGGGCTGAACGTCTGCTGGAGGGCCACAGATCGCTCTAAACGTCGTAAATGCGACACTGATCCGCATCTGGGTGCTCCGCGCAGTATCGATCGAACGAAGCTTGAGTGCTCTCCTTCTTCGGGGAATGAGGATTTTCTGCCTGCATCGTTTCTACCACATCCCACGCCGTCACACATTCAGTAGAGTAATCGCCAGTCGTCTGACAGGCTTTCTGAGCTTGGTTGATCGCATCTTGCATCGTCTGCTCGGTCACTTGGGCTGATTCGGGAGATGATGACTCCTGACGATCGGTTGGAGCCGTGCTCATCTGACTCTCGCGAGTTCCAGTCGTACTATCCATAGGTGTGTCCCAAAACACTTCACTCTATTGGTAACGAAGTCCTTGAGCGTTCTCATCCCTCAAGTGATGGAGACGCACCAACCAAAATCGGACCGCAGGAATGCTTTGGCAAAACTCGATAACAGCTAGGCTACACCCGCGATCGACGCTGAACCACCGTGGCATAACGCTTCTGTAGCAGCACTGCCAACGTTACCTGCTTCATCAACCAGTAGAGAAGCGCCATCAGCACAAAGGCGATCGTCATAAAAATCAACGGACGCCAATCCAGCAGGTTCTCCATCACGCTTCGCAGCACATGATGGGGACGAGTAACGATGTACCAACTGTTGAGCCGCTCAAATCGTCCCAGATAAACGCCGATCGCGCTCAATCCATGCAGCAGCAGTTCCACCTGAAGAATGTAGCTGCTTAACCCGTGCCGACGCAGGTAGTAGCCAACGTTGATCAGCGACAGCACGTACGCCTGAAAGCCTACAAGCACAAACACAAGATATTTGGGAATCACCACCAGCGTGTTCACCAGAAGGGAACCGTTAGCGCGAATGTCGTCAACCAGATGAATCAAATCGGTTAGCACGTAGGGTGCGTTCGGCAAAAAGGCGATAAACGCGAGGACGCCGACCCACCAGAGCGGCGATCGCGCCATCGATCGCCGAAATAGCCAGACGCTCAGCACCAGCGGCACCACTGCCAAAAATAGATTCCAAGCCATCCAATCACTCGTACCGGAAATCGCCTGCCAAATTGTTGTCACCCAGTTCATGTGTCTGCTTCCTTAATTTGCTCGTTTTGGTTCTAGCAAATTCCATCGACGCTGTAATCCTTGGTTCTATCTAGATACAGAGTTATGTCAATGCTTCCAGACGATCGTTCAGACGGTATAGTGAGCTTAGTGATCATCTCGTCGCATCTCCGCATCAACGAGTAGAGTCTATTCTCGATGAGCAATCCCACTTCCGTTCTGGAAGATCTGCTACACGTCTCGCCTGACCTCAGACCTCAAATCTACTTCAAGTCTTCCCTGACTGCGCTTTCTCATGCCATGGAAGACCAAGTCTTGGCGGGTAGAGATGCCCCCTTGGTGATTGCCAGCTTTCAGCGCGAGCGCTTTTATCGGCAGGAAGCCCATCGGTACCTGAGAATTGCTGAGCGCACGTCACAGGTATACGTTCTGGCAGCACCAGAAGCAGACTTCTCTAATCGCTCTGGCGACTACGAAACGATCGCCTTCGAGCCGACCGACGGGCTGGCTCATGAGTGGCATTTAGTCGTCGTGGGTGCCCGCTATGCGGCTTGCCTGATCTGCAGGGAGCGACCGCCACTTGACAAAAAACAATCATCAACAGACGCCGAAGTGCCCACCCCACCCGATCAGGCGCGGCGATTTGAGGGGATTTGGACCTTCGAGCGCCCGATCGTCTGCCAAGCAGCCGAACTTCTGCTAGACCGGATTGTGGGCTACCGACCAGAAATTGCAGACAAAGTAGCTCAGGCAAAGGCACAGCTTGTGGGCGAGACCCAGACAGGCTTTAACAACGTTGATCCCGGACCGTTTACAGAACGCCTCGTTACCTACCTGCAAGCGGGACAGTACAAGTTGCTGAAAGCCTATCGCTCGATCGCGGCTCAGGAGCGCAAAGAGCGATTAGTCAATTCGATTACGTCTACGATTCGTCGATCGCTAAAGCCCGATGAAATCTTTAACGTTGCTGTGCAGGAGCTGGGGCAGGCGCTGCGCGTTTGTCGCTGCTTGCTCTACCACTGCAAAGCGACCGACGCTCACGTCACGATCGAGCACGAGTATCGCGCTAGCGAAGTGGAATCCCTGATGGGGCAGTCCTGGAACTTGCGCGACAATCCGCTGTTCCAGGCAGCCGTGCAGCGGCAGGAACAGGTTTACGTCGAAGACGCTCAAGTTGATCCCTGGCTGCTCGATAACGGGCTAGAATTGCCTGCCGCTCGATCATCCGTGGAGCGTTGGAAAATTGCCTCGTGGCTGATGGTGCCTATAGTGCATCAGAATCGGCTGCTGGGCATGGTGGAGTTGCACAACTGCGGCGTAACGCTGCACGAGTGGACTCCGGCAGAACTCGAACTCGTCGAGGCGATCGCCACTCAAATCGGCGTTGCCCTAATTCAGGCAGAGGCTTATGCCAACCTGGAGGATTTGAACCAGCAGTTAGAAGCGCTCGATCTCACCCGCAGCAATCTCATTGCCATTACCGGACACGAACTGCGAACGCCGCTCTCCACGATTCAGGTTTGCCTAGAAAGCCTTGCCAGTGAACCAGATATGCCTGAGGAACTGCGGCAGATCATGATGCAATCTGCCCTAGAGGATGCTGAACGAATGCGGAAACTCGTGCAGGATTTCCTCACGCTTTCGGAATTGGAAAGTGGACGGGTCAAGTGGCACTTGGAGCCGCTACCGCTGCGCGAATGCGTTGATCTCGCGCTTAGCAGCGTCCGGGCGCGTCAACTCCACAGTCCGTTGCCTCACATCTCCGACCACGTACCGCTAGAACTGCCGCTGGTGCAGACTGATGGCGAATGGCTGGTGGAAGTGCTGTCCAAACTGTTAGACAATGCTTGCAAATTTACAGAACCGAAAGGACAAGTGACGATCGAGGCACACTCCAACGGCGGACGAATGCTGGAAGTCACGGTGGCAGATACAGGACGCGGTATTGAGCCGGATCGCTTAGAAGCGGTGTTCGATCGCTTCTACCAGGAGGAAGGCGCGCTCCGTCGCTCGGCGGGTGGTACTGGGCTTGGATTGGCGATTTGCCGTCAGATTGTCACTGGGCTGGGCGGCAAGATTTGGGCAGAGTCCGACGGCAAGGATCGAGGCAGCCAGTTTCATTTCACGGTGCCGATTTCTCACAACGGTCGGGAAGAGCCTGCTCCAAAGAAAACGCGGGAACGATCGCCGAAACCTAACGGAGCGTCTAGTTTGAGGCTGCACGGCTAAGCTAAAGAACTGTAACAGTTCCCAACAAAGTTCGTAGAGGCGGTTCAGTCGAGTGATAGGATGCCCTAAAAGATTGAGCGAGAAATCCAATGGCAGAAACTCTTTCTGGACAAATTCCTTTATTCGGTGGCAGCACCGGCGGACTCCTAACCAAGGCGTCAGTTGAAGAAAAATATGCCATCACCTGGACCAGCCCTAAGGAGCAGGTGTTTGAAATGCCTACGGGCGGTGCAGCCGTCATGCGGCAAGGCGAGAACCTACTTTACCTGGCACGCAAGGAATATTGCATTGCCTTGGGTGGTCAGCAGTTGCGGAAGCTGAAGATTAACAACTACAAGATCTATCGGATCTATGCGAATGGAGACATCGAGTACTTACATCCCAAGGATGGAGTCTTCCCTGAAAAAGTGAATCCAGGTCGCGTCGCTGTGAACAGCAATCCTCGCAATATCGGCAGCAACCCCGAACCCGCTAAGCTCAAGTTCAGCGGTACCACACCCTACAACGCATAGCTCTAAGCTGTGTTGCACGATCGCCTCTAAGGAGCAATCCTTGGAGGCGATTTTTGTCAGGCAATTCGGCAGATTCATGCGGCGCTGCTCGACGAACACCACGCGATGAACCCACTTATAGCTGGCAACCCTGCGATTCACAGGCAGGATAAAGCGGTTGATAGGTTTGGCTGCGCTTGCCAAACAGAGCATAGCGATTATCGCGCACCTGCTCGTAAACGCGATCGCCCGTCCACTTCAAACCAGGAAGCGCGCGGTAGGCGGCAACAAACACATTACCCACAGGCAACAGACGCCCAATTTCTTCTGCTGCCTCAGTACCTTGCCAGCGCTGTTCTGGCTGATCCGGGTTCAGCAGAATCACGCCTTTCTCGCAATCCGCTGCTGTAATGTTGAACTCTCGAAGAGCTGGTTCATCCTGCATTGGAATGAATCGAAACTGCTGCCCTTTGTCTAAGCTTTCCAGTAGTTGTACCAGTGTTACGCAAAGGTTGCAGTTGCCGTCATAGATGACGTAGTAACTCATGTTGTAGAGTAGGCGATCGTGGATACCATCCTCATTCTACAATCCCTTCTTCTAACGCCGTACCGATACCACACCGCTAAGACACGCGCAGGAATCAAGGCTCGATTAAGCAAGCTAGTGCCGGAGGAGATGGCAGGAGAGAAGTCACTTGGACATTCAGCATCGCTTAGATGAATTAGTTAACTATATGCATGTCTAAAGATCTATATATTTTTCTTATTAATTATTCCTTCGATTTTATGTTATTTTCGACACCTTAACACTTAACTTACTAGGACGCCTGACTGAAATCTTTGCTGCCTAAAATTGCTGAGCCTTAGATTTTGCAACGATTTTCGCTCCTTGGTAGAATTGATGCTTGCGGAGCTAAAGCCGCTGTAGAAAGCGCTTAATTATACACGTCTGTGAATTTTTTAATCGCTTGCTGGGTCGCGCCCGAACAGGTGAATTTGCAAACTTATGATAAAGTTCATTCTCAAGTAGTGAGGAGAAATTGCACAAGACAGCTGTCTAGAATCGTAGACTCTTGAGTAATTTTTCTGTTGGTGGTGAGTGTAATAGAGTGCTATCCATTGTTAGAATTTTTTTCCAGCGATGGAGTGTAAATCTCTGAGTTTGTTTCTGGCAGCAAATCAAATTTTCTGTATCAAGTCATCTGCTACTGATGGAAACTTCGATAGGGAATGTTTCAAGCGATCGCGCGTTTACAGAGACTTGTGTTGAGTTTCCGCTGCTTCCTGGAAATCGTGCTTTTACGACACTAAATCTGACTTTGGGAGGGTGTGAGCTAGGCGGCGTTCCTCTGGATCGACTTTTCTATAGCTTGGATTATTTCGTTTGAACGATGTGGCTTAGGGCATCAAACCTGTACTGTAGAAACTGTTTTAAGCCACCGTTGTTCCTAGTGAATTCTCTGCCTGAGTTCGCTTTGGTGTCATTAATCCTCTAAAAATAAAGCTGACAAAACCATGTTTTCCTCAACCGAAAAGCACATTGCTCTGATTTCCTGTCACGGCGACCCCGCTGCTGAAATTGGCAAAGAAGAGGCGGGTGGTCAGAATGTGTACGTACGTCATGTTGGTGAAGAATTAGCAAAGCAGGGTTGGAAGGTTGACATGTTCACCCGCCACGCCGATGCTAATCTTCCAACGATCGTGCAGCACCGTGAAAACTGCCGCACCATTCGGTTAACGGCAGGGCCACAAGAGTTTGTCCCCCGTGATGAACTGGCTGAGCATGTGCCAGCGTTTGTGCAATCGTTGTTGAAGTTTCAACGTCAATCGGGAGTGCAGTACCGTGTCGTTCACACAAACTACTGGATTTCTGCCTGGATTGGCATGGAGTTGAAAAAGCTTCAGCCGCTCAGTCAAGTGCATACCTATCACTCTCTAGGAGCGGTGAAATACCAGTCGGTGTCAACGATTCCAATGATTGCTACAACGCGATTGGATGTGGAAAAAACGGTGTTGAAAACAGCGGAGCGCATTGTGGCAACCAGTCCACAAGAGCAAGAGCACATGCGATCGCTCATGTCTACCCAAGGCAATATTGACATTATCCCTTGCGGTACCAACGTCGATCACTTCGGCTCCGTCAGTCGCGAAGCAGCCCGTCAAAAGCTGGGCATTGCCTCTGACGAACAGGTGGTCCTTTACGTGGGACGATTTGATCCACGCAAGGGCATCGAAACGCTAGTCCGGGCGATCGGTCAATCGCAGTTGCGTAATAGCGACAAGCTGCGCCTGATGATTGGCGGTGGTAGCCGTCCGGGTCAAAGCGATGGGTTAGAGCGTGAGCGCATCGAAAGCATTGTGGGTGACTTGGGACTAGCTGGTTTGACTCAGTTTCCCGGTCGCCTCAGTCCTGAAGAGTTGCCAATCTACTACGCAGCAGCAGACGTTTGCGTCGTGCCGAGTCACTATGAGCCGTTTGGGCTGGTGGCGATCGAAGCCATGGCGTGCGGTATTCCTGTAATTGCCAGCGATGTTGGCGGTTTGCAGTTCACAGTTGTGCCTGAAAAAACGGGTCTACTGGCTCCGCCAAAAGACGAGGCAGCGTTTGCGGCAGCGATTGATCGGATTCTGATGAATCCCGATTGGAGCCATCAGCTTGGACAAGCGGCCCAAGAGCGAGTGCGATCGAAGTTTAGCTGGGCAGGCGTTGCAACGCAACTGAGCGATCTGTATCTGGAACTGTTGGCACAGCAGTCCAAGCCCGTTGATCAAGTCAGCGCTTAGTCCAACGATTTGTGTTGAATCTCAATTCAAAAAGGGACGTTGCGCGCAACGTCCCTTTTTTCTATCTAGTGGTTTGCCAGCTTTACTTGTTTAAGTTGCTGAAGTTTGCAGAACGCGAACTGAAATTTTTTCAGAGGATCTTCGACTTCTAAAAATAGTCCCAATAGACTATTAGGCTTCCACCCGCCCCTATTTCTCCGTGTACGTGTAGGAGCCAAGTTTGCACAAATCCAGGTTTTCTTCCTCAAGAACGTCACCATCAGCAAAAACGCCTCGGATACCGTAGATGCAAGTCGTTTTGCCATCAGCGATCGTTACATTGCCAGATTCGCCAGGTTTTACAGAATCTGTCAAGATATCTTCGCCCCAGTCGCTTTGCGACATGGCTTCTACATAAAACTCGACTAGGGGTGAAGAGGTTGCGTTTTTCAGCGTGAAGCTCAAGTCTTCAGCGATCGCTTTTTGCACGGTCATGGATACGATCGGCAATGCAAATACGGCTGACAGCAAAAGTCGATTAAATGGCTTTACCATACTGATTTTTCTTTTCCTGGTTAAGTGAATTTGTCTGACTCAACCTTAGGAGGTTGTATCTTTTATTACCTTATAAATTCCACCAGTCATTGGCAGCTCACAGCCAGTTATCGCTAGAAGGATTCATCATTCTCGCGCTTGACATTACTTCTTGCTTCTGGCTCTCACTAGATGCAGCCTTATCGCATCCCATTCACGGCTTAATTATCTGTAACGTACATTTATTAGGTGTAGCGGGCATGGCGCGGCGCACTGCGGTAATGTGGAAAATGCCACTTCACAAGCTCATTTCAATTCTTGATATATGTCCCTGACCGCCACGCCTCTCCGCACCATCCGCATCGGCTCTCGCAAAAGTCAACTCGCACTTGTACAGACCTACTGGGTGCAGGAGCAGTTGCAAAAAGCATTTCCCGATCGCACTTTTGAAGTACATACCATGAGTACCCAGGGCGACAAGATTTTGGACGTAGCGCTGGCGAAGATTGGTGACAAAGGCTTGTTCACCAAGGAATTGGAAGTCGGAATGCTGAGCGGCGATATTGACTTTGCCGTTCACTCGCTAAAAGATCTGCCCACGCGCCTGCCAGAAGGACTCATGCTGGGCTGCGTCACCGAACGCGAAAATCCCGCTGATGCGCTGGTGGTTCACGAGAAGTATCAGGACAAGCAGCTTGGAGCGCTTCCCGAAGGCGCGGTTATCGGCACCTCATCGCTACGACGGCTCGCGCAACTGCGTCACCACTATCCGCACCTGAGCTTTAAGGACGTGCGAGGCAATTTGAACACCCGCTTGTCGAAGCTTGACGCTGGAGAGTACGACGCGCTGATTTTGGCAGTTGCAGGGCTGCATCGGCTGGGATTTGACGATCGCATTCACCAAGTCATTCCTGCTGAAGTCTCGCTGCATGCGGTCGGGCAGGGCGCACTGGGCATCGAATGCCGCACGGAGGACCCCGAAGTTCTCAATCTGCTAAAAGCGCTAGAGCACCTTCCTACCGCGCAGCGCTGCTATGCAGAGCGAGCATTTTTGCGCGAGTTGGAAGGTGGCTGTCAGGTGCCGATCGGCGTCAACACCGTCCTCGATGGCGATTCCCTAACGCTGACTGGAATTGTGGCAAGTCTGGATGGGCAACGCCTCGTTAAAGACAGCATTACGGGTGCTGCTGCCGACTCAGAAACGCTCGGGACTGAACTGGCGCAGCGAATGAGGCAGCAAGGCGCACAGGAAATTTTGGATGAGATTCTGGCAATGCTCGATCGCGCTTAATCTTCAGCAACGGGACAGGGCAACATGGCAGAATGTATGGAAGTTCCATACATTCTGTCCAGCTCATGACGGCATCCATCCCGACCCTGCCTAGTCAATACGATTCCGCCAGCGCCGAAGCCAAGTGGCAGCGGTTGTGGGAGGAGAACGACGCCTTTAAAGCAGACCCCAGCAAGCCGGGAGAGCCTTATTGCATCGTTATTCCGCCGCCAAACGTCACGGGCAGCCTGCACATGGGGCACGCCTTCGAGCATTCCTTGATCGATGTGCTGATTCGGTACCATCGGATGCTTGGACGCAATACGCTATGGCTTCCGGGAACCGACCACGCCAGCATCGCCGTCAGCGCAATTCTGGATAGGGAACTGCGATCGCAAGGCAAGACGCGCCAGGATGTGGGACGAGACGCCTATCTAACGCGGGCATGGCAGTGGAAGGAGGAGTCTGGGGGAACGATCGTTGGTCAGCTGCGGCGGCTGGGTCTGTCTGTAGACTGGTCCCGTGAGCGGTTCACGATGGACGAAGGCTTGTCCAAGGCAGTCATGGAAGCCTTTGTGCGGCTCTACGACGAAGGGCTGATTTATCGCGGTGAGTACTTAGTTAACTGGTGTCCAGCCACGCAGTCGGCGGTGTCCGATTTGGAAGTGGAAAACCAGGAAGTAAATGGGCACCTGTGGCATTTCCGCTATCCTTTGAGTGATGGGTCCGGCTTTGTCGAAGTTGCCACGACGCGACCGGAAACGATGCTGGGGGATACTGCCGTCGCCGTTAACCCGAATGACGATCGCTACAAATCTTTCATTGGCAAAAGTCTGACGCTGCCGATCATGAATCGACAGATCCCGATCATTGCAGACGAATACGTAGACTCCAGCTTTGGGACTGGCTGCGTCAAAATTACGCCTGCTCACGATCTTAACGACTTTGAGATGGGCAAGCGCCACAACCTGCCCTTCATCAATATTCTCAACAAAGACGGCTCCATCAA
>NZ_JACJPG010000446.1 GCF_014695955.1 Leptolyngbya sp. FACHB-36 | reverse complement strand
GCGGGCAGCCTCCGCTACAGCGCCGTGTGTCCGCAGCCAAAGGTGAGCGCTGACTGGCTGGTGATGCAGTTGCAACAGCTTGCAACGAAGACTGCCCTACCAAAGCAGATGCGGGTGTTCCGACCGCAAACGCTGCACTTGC
Source organism: Leptolyngbya sp. FACHB-36 (assembly GCF_014695955.1). Taxonomy (GTDB): domain Bacteria; phylum Cyanobacteriota; class Cyanobacteriia; order Leptolyngbyales; family Leptolyngbyaceae; genus FACHB-36. Next base: position 1,424 of record NZ_JACJPG010000446.1, on the reverse strand, counting down.
TAAAATCCGCTTGTGAACCATTGGGCATTGCGGTTGAGCCGACTCGCCGCACGCCCACGGTCAAACGCTGGCTTCTTGATCGCGCGCGCGAGTATCCCACGCTGCCGAACTATACCCGCCAGCCCTACCAACCCCTCGATCTGGATCGTCCGCCACCTGTGCCGCTGGCAGAGAATTTGTGGGGCGATCGCTGGCGATTTGCGTCGTTGCCTGCGGCTGAGCTGGCTGATGCGTTTACTGGACGCATGATTCCCGTTGTAGACATGCCAGACGATCGATTGCCGCTGAAGCTGGGGTTAGCGTCTACAACGGCAGTTCCCGGCGTGGTAATCGATGGCGGACGGCAATCAATGCGGCTGGCGCGGTGGCTGCAAGCCTCGCATCCGGTGTCGCTGCAATACATTCCCGGCGCACCCGATGGCTTAATTCTGGACGCAGGACTGGTCGATCTCTGGGTGGTTGCCACGTTTGAGGACCCGGATGTGAAGCGATCGGCGGCGGAATTTGAGCGCCGTAAGCAAGCGAGTCAGGGGCTACATTTTCTAGTGGTGCAGCCGGACGATTCAGGAATGACGTACAGCGGGGTTTGGCTGCTGAAGAGTGAGGAGTAACTCAAGCGCGTTAACAGTTTTAGATGTTCTTAGGAATTTTTAATAGCAAGCTTTCTAATGGCAAAATTACAACACTTCTGCTATGACTCGTATCCCAGCGTTAGCAAAACCACTTCTTCTAGTTGAGTGATTGTTTCAGGAGTGAGTTGCCCCAGTTTGCGAATCAAACGAGTCTTATCTAGCACTCGCATCTGAAAACATAGCGCAACAGAATCCTGAGTTAGTCCACCATCGCCTTGCTCAATCAGCAGACAAATCGGTAGCGAGACGCGACGTAGATTTGTGGTCAAAGGAATTGCAATGACTGTTGTGGAAAACTGGGAAACAATGTTGTTTTGAAAGAGGATGATAGGACGAACGCCCGCTTGTTCAGAACCTTGAGTTGGGTTGAGATTAGCTAACTACACCTCACCGCGGTTAAGTCGATTAGTCATTGCTGATCTTCCTGATAAAGCATCGCTGCATAATCGCTCATTCCTACTTCGGCAAGAGCACGATCGTCCTCGGCAAATTCAGTCGCAAGGGCAGCCAACTGAGCAGGATCAAGTGCAAGACGACGGCGCTTATCTCGAAACTTCAAAAAGGCGATAAACTCAGCGACTTGCTGAAGTTGCTGAGTGGTGAGGCGATCGAGATCTTGCTTAAGAGCTTCACTGCTAATTGGCATAGTGGAGGGACAAAACAACGGTGGGCGGTTCCCCTATTGTAAATATCGTTTCCTCATTCTCTATAGAGAGACAGCTTTGCATGGCTCTCGACCGTGTTGTACTAGCTGTACCAAATCGATTCGATCGCCCTTGCCGCCTCTACAGA
>NZ_JACJPG010000445.1 GCF_014695955.1 Leptolyngbya sp. FACHB-36 | reverse complement strand
GCCCAGTAGCCAGAAGAAATCGCCCAAGCCGCATTGTGACTGCCCCCACCCGAAATCCCTCCACAAATCAGTTCTCGTGTTGCTGCATCTCCTGCCGCATACAAACCGGGAACGGTCGTAGCGCAGGTGGCATCGACAATTCGCAATCCGCCAGTTCCCCGCACCGTTCCCTCGAATCGCAGCGTCACCGGAAAGTGTTGCGTAAACGGATCAATGCCCCGGCGATTGAACGGCAGAAAGAAATTCAGTTGCGCCTTTCGCATCCATACCTGGATTTCTGGCGTTACATTCTGGTCAATACAGGCATAAACGGGTTGCTCCAGCAGGGTTTTAGCGATGATGCTTCGTCCCTGGCGCGTGTTGGCTCCGTCGATCGGCGTACCATCAGCCTGGTAAAAGCTTGCCCATTGGAAAAACCGTCCCTTCGTCACCGAGCCAAAGGTAGTTGAGAGGGCATACGCATTGGAGAATTCCATCCCAGAGAACGCTGCTCCCGCTTCTGCTGCCATCAGGTAGCCATCTCCCGTCAAAACATTGCAACCCAGACCGTTTGCCAAAAATGCACAGCCACCCGTTGCCAAAACGACGGCTCCAGCACGAATCGTCCAGCAATCGCCCGTTTGGCGGTTGATTCCCGCTGCTCCAGCCACTCGCCCTTCCTGATCCACCAATAGCTCTAATGCCGGACTCTGATCCAGAATTCTCACCCCAGCCTGTCGAATCTTCTTTCGCATCAGGCGCATATATTCTGGACCCTGGATTGACTCCCGCCGCGACTGACCCTGTTCGTCTACTGGAAACGGATAGCCCCATTCGGCAACGAGGTTGATATTCTCAAACGTTTGATCCAGGACTCGCTGCATCCAGGTACGATCGGCTAGAAAGCCACCCAATGCTTCCCGACTTGCCATCGCCTGCTCCCGCAGCTCAGCATCCGGTTTGACGTACCAGAGACTATTGCCTGACGGAGCAGATGCGCCGCTGGTGCCACAGTATCCTTTATCGACCAGGATAGCCTCTGCTCCCCGATGCGCCGCTCCCCAGGCAACCCAGCCTCCGGCTAATCCACCCCCAATCACTAACACATCGGTTGTGAGTGTGATTTCGGCGATCGCTTCGCTGTTCCCCGAAGGGGTAATCGCTGCATTATCACTCATTCACAGTAGCTCCTGTTTCAATCAAAAACGTAATCACAAATCCAGGATCACTTAGACTCAGTTGGCACAACTCAGACAACTGGATGTGCAATCAGAGCACCATTGAATTTTGCAATTCAGTAATCTGCTCATGGATTTGCAGCTTGCCAATCCTGAATCTCAAAATTCGACTTCAATAACTTCTGATCCGCCAGGAATTGCTTGGTGGAATTCAACAACCTGATCCCCTCATCGGTAAAAGGTTGATTGGGATAGAGGTCGATCGCATACGACTCTTTAATCACTAGCAGCGGTAACTTTTTGCTTGTCTTAGATGCAAATTGATAAAACGCTTCTGGATTCGCTTTCGCCGCCTGCAATGCTCTTTGACGAATCTGATTCCACTGACGCGGTAGCTCTGGGTATTTTGCCAGTAAGTCTTCGGTGGCAATGCTGACACTCGTGCCAACTAATCCAGTGTGATTGGTTGCCTGATCCAGAATTGGGAACCCCTTAGACGCCAGGAGCGGACCTGATCCCGTGGGAAAGGGATAGGCAGCAATTTCGCCCCGCTCTAAAGCAGCTTTGGCATCCACAGTTGGAATTTGCACCACTTTCACCGCTTTTGCCAGTCCTGACTGATCAATTAAGCCAAGCAGATAGCGGTGCATATACGTCCCTTTTGCCACGCCCACCTTTTTTCCTTTGAGGGCTTCTAGCGATTTGGGACCATCCTGAACGGTTAGCAACCAGGAATCTTGCCCCACTCGTGACTGATTGATCAGCTTTGTCTTTAACCCAGCCGCGCGTCCTACCAGGGCAGGAGTATCGCCGTACAACCCCATATCCAATGCGCCACTGGCAAGCGATTCGTTCAGGGCAGGACCCCCACTAAACGGGAAGAACTTGACCTCGCTGATTCCCAGGCTTTTCAGTTCTGATGCCAGATAGCCTTGTTCCTGCGCCCAACCTTCCAGACCGACTGGAATTTTGCCGCCATCTGAACTGATGAATCCCACACGCAATACCGTGGTCGCAGCACTGGCAGGACTGGCAACCGGGCTAGCCTGAGACGTATCCGTCGTTGGGCTACCGGCCTGAGGTTGAGCTGCACAATTGGTCAGCGTTGCCGTCAGAGACAACGACAGCGTTCCCAGAAATAGATGCTTGAACAGCGATCGCCGTTTCAATCGGGAAATCATAAAACTCTCAACAGCTTCAGGGCAAATACTGCATCGTCGAGGAGACACGCTTGCTGTAAAAGAAAAGCAATCTCCAATATCTTGATCGACAAACCGTGGTTTGCGATTCAGTATCGCATGTAGGCAGTTGAGAAACAAGGCTTTGCTGATTAAGATCTTTAAATCTAATAGTTAGAAGTGCGAATTGTTTTCGCTGCTGTGACCCAAGCCCAATTAGTCCCATCAAGGTGGGCTCACCTGTCTTAGTGGCTCAAGATTGACTGCCAGTTTTTCACCCAGCCAAAGCGCATGGTCGGTGTGGTCTGCTACGGCATCCCCCGTATTGGGGTGAACAAGAATCGCCAATTCCTCACAATGCAGCATCAACCACGGCACAACTTGATCAAATTGATCCCGTGCAAAAGCAACTTGATACATCGGTTGTGTGTGGGGACCCACGAGCTTGTCGTGCCAGCGCCCTAACTGCACCTGAAAGCGATCGCCCAATTCTTCTCGCACCCGTACCGCTGCCTCACGAGTGGTGGGATCATAATAAACATGGGCGTGAAAACTGGTGATTTCAGTTGTCATAGATGCTTGATCACTCATAATAAAATTCTGCCGGACGATCCGTTGTACTCACTAGCTAGCAACAAAGTGTTACGGGTGTATAGTCTCATCGAATGCATGTGCATTTAAGGAAAATGGGCATTTCTCAATGTGATCTCGTTATTTTTGATTGTGATGGAGTGTTGGTGGATAGCGAACCGATCGTGAATCGCATTTTCGCCGAAACACTGACCGAGGCTGGATTTCAGATTACCTATGAACAAGTCACCCAGCAGTTTATGGGTAAGTCCCTGGCAACGTGTCTGGCAATCATTGAGGAAACCTATGGAAGGCGGCTCCCACCCACATTTACTGAGCGTTGCAAAGAACGAGAATTTACTGCCTTTCAACAAGAACTGCGACCCGTTTCAGGAATTGCCGAAACGTTAGAACAAATTTCGTTACCCAAATGTGTGGCATCGAATAGCAGCCACCGACATATTCAAGTGGTTTTAACCTTAACTGGACTGCTGCATCAGTTTGACGGCAAGCTCTACAGTGCTTATGATGTGGAGCGCCCCAAACCTTTTCCCGATGTGTATCTCTATGCTGCCCAGCAAATGAACACCGATCCAAGCCGTTGTGTTGTGGTTGAAGATTCAGTTCCAGGCGTACAAGCGGCATCTGCGGCAGGAATGACGGTATTCGGCTATGCTCAACGGAGCGATCGCGCTGCACTGCTTGCCGCTGGAGCAACATTTATTTTCGATGATATGCAAAACTTTCCAGGCATGATTAATGCCGAGAGCAACTTCCAAGGAATCGAAGTCAAATGAGCAACTCACAGGGCACGGTGGCACGGTGGCGTTACCCTGTGAAATGGTTCTAA
>NZ_JACJPG010000444.1 GCF_014695955.1 Leptolyngbya sp. FACHB-36 | reverse complement strand
CTCGGCTTTCCGGTGGTGGATGTGTCAGTGACGCTGACCCACGGCTCCTACCACAACGTCGATAGCTCCGAGCAAGCCTTCAAGCAGGCAGCGCGATTGGCGATGCAGGAAGGGATGGTGCGGTGTCAGCCAACGCTGCTGGAACCGATTCTCAGCGTGTCCATCTCGGTGCCAGCTGACTACACGTCCAAGGTGCTGCGGTTGGTTAGCGGACGGCGTGGACAAATTCTCGGCTACGATGTCAAATCCGGCTGGGCTAGCTGGGACCAAATCGCCGCGCATATTCCCCAAGCGGAAATGCACGACCTGATTGTGGAGCTACGATCGCTGACGATGGGCGTTGGCTTTTTCCGGTGGCAGTACGACCACTTGCAGGAAGTTCCTGAAAAGCTGGCAGAACGAGTGCTGGCAATGTCCAGCAACGGTAAATCGTAGGGCGGCGATCGGTTGTAGGGTCGTCAATCTCTAAGCCCTCCCCAAGACCTCCGAGGTTTTGCAAAACCTCGGAGGTCTAAAATCTCGACTGAAATGATCGTCTCTTTTCCTGCCAACAAAAAACCGGACGATCGTTGCGATCGTCCGGTTTTTCAAACTAACAACTGATTGCTAACAGTTAATTAGTACGTTTCTACGTGCCAGCGCCCTTCCTTCTTAATAGCGCGCTGATACTCTTTCCACTCAACGCCCGCTTTCGCCGCTTCTGCTGACAGCGCGGCATCAATGCCGTCTTCCATTCCCTTCAGACCGCAAATGTAGGTATGCGTCTTCGGTTCCTGAATCAGCTTCCACAGTTCCTCCGCGTGCTCAGCAACGCGGTCTTGAATGTACATTCTGCCGCCCTGCGGGTTTTTCTGTTCCCGACTGATGGCATAGGTGAGACGGAAGTTATCGGGATACTTGCTCTGGATTTCTTCCAGCTCTTCCTTATACAGAATGTTCGGCGATGTCGGCACCCCAAAGATCAGCCAGGAGAATCCTTTGAACTGGTACTCAGGATTCGCTGCCCGCTCATTTTCTTTGAACATGCGCCACAGGTAGGCGCGGAACGGAGCAATTCCGGTTCCCGTTGCCAGCATGATCACTTTCGTGTCTTCGTCTTCAGGCAGGAGCATTTCCTTACCCGTCGGTCCGGTAATTTTGACTTCGGCACCGGGTTCTAGATTGCACAGATGAGTCGAGCAAACCCCGTAGACGGTTTCGCCCGTTTCAGGATGTTTGTACTCTAGCTGACGGACGCAGAGGGAAACCGTTTTGTCGTCTACGTCATCACCGTGACGAGTGGAGGCGATCGAATACAGTCTCAGCTTTTCGGGCTTACCGTTCTTGTCGGTGCCAGGAGGAATAATTCCGATACTTTGCCCTTCCAGATAGCGCAGATCGCCACCCGTCAGGTCAAACTTCACGTGGCGAACGGTACCAATGCCGCCTTCCTGAACTAATTCATCATTCGAGATACAGCGACCCACAAAGGGATTGTTGGGGCGGTAAATATTGACAGGAATGTCAGATTTAGCCTTGGCTTGTGTCATGGGCTTCTTCTCTTCTGCTGGCTTGTTACCCTCTCCAGCTTCTACTTTTACCGCAGGAGCCGTCTGTTCCACGGTAACGTTTCCATTAATTTCGGGATCACTGTCCAAAGGTTGAATGCTGACGATTTTGCCGCCCATGCGGGTGATTCGATGCATCTCTTCACTCATGCGGCTGTAAGGCACCGTGATGAACGTGCTGCCGCTCCGTCGAATCTCATAGTTCAGTCGGTCAGTTTCAGCATTCTGTCTCAGACCGACCACCTCATACCGGAACAGGCGGCTACCCGATGTCGTATTAGCAGCACTGCCCGCTGCGCTTGAATTGTACATTGATCCAAACTCTCCGAACTTGTCCTAACTTACTGTACTGTGCTGCATGGTGCTGATTTTAACCAGGAGATCGCCACCAAGCACCGGACCGGGATCAGCCACAATGGCTTTTAGCTACACCTGCTCCAAGGCGTTGCCTAGAGCGACGTAGCAATGATTATTAATAACCTTACAAAACAAGGGGAGCGAAGTCACGGGAACGGCTTGATGATCCCGGAAATTTCAGTATTTCTTAGCCCGACCCGCTTTCCTCCAGCCATCGATCGTACAAATCCGGGCGGCGATCGCGAGTGCGCTGAAGCTGTTGCTCTCTGCGCCAGCGGGCGATCGCCGCGTGGTTTCCTGACAGCAGCACATCCGGTACTGCCCAATCACGAAATATCGGCGGGCGCGTGTACTGCGGATAGTCCAGCAGCCCATCTTCAAAGCTTTCTGCTTTGAGCGAGTCTTCTTTTCCAACCGTTCCAGGCAGCAATCGGATCGTGCCATTTAGCAGCGCCAGTGCAGGAATTTCGCCGCAGGTCAGAACAAAATCGCCCAGCGACACTTCGCGAGTCACCAGGTTCAGCACGCGATCGTCCACCCCTTCGTAATGTCCACAGATGATGACAAGTTGGTCGTGCTGAGCAAAGGCTTGAAACATGCGCTGGTTCATGGTCTCTCCCTGCGGCGTCATCAACAGCACCTCACGACGCGGCAGCACAGGCAAGGATTCTACAGCAGCAAAAATCGGCTCCGGCTTCATTAGCATTCCGACACCGCCGCCGTAGGGTTCGTCATCCACGCGCCGATGCTTGTCTGTGGCAAAGTCTCGGGGATTGGTCAGATGCACGGCTGCGATTTGCTTTGCCAGCGCCTTTCCTAGCAGCCCAGAACTGAGCGGGGACGTAAAGAAGTCAGGAAACAGAGTGATAATATCGACGCGCATCATTTAGCCAAAAAAATTTTAGAATAACTTAACCTACCAACGCGGATGAAATGCCTTGTGTGGTTCCACGATCGGGGCACAGGCAATTGCAATCTGCGCTCGATCATGACAGATAGAGGTATTCTCTAATCTAATCGCCGTCTGAGCCAACTACTGCTTAGCCATCCTTAACCCACCCCTGACAGTCAGACGCACCTATGACAAAAAGCAGCGTTTCCACCTCAGTGATCAAATTTCTGGAGCGTTTGTTTCATCGGTCGCCTGCAAGCAGTTCTCCGCCGCAATCTGAGCTTGAATTTTCTGGAGAGAAGATGCCCCAGTCTACGAAAACAGCCATCATGGTGATTGGGGGAGCGGAAGATAAGGTGCATGGGCGGGAGATCCTTAGCAGCTTTTTTAGCCGCGCTGGATCAACCGATGCCCGCATTGCAATTATCCCGTCTGCTTCCCGTGAACCTGCCATTATTGGCGATCGCTACCGCACCATTTTTGAAGAAATGGGCGCAAAGGGCATCGAGATCCTAGATATTCAAGACCGTCATCACTGCGATGACCCAGCGCTGCAAAGCTACGTGGAAACCTGTACTGGCGTGTTTTTAACTGGAGGCGACCAACTGCGCTTGTGTAGCCTGCTCGCAGACACGCCAATTATGCAAACCGTGCGCCAGCGAGCGCAGCGGGGCGATATTACCCTGGCAGGAACTAGCGCGGGGGCCGCCGTAATGGGACACTATATGATCGCGGGCGGTGGCAGCGGCGAGTCGCCCAATCGATCGCTGGTGGATATGACAACGGGTTTGGGCATTATTCCAGAACTGCTGGTCGATCAGCACTTTCACAACCGCAACCGCATGGCGCGACTAATCAGCGCGGTGGCAGCGCACCCCGATCGACTAGGCGTGGGAATCGACGAAGATACCTGTGCAGTATTTGAAGGAGATGGAATTTTGCGGGTAATCGGACGGGGAACGGTAACAGTCGTTGACCCTGGCGAGATGTCTTATACCAATCATCCCCGCATTGGCGCAACTGATCCGATTAGCATTTGTAACCTACGGCTACATATTTTATGCCACAGCGATCGCTATGATTTGCGTAAGCGTGTCGCTTTGATTCCTGGCGACTTGCCTTGCTAGTCGTTTCGCCCACGGGAGCCACACGTTGCTAAGCCCGCAGTCTCAAGCCTTTTCGCCGCTCTGCCCATCTGCTGGGACGGTCGTCCTGGCGGCAAAACTGTTCATGGTGAACATAATACCAGCTTTTGATCGTTTGACATTGAATAGCTGGCTAAATTTATTCGGCAACTGGCTGGATCGCTGTAGCAACCCGCAGGTGTGACCTCCCTTTCAGAAAGCAAACAGACATTTGTATTTGCGATCGACATTCCCCTCTAACAAGACCCATGAAGATACTCAAAATCCAGACATTACACGGTCCTAACTACTGGAGCATTCGACGACAAAAACTCATTGTTATGCGTCTGGATCTGGAGGAACTGGCAGACAAACCCTCAAATGTTATTCCTGGCTTCTACGAGGGACTGACGCACGTGCTGCCCAGTTTAGTCGAGCACTTCTGCTCACCGGGCTGCCGAGGCGGATTCCTCAGCCGCGTGCGGGAAGGTACGATGATGGGGCACATCATCGAGCACGTGGCGCTAGAGTTACAGGAATTGGCGGGCATGTCTGTGGGCTTCGGGCGCACCCGCGAGACAGCCACTCCTGGAACGTACCAGGTTGTGTTGGAGTACCAGAACGAGCAGGCTGGGCGCTACGCCGCTCGGGCGGCAGTTCGGCTGTGCCAAAGCATCGTGGGTACGGGCACGTACCCGCTGGAGGAGCTAGAGCAAGACTTGACCGATCTGCGGACGCTGGCGGCGGATGCATCGCTGGGTCCCAGCACCGAGACGCTGGTGAAAGAAGCAGAGGCGCGCGGGATTCCCTGGTTTGAGTTGAGTGCCCGCGCCATGATTCAGTTCGGCTACGGCGTGCATCAAAAGCGAATTCAGGCGACGCTGAGCGATCGCACGGGCATTTTAGCCGTGGAGCTTGCCAGCGACAAGGAAGGCACCAAGCAGATTTTGCGGCAAGCTGGAGTGCCCGTTCCGCGTGGCGCCGTGATTAACTTTCTAGATGAACTGGAAGAAGCCATTCAGGAGGTGGGCGGCTACCCGATCGTGATCAAACCGCTGGACGGCAATCACGGGCGCGGCATCACAATCAATATTACGTCGTGGGAGCAGGCAGAAGAAGCCTACGACGCGGCGAAAGCGGTGTCGCGATCGGTGATCGTGGAGCGCTTCTACCAGGGACGCGACCACCGCGTTTTAGTGGTCAACGGTAAAGTTGTGGCGGTCGCAGAACGAGTGCCCGCTCACGTGGTTGGCGACGGCAGACTGACGATCGAGCAGCTGATCGACAAAACCAATCAGGACCCCCGCCGCGGCGACGGCCACGACAATGTCCTGACCAGAATTGAAGTCGATCGCACCACTTGGCAACTGCTGGATC
>NZ_JACJPG010000443.1 GCF_014695955.1 Leptolyngbya sp. FACHB-36 | reverse complement strand
GTGCAAATCGATCCGCAAACCTACCACTTGCTGGATAGCGATGCGTTGAACATCGCCCACTGGCAAATTCGCGGCGTTGAAACCCAGGTCCGTTACGAGCGCGCGCAGGCGCAGATGATTCAAAGCGACAAGATGGCAAACTTAGGGCGGCTTGTTGATGGGATTGCCCACGAAATCTTAGACCCTGTTAGCTTCATTTGGGGAAACCTCAGCCATGTCGCAGATTATGGAGCAAGCTTGCTGAAGCTGCTAGAGGCGTATGAGAATGCGCTGCCAGAACCCCCGAGCGAGCTGCGCCACCTGTATCAAGACTTGGAAATTGACTACCTGCGCGAAGACCTGTCCCGGACGATCGTCAGCATCCAAACCGGAGCCGAACGGCTGTCTAAGCTAGCAATCAGTCTGCAAAACTTTTGCCACATTGACACCGTGTATCCGAAGCCAGCCGACTTGCACGAGCTGCTGGATGGGATTCTGCTGTTGCTCAAGAGCCGCCTTAGTAGTGAGATTCAGGTGATTAAGCACTATGGGCGTCTGCCACCCGTTCCCTGTTTTGCAGGGCAGCTAAACCAGGTGTTTATGAACATTCTCAGCAACGCTGTAGATGTGCTGCTGGATCAAGCGGTGAGCCAGCAGTTTGAGGACCCAACCGTGAGCCAGCGACGATCGAAGCCGACGATTGAAGTCACAACGCAGGTGCGATCGCTGTCAGACCATTCAGGCAAAGCGACACGTTGGGTGTCAATCTGCATTGCTAATAATGGTCCGGGCTTGCCTCCTCAGGCAAAGCAGCAGATTTTGGAGTCGTTCTCGATTAAAAAACGCGCCCTTAAAGAAACGAGCCTTGCCGTCAGCTATCAAATCATTACCGCCAAGCACGGCGGCAAATTCGAGGTGCGATCGAGCATGTGTGATGAATCACTAAGCTGCGAAACTTGCACGATCGAAACAGGCACAGAATTCGAGATCCTGCTGCCATTACTGTGAATCCGGGAATACTATAAGGTATCCCGCCTGCATGGAGGCTCTAAAGATGTCTGACGTTATCGGCACGAGTCCCGCTCATTCGACGCTTCAAGCCCTGGATCAAGCGATTCAGCGCTACCGCACCAGTGATTTAACTGGCGTTGAACTGTTCAATCACTGGGAGGCAATTCGAGAGGTCGCCTTAGAATACCAAGATTCAGAATCTGAGGGCGACGGTGTTGCGGCTGAACACAGCTACTAAACATTGATCACCCTTGTGCGACAGCGAGGGCTTGTTGCAGGCGCGATCGATCCCAGCCGTGGTGATTTAGCAACAGCCACGACTGCACCAGATCCGGTCCCTGCATCGAGCCAGTCAGCGAGGCACGCAGGGTTCGCATCACCAATCCTTTTTTCAGGTTGTGTTCCTTGACCACCTGTTTGATCAGGTCTTGGATGGTGGCGTCGGTCAGCGGCTCGGCGGGAATGGCAGTTGCGACGGCTTGAATGGCAGTCGCAGATCCGTCCTGCTTTAGCTGGGCCGATGCCTCATCGGTAAATCCGACATCCTGGACGAAGAGATAGCGGCTCATCTCGATCGCCTCATCCAGTCGAGCCAGACTCGGACCAATCAAGGCAGCTAGCCGCTCTAGCCAGGGACGATCGTTCCAGTCGCCCTCGAAGCCTGCTGTTTGCCAATAGGGAATCAGCAAATCGGTCAGCGTGTCTGCTGGTAGGTGATGTAGATACTGGCTGTTGATCCAGTTAAGCTTGTCCCAGTCGAACTTTGCTCCGGCTTTGTTAACTCGATCGAAGCTAAAGTGCTGAGCAGCTTCTGGCAGCGTGAAGATCTCGTTCACGCCTTCCGGCGGCGACCAGCCCAGCAGCGTCATGTAGTTTGCGATCGCCTCTGCCGTGTAGCCCATCTGCTTGAAGTCCGAGATGGAGGTGACGCCATCGCGCTTCGAGAGTTTTGCGCCTGCCTGATTCAGAATTAGCGGTGAATGCCCGAATTCGGGCACAGGAACGCCCAGCGCCTCGTACAGCAGGATTTGCTTGGGCGTGTTGCCGATGTGATCCTCGCCGCGAATCACATGAGTAATCTTCATGTCGATGTCGTCTACCACAACGACAAAGTTATAGAGCGGCGGACCAACTTCGTTCGATTCTGCGGCACGGGCAATCACCATATCGCCACCGAGGTCGCGCCCTTTCCAAGAAAGATGACCACGCACCAAATCGTTCCAGGTGATTTCGCGATCGTCCTCAATTTTGAAGCGAATCACAGGCTTGCGTCCTTCAGCGACAAAGGCGGCTTCCTGTTCTGGTGTCAGGTTGCGGTGGCGATTGTCGTAGCGGGGCGCTTCGTTCCGTGCTTTCTGGGCCTCGCGCATCGCGTCGAGTTCTTCGGGAGTTTCGTAGCTGCGGTACGCCAAGCCTTTGTCCAGCAGCGTCTGAATCGCCTGACGGTATAACTCGGTGCGCTGGGTCTGGAAGAACGGTCCTTCGTCCCACGTTAGCCCCAGCCAGGTCAACCCGTCCAGGATGTTCTGCGTGTATTCGGGGCGCGATCGCTCAAGGTCGGTGTCCTCGATTCTCAAGATGAACTGTCCACCTTGATGACGCGCAAACAGCCAGTTAAATACGGCAGTTCGGGCAGTGCCAACGTGCAGGTTTCCAGTGGGACTGGGAGCAATGCGAACGCGAACAGACATAGCAAGATACGGAATGAAACACTATTCAAACTTCTTCACTGTAAGGCATCTCTGGCGCTGCACGATCGCCA
>NZ_JACJPG010000442.1 GCF_014695955.1 Leptolyngbya sp. FACHB-36 | reverse complement strand
TAAACGAAGATGGCAGGAATGTTCATCCGCGCCATTGCGATCATGGCTCCGGGCATGTTTTTGTCGCAGCCGCCGATCGCCAAAACCCCATCCATGCTTTGAGCGTTGCAGGCGGTTTCGATCGAGTCGGCGATTACGTCGCGCGACACAAGGGAATATTTCATGCCTTCGGTGCCCATCGAAATGCCGTCGCTGACCGTGATGGTGCCGAAAATTTGTGGCATGCCGCCCCCCTGACGAATGCCGTCCTCTGCACGGACTGCCAGCGGTGCAATCCCCATGTTGCACGGGGTAATGGTACTGTAGGCGCTGGCAACACCCACGATCGGCTTAGTAAAATCTTCGTTCTGAAAGCCAACCGCCCGTAACATGGCGCGGTTAGGCGATCGTTGGACCCCTTGTGTAACAACTTGACTTCTACGGTTGTCTGACATTCTCAGTCTCTCTGGTCAATTCAATATTTTTTAATTCTCCCAGATGGCTCGGCAATCGCGGATTGCGACAGGGAACTGATTCCAACTAAGACAGGTCGATTGACTTGAGTACCGAGCAAACTGGGTATATTGGATAGGCTTGACGCCGATCGTCCTGAGCACTCCGATTAAGCAGTGATTGATCAATCTAGCGTCTACGACTTGTTAACGGTAAACACAATGCACACTCGAAAACCGCGCACCCGTAAACCCACTAGCAAAGAACTGGATCTGCTGCTGCTGGCGGGGTGTTCTTGTCTGCTGACCCTGCTGCACCATCCGATCGCCGATGGGTTGCAGTCGTCTACGTCGGTCAGCCGCACAACCCCAATTGCAGCGCAGGTCAGCCGCACGTCTAGTGGACCGATCGGATCGCTGCACCTGACTCTGCCACCCGAGCGCGAGAAGATTCGGGATGATGAGGAAGACGCCTGAGGCGATCGTGCTTCTGAAGGAAGCGTTTTGAAGGAACCACACAGTTCGTAGCTAATAAGCTGGTAACTGGAAGCTACTTGTGCCGCTCTGGTTAGGGCAACGGATTTAATGAAATGAGACAGCTGAGATGACATTTCTAGGCGAGATGCCTACATAAAGCCACTAGTGGACGCGATCAAATTTTTATTGAAAGAAGGGATTGACGGAACACCTGCACTACGGCTATGCTCACACACTAAGGTCGCGTGTACGTCAGTAACGCAGCCCGTCCTCCCAGAAATTCAGCGCTACCCAATGCTGTTAGCAGCAGCATTGGGTAGCTAACCTCCTAGACTGGAACTAGCAGTCAAGGTGGCTAAAGGCGAATCTTACCATTCTCCTGAGCCACCCTGCTTTTTGCGTCTGCGGGGTGGCTGAATTTTTGGGATTTCTTCTACCCAACTAATGGAGAATCTCAATATGTCTGAAGCGTCTTTGCCCAACATTCCGCCTGAAGATGACGATTCACTAGAGCTTGACTCTTTAAAATCGGGAAAGTGCCAGATTGTGATGATTAGCAGTGCTGATGGTGTGCGCGAAATGATTAACGAGCTACAGGAATGTGGCTTCGCAGACGCGGATGCGTGGAGCCAGTTGATAGCTGGACCCAATTCAGGCGAAGCGATGGGCATTCTGACACAGCAGCGACCACAAGAGCCGTAATCGAACCACAAGCTGCGCCAGCTTAGAGGGCAATGGGTCGTCCGTCGCCCTCCTCATATGTAAAAGCACAGGTAAAACCAAAGAGTGGGCGGACTACTCATCCACCCACTCTTGTCTGAATTAAACTAGAATCGCTAAGCAGCTACGAGATGCCTTAGTTCAAAGGCTCAAAGTTTGGCGTAGCGCATGCTGGATCAGTTGCTGTGTTAGGTGTGAGGGTTACGCCTGCGGCAGTCCCTGCCGCGGGTCGCTGCGATTGACAGAGAATTGCCTTGGTTGTGGTTTCAGTAGAAGTTCCGGTACCTGTTTGACCCACTTGCACACCGCCTGTATGCGCCCGCAGCGTGGTGGTGTTTTGTGGAGAAGAGAAGTTTGTCACCTGATCTCTAGACGCACCGGTAATGGTGTAGGTGTAGTTGGTGGTTTGGGTGTTCACGCCCAGACCCAACAGCGAAACATCTGAGGAGAACGTGTTCTTCTCTAGAAAGTACGCCTGCTGGGTGCGGTTCATGGAACCAACGTAGGTTTTCGACTCTGACTCTTTGGCTTTGTTTGCCTGGTTCAAGAAGGAAGGCAGAGCGATCGCCGCCAGAATACCGATGATGATGATTACAACCAGCAGTTCAATCAGGGTGAAGCCTTCGTCTTTACGCTTTTTCACCAGATGTTGCAGGTACTTCACTTTGAATTCCGATTTCATGAGAGGTTTCTCCTTGAGAGATTTGGGGTGATGGGTTCTAACTCCTGGATGTAAAGTACCCTCTGATTTCGGCTTTCATATCACCTTGATTGAAAATTTCCTGATCTGCGCTGGAAAGGTTGTTACTGCTAGGATTGTTCTCCTTCAATTCATCTATTTAGTTCGGAGAAGAGTAATCGTAGATTTCCTCTCCTGAAAGAGACAGCAAGGGTAGGCGAGAGGCGATCGCGAAATTTATTTACTGCAGCACCTTTGGATCAGATACGGGCTGCACTTGGGCAATTGCGTTAAAGGCTCGGTCTGCCAAAATTCGATGCGTTGCGACGGTCGGGTGGATGCCGTCCCAGAACAAGAATCGATCCGAATCGTTGCAGCTAGACGAGGGGCTGATGCAGGAGCCAGTGACGTTGGTGAATCCAAACTTAGCGGGATGGGCGCTCGCGTCCTGATAGAGCATGTGGGCATCGAACTCAATCAGTCGAACCTCTGAGCCAAACTGCTGTCTCAAGCGATCTAACGCCTTGGCTAGTGCCAGGTTGTGAGAGGCTGTAGCAGCACTCAGGGCAGCGGCATAGGCGCTATTGCGCGTAGCGGGAAGGTTGCCTAAATCTGGCAGATTGGCGATCAGGAGTGTTTTCGCGCCCACAGCGACTAGAGATGCGATCGCTTTGGAGATATTTTCTACAGGAATGGCTGAACTCGCACCGTTCAAATAGTCGTTTGCGCCTGCCCACAGCACGTACAGCGCTTTTGGCTTTGTCTGTGAAGCTGTCTTTGTGTAGGCTTCGACTTGTGCCAACATGCCCGGAATGCCGTTGATGCTGCCGCTTCCGGTTGTGGCACCACCACAGGCAGCGTTCGTAATTTGTGAATTGGACAGGGCCAGCTTAGATGCGAGATGCTCGACCCAGACGGGACCGTTGGAGTAGCGTCCCCGGTAGTAGGGCGGGTTGGGAGGATAGTGACCCCCTGTTGCCTTAAAGACCGTGCCAGTATCTGAAAGGCTATCGCCAAAGACAAAAAGTTGATGAATCAAATGAGACTGTTGCATGGTTGCGGTAAATACAGCGATGACAAACGCCAGAAGTGCAACTCCTGTCACAAGGATGAGTTTTTTCACTCGCTATTCTGGTGTGTAATTGTTGAACAACGATTGTGGCTCTTCCGCAGCACAGGATGAAAACAATGAGCCTGCGTCGTATAGTCTTACGGTAACAAGCCTAATTAAATCGTAGTGGGCGGAACCGACCTACTACGGAACGGATTTTTCTACTGTGCTGTTGGCGTGTAATAGCACACATGCGTGCAAGTTGATGGGTCTATCTAGGGGCAAAAGAAGTCGGCGATCGCGACCAGTAATGTAAGAAATACTCCTCTGACTCTAAGTAGGACAACTTAAATAGCTGTTCTTCATCAGCCATTTGGTGGTAGCTGATCTGCTTAGCGAAGCAATTAAAGAAGCAAAACAACTTACGCCACAGCGCGACGAACCTGGAGTAGTAGGGTCTCGATGCAAACCTATGATGTTGTAATAATTGGTGCGGGTCATAATGCGCTGGTCTGTGCGGCTTACCTGCTGAAAGTGGGCTACAGTGTGCTGCTGCTGGAGCGACGATCGCTTCCGGGGGGTGGTGCAACGACGGAAGAACTGTTGCCGAAACAAGCTCCGGGGTTTCGGTTTAATCCCTGCGCGATCGATCATATCTTTATCCATTTGGGACCCGTTGTACAGGAACTGGAGTTAGCGAAATATGGGTTGGAGTATTTATTTTGCGACCCTGTAATTTTCTGTCCCCATCCTGATGGCAAATATTTTCTGGCGCATCGATCGGTAGAAAAAACTTGTGCGGAGATTGCCCGATACAACTCTCGCGATACTGAAAAATGTGCTGAATTTGCTGACTTTTGGCAGCGCGTTGTTGGCATGCTGATTCCAATTTTCACGGCGCCACCGAAATCGATCGTGGACATGGCGGGCAATTCTGATTTTGCCAAGCTAAAAGACACGCTATTAGTCTTCGGCGCACCAAATCAAACGCTGGATTTGGTGCGGACGATGTTTTCTAGCCCGATGGACATGCTAGATGAGTATTTTGACTCCGAGTTTCTCAAGGCTCTCTTAGCGCGATTGGCAGCAGAGTTAAGCACGCCTCCCTCGCAGAAAAACATGGCATTGGCGCAATTATGATGACGCTGCGCCACAATCCGGGCATGGCGCCCCAAAGGAGGAACCGGAGCGCTCAGCGAAGCGCTAGTGAACTGCGTCAAGGATTTAGGCGGTGTGATTCTGACGGAGCAAACGGTCGAAAAAGTGCTGATTGACGATAACTGAGCCGTAGGCGTGCGCGTTGCCAATGGTCAAGAATATCGAGTAGCGCAGGGCGTCATTTCTAGCTTGGATGCTCAATGATCGTTCTTGCACCTAATTGATCCTGCTGATGTGGATGGGGCAGACGCGCAGCTACGCGAGCGGGTTGCTCGTCGCATCACCAACCACAACGAAGCGATTCTAAAAATCGATTGCGCTCTATCGGAGCTGCCGCGCTTCGAGCACCACAACCACCATGATGAATTTCTGACTGGGTCGGTGCTAATTGCGGATTCTGTTAAACAAGTGGAGCTTGCCCACACTGATCCCAACATTGGCAGAATTCCTCTAGAGGATCCCTCAATGTATTTAGCCATCCCGTCGGTGCGCGATCCGTCGCTGGTTCCGGAGGGTAAACACACGTTGTGGATTGAATTTTTTGTGCCATACCAGATCGAAAATGCCGAAAATACTGGACTGAATGGCACTGGTTGGACCGAGGACTTAAAGAATCAAGTCGTCGATCGCGTGCTGGATAAACTGGCAGACTACGCGCCCAACCTTAAAAACGCCATCATTGCACGTCACGTGGAAAGCCCGCCTGAGTTGGAGAATCGCTTAG
>NZ_JACJPG010000441.1 GCF_014695955.1 Leptolyngbya sp. FACHB-36 | reverse complement strand
TTTATCAATGTTTGCCGTCCCGCTACGGCTTTAATCCTGACGACGTGCGCAAAGCAGACGCGATCGAAATTGTCATCGGTCAAGGCGCAAAACCCGGCGGCGGCGGCATGTTACTCGGACAAAAGATCAATCCCCGCGTTGCCGAAATGCGAGCGCTGCCGGAAGGCGTTGATCAGCGATCTGCCTGCCGCCACCCCGACTGGACCGGACCGGATGATTTGACGATCAAAATTCAAGAACTGCGCGAACTCACCGATTGGGAAAAACCTATCTATGTCAAAGTCGCTGCATCGCGGACGTTCAACGATGTCAAACTTGCCGTTCATGCAGGTGCCGATGTCGTCGTCGTGGACGGGATGCAGGGCGGCACCGCTGCGACGCAAACCGTATTCATCGAGCATGTGGGCATTCCGACACTGGCAGCGGTGCGTCAAGCCGTAGACGCTCTAGAAGACATGGACATGAAAGGCAAGGTGCAACTAATTGTTTCGGGTGGCATCCGTACCGGAGCCGACGTTGCAAAAGCGATCGCAATGGGCGCGGATGCCGTGTCGATCGGGCAGGGGGTCCTGATTGCGCTTGGCTGCAATAGCGAAACCTACGTGCAGGACGGCACGCACTATTCAGCCGTCGAGGACTACCACGCCCTCGGCACCGCTCCCGGCTACTGTCACCACTGCCATACCGGGAAGTGTCCAGTCGGCGTTACAACCCAGGATGCCGTGCTAGAGAAGCGACTGGAGCCAGAAGTTGGAGCGCGACGGCTGAAAAACTACTTTAAGACGCTGAACATGGAGCTGACGACGATCGCTCGCGCCTGTGGCAAACAGAATGTGCATCATCTAGAGCGCGAAGATCTAGTTGCGCTGACGATCGAAGCGGCGGCAATGGCTCGTTTGCCGTTAGCAGGAACTCCCTGGATTCCGGGTTGGCAGGGTTAGAGCGTGCTTTAAACCTGTTGATGACTTGTTAATCTGCGAGAAAATCAGTTAGAGCAGTGACACCAATTCGGAGTTCGAAATTCGCAATTCGGAATGGCAGACGCTGGAGTTCACCTACGTTTTAGCGGTTTGATCGGTCGCTGGAATTTAGAGAATTGCTCTGAAACTGCCCTCATCCCCAACCTTTCTCCCGCAGGAGAAGGGAAAGATTTTTATTCTTTGACTGCTGAAGCTTCAGCATGGATGATTCGTATGATTTGGCAGTATCTGAATTGTATTTAAAGCTCAGAGATTGAATTTCACAATTCCGAAATCAACGAGTTTGCTTTTGTAGTCCCAGGCTGCTCACTATTTGACTCGTGTGCAGCAGCCTATGAACCGACTATTTCGTTGGATGATTCTTGTTTCCTTCTTGGTAGGTTGCATCCTATCTGTTTCATCTCAAATTCTGCACTCGGCAGCAGCGATGCCAAACTCAACAACTGAGTTACCTGTTCGCTTAGCTGTTGCCCAAGAAACTGACTTTGGGCGACATTTTCAAGAACTGGGAGTCGATGGCTCAGTGCTGATTTATGACCTGAACAACGATCGCGTTTACCAGCACAATCCACAACGGAATGCCACTGCTTTCCTGCCCGGATCGACCTTTAAAGTTCTCAATGCTTTAATTTCTCTAGAAACTGGGGTGATTCCAGATGAAATTACGGTTTTCACGTGGGACGGAATTCAAAGACAGGTTCCGGAGTGGAACCGAGACTTGAACCTGAAAGAAGCCATGGCGCTTTCTGCCATTTGGTTTTACCAAGTTCTCGCTCGTCGGATAGGACATGAGCGGATGCAAAACTGGGTGAGCCGAGTCGGCTACGGCAACCAGAAAATTGGTAAAAAAGAAGAGATTGACAGCTTTTGGCTACAGGGCGAACTGCGCATTACCCCTCAAGAGCAAATTCAATTTCTCCGCCGTCTTTACAAAAATGATTTGCCTTTTTCTGAGCGATCGCTTTCGATCGTCAAAAACATGATGATTGTGGAACAAACACCAGATTATACGATTAGGGGTAAGACAGGTTGGGTCGGATTTGCAGACGCTGTAAGACCGCAGATCGGATGGTTTGTCGGCTACTTAGAAAAGGGAAAGAACGTTTATTTTTTTGCCACCAACATCGAAATTCGGAACAAGAAAGACTCCTCTGCCCGAGCAGAACTCACCCGTCGCTGTTTCAAGGGTCTTGGAGTGTTGTGAGTGAGTTGTTAGATAATGGGTCACAAGCTTCCCTCATCCACTCACCGTGCCAGAATCCGCCTTGTGATTGTCCCTCAAGGCAGATCACAGAAGCGGCTGCACCGCTTAGGGTGGCAGTATAAAGCTAGATTCTATTGTTACAATACTTTACATCACCCCTATCCGGCGTAGACCTATGAGTGTGAAGACTGCCTCACCCGAATTTTCGCCTGCTGCTTCGGTTGCAGAGACGCAGCCGCTTGTGGCTCCAACGCTCATGCTGGACAGAGACGTACCTGCCGAGTTGGAGGAGCTGCGATCGGCAGAAGCGCTGCCCATGGAGCCTGAGGCAGAGAGCTTACGCTACGACGCAGAGGCAGTCGAGGCACACTACCGCGGTCGTCCGTTCCAAGTTATGGGACGGCTGCTGCAAATTGTCCTGCCGTTTATGTCTCTGACGCTGCGGTGGTGGTGGAATCGTCGCATGGGTGCCTCTGAGCAACAGCAGAGGCAGCAGGCAATCCGCTTGCGGGAAGTGCTGACTCGCCTAGGACCCGCATTTATTAAAGTTGGGCAGGCGCTGTCTACTCGTCCGGATCTGGTACCGCCGCT
>NZ_JACJPG010000440.1 GCF_014695955.1 Leptolyngbya sp. FACHB-36 | reverse complement strand
TCAACCGTGAATCGAGCCAGTGCTGCAACGGTGCCTCGTGCAGCGACACCCACCGATCAAACTCAGCGATCGTCCTCGCGGCGATCGATTGATTTTGTCCGCCTCTGGTCGAACCTGCTGTCGCTGCTGGTGCTAGCAATTGGGGCGTCTGTGGCTTGGCGTGTTCTTAGCCCCACCAGCTTTGCTCAGTTTTGGGATCAACTGCCGCTGCCGCAGCAGGAACGATCGCGCTAAAGCCTGGAGTCGGTGTTGATGGCGTAGAACTGATTAAACTAAAACTACGGTTTGTCAATCAACTTAGAGTATTTTACAATAAGGCTGTGTTGCACCTTGCAGCGGCAACTAGTCAAGTTGCCCCTAGTCAAGGTCAAGCTGACTCAGTTAAGATTGGCTAATTTTATTAACATTCCACCATGGCATCTCTACAGTCCGTTGAGCCGTCGTTCTTGTATTTTGCCTATGGCTCCTGCATGTGCCCGGTCGATCTGAAGCGTACGCTGGGTGAGAACATGTATCCGTGTGTGATTGGACCTGCAACTCTCAGCGGCTACCGCTTGGGGTTCTATCGACGATCGCTGCGGCGCAACTGCGGTGCGCTGGATGTAGTAAGCGATCCAACTTCGACGGTAGAAGGCGTGCTGTATCGGCTACCGTGGCGGCTGAGCGATCGGCTCGATGAGCGAGAAGAGGTTCCCCGTGGTGGTTATCGCCACGAGACCGTGGAGGTCTACTGTCAGCAGCGGCTTTACACCGACGTGCGGACCTACGTGGTTGTGGATAAGCTGGCGGAGGAACTGGCTCCCAACGATTGGTATTTCAGCGTGGTGATGCGGGGTGCCGTTACCTGTGGGTTGCCAGAGCCGTACTGCTGGCAATTATTCGATCACATGCACCAGCTTCAGCGGCAGCACTGGCAGCAGCCGCTGCGATCGGCATAAGCTGACTTCATAACTTGCAGCGAAAACTTTCCTGATTCCTGCTTCTACGTTAGGAAACGTTTGTAACAGCCCTTGTTTGAGGCGATCGTTGCATCAGTCCCATGATCGAGCCACCTTCACCTGAGATTAAACCGTTCCAGCGTCTTCAGGTAACGGATGGCTTGCTAATGACGGCAGAACGCTGGCAGCGAGCGCACGAGTACCACCGCCAGCGCCAAAACTTTCACTATCAAGCGCTGAATCAGCCTGGCATTGTTTCTGGGCTGGGCGTGCATCTGATTGCTGCGCCAGCAGACGTGCCCAAGAAATATCAGGATGGGCGCTGGGTGCAGATTCAGCCTGGGCTAGCGATCGACTGCTTTGGTAATCCGATCGTCGTTGCCCAGCCAGTCAATGTTCGGATCACCAGCAAGCCGCTTTCGTCGCCGCTGACGGTGTACCTGGTTCTGCGGTACGTCGATTCAGACACGCTGAACTACCCCGACCTGCGAGATTTTGTCGAAGAAATCTTTCGCATTGACGAGAAAAACAGTCCTCCCAATGACTCCGAGGTAGAAGTCTGTCGCCTGCGGCTTCAGCCCGATGCGGTGCAGCTAGAGTACGCCCAGGATGGATTTGCGCCAGACCTGAACCAGCTCGATTTTCGCTACCGGATGCCCGTACAGGCGCGTTTGCACGCGATCGTCCGTCTTGCTCAAGTGACACACGCAGATCCCATCAGTAAGCAACGGTTTGAGCAGCTAGAGTCGCTGATGAGCGCGATCGCGCCGCTTTACCCCAGCTTTCGAGGCAGCCCGGTTGCTCAGATTCCATTTCCTACTTCTCCAACCATTCCGTACGACCTGCTTTACCTGACGGGCACCCAATCCTTGACCCTGCAAAAGCCGGAGCGGACCGCGCTTCAGAGCTACCTGGAGGCAGGAGGTGTGCTGCTGGTAGACGTGCCGCCCGGAGGGGCCGCTCTTGCTAAAAGCGTCATGTCCCTGGCGCAGCAGATGGGGACGCCGCTGGAGTATCTCAATCGCCTGTCACCCCATCATCCGCTGCGAACCCAGCCGTTCCTGTTTGCGGCACTGCCTCGGATTAGCGATCAGCCGATTCAGGTCTTGACTGCTGGTGGAATTGTATTGACGATCGGCGACCTTGCAGCGGCTTGGGGACTAGACGATGCCCTATCGCTGCCCAGAGAAACGCTCCGCGCTGCTCACGAATTCGGTATCAACCTTTTGCATTTTGCCTGGAAACGCCGCAGTTGGGCGCAGCTACGGGGTCCCGCGCTGCCTGCTCGATCGCTGCCGACTCCTGCTGCCGCCCCACCTAAGCCACCTAGCCGAGGAAAAACGATTCTCGATCAGCTACTAGACTCCTAGCGCCGCTGCAACTGATACCAGTTTGATGCGGAGCAAGGCAGAAAACGAGTGAAGGGGTAAAGGATAGCGCCTTCTACCGCCACTTCTTACTCTCTGACGCCCAATGACCCACGATCCATTGCTTTTCTTCGATGACTTTCCAGAGCCTGCGCCCTTCAGGGGAATGGCGATCGCAGACATTCTTGATCTGCCCGACGACCTACAGCCCCTAGCGGCGTGGCTGGTGCGGCAGAGCGAAGTGAATTGGGCACAGGCTGTGGAGTACTTGGAGGGCGACGAAGTAGAGGCGCAGGCGCAGCTAGCGTTTTTAGTGCAGCGGGGATTTGTGCAGGAGCTGCGGGATGACCTCAATCGCCGCTTCCGCACCCGTCTCGATCGCCGTCGCAGTTCCGAAGCACCAGAGAGCATTGGTCAGCCGTTCGCACCCGAGCACGTGCCAGAAGTAACCTGTACGCTGGCAGGGGAGCAGTCTGTAGTGGTAGGAGAGTCGGTGGATGTGCGTGTGACTGTGAGCAATCCGGGTAGCCAGAGCGCCGTGGTGAATGTGTACCTGGATGAAACGTCGCAGCCTGTAGTGCAGTGGTGCCCAATGCCTCAGGATCGCTTAGTCCTGGGACCACGGCAGAGCGGCGAGGTGGTGTTTCAGGTGCAGGTTCCCCCACAGGCGCTTCCTAGCGTGTACGACTATTGCCTTGTCGTAGAGACTCCGAACCATTCGGAGGACTTGCCGAGGCGCTATCGTCAGCGGCTTCATGTGTTGCCCATGCAGTCGATCGCCCGTCTCCAAGACCCCACCTTTGCGATTCAGCCTGCTACCCGTGCCGATCACCCCGCTGTGCTGCAACCAGGGCAAATTCTGGAAATGGTCGTGCTGGTGCAGAACGCCTCCGATCACGTCGATCGCTTCCGACTGACCTGCCCAGATTTTTCCCCTGAGTGGGTGACAGTACGTTACCCACAGGAGTTGGACCTTGCCGATTTGATTCAAGAGACAGACGGCGTCTCGATCAATCCTGGTGCAAACGCCCAGATTATGCTCCTGATCCATCCCCCGCTGGAAGCAACGGCTGGCGACTACTCGTCTACCCTGCGGCTGCACTCTGCCAATCAGCCGGACGTCATGCTGCTGGACGTGGTGCATTTGCAACTTCAGCCGATATACGCCCTGCATCTGGAGCTGCGTACCATTCGAGGCACGGTGAGGCAAGGCGCAGGGCAGTTCAGCCTGCGGTTGCTCAACGATGGCAATACCGATCGTGAACTCCGCATGCGGACAAGCAGCAACGAGTGGTTTAGGTACCGCTTGGAGCCGTCTTCCTGGATGCTGCCGCCCAAAACTGCCGCAACTGCTGAGCTAACGGTTCAGCCGCGCAAGGGATGGCGGCGTCCCCTCCTGGGTGCGGGGCGGCTAATTCCATTCGAGATTGAGATCGAAGATGTGCAGCAGCGACCGCTAGAGAGCGATCGCCTCCGGGGAGCGTTTGTCTGGGAGCCGCGTCCGGGCTGGCAGGTTTTGCTGCTGGTGCTGGCAGCAGTCGGAACCGTGGGCACGCTGGCGGCGGTACTCTGGCTGGCGTTCTTTAAGCCGATCGCTCTACCCAAAATTGCTGAATTTGCCTCTGAAAGCACGACCTACGACGCGGCTACGGGTGAAACAATTCGCTTGAGGTGGCAAGTCGGCAACCCAGAGCAACTGGAAGCGCTGCGCCTCTCCAGTCTCTCCCCGCAAGGAACCGCCATTGGCAATCCGACCCTTTACGACTTTCGCCAAGGCATTCCGGCTGAGTTGCAGCCCTTCTGCACGCTTCAGCAAGTGCTGACCTGCAAGGGCGTGGAAACCAACGTTGGGGCAGCGGGCAACTACGTGTTTGAGCTAGCCGCAATTTCTAAACAGAGCGCTGACCCAGCGGAAATTCAGAAGACTCCGACGATCGCCATTCTGCCACC
>NZ_JACJPG010000044.1 GCF_014695955.1 Leptolyngbya sp. FACHB-36 | reverse complement strand
GCTGTTGTAAATTCTACTTCTGGGAAAAAGGGCGATCGCTGCCATCGTCTCGCCAATTCCAGCATGTCGCGTGTGGGTCCGCCTCCGTGATCGCCCACGCCCGGAAGCCAGAGGGATTGAGGCATCCCCGTTTTGTTTTCCCACTCGCACGCATAGGTCGCCATTTTGATGGGGTCGATGCCTTCGCCGATCGGAGCCGACATTACACCCAACACCTGACTCTGATCCGGAGCCTGCCACTGAAAAATCTCATGAGGAAACTGCGTCGTATCGTTCCAGCGAAGCTTCTGCGTCACAAAATACTCAATGCCGCCCTGCTTGAGAAACTGCGGCAGTTGCCAGTTGAAACCAAAGGTATCGGGAAGCCACGCGATCCGATTAATGTCGCCAAATTTTTCTTGAAAATAGCGCTGACCGTAGAGAATATGACGAACGATCGCCTCTCCCCCAATCAAATTCAACTCTGGCTCTACCCAAAGCCCACCAACAGGCTCCCATGTTCCTGCTGCAACTTGCTGGCGAATCCGTTCAAACAAGTCCGGGCGATTCTGCTCGATCCATTCGTACAGCGCAGGGGTGGAGTGACAAAACGTTAGCTCCGGAAAATCCTGTTGTAGACTTAGCACCGATTCAAACGTGCGCTCTGCGGCTTGCCACGTTTCATCAACGGTCCACAGCCACGCCATATCCAAGTGAGCATGACCGATTAGCTGAATTTGGCGCTGCTTAACTGGCTCGGCTAACGGTAGAAGCTGCTGGCGCAATTGCGCCAGATTGTGATCAAATGCTGCCCGATCGCTCTGCATCGCCCAATCGATTTGTCCGATCGCCTCTGCCAGCGTATCCAACTGCTCAGGACTCAGCGCTTGCAGGTAGGTGTGCAGCACTGCCAACTCATCTGCCACAAAGCTCGGCTCCGGGAAGCCGTCCAGCGACTCGTACAGGCAAGTCGATCGCACCAGCGCGCCATCGTCGTGACCCGGACTGACGAGACGGAGCACGATCGCAATCTCTTCTCCCGGAGCAACCGCATCACTTAGCAGCAACCGCGTCGAGCAGTCGAACAGATCGCCTTCCTGCACTAATTGCCCGTTGACAAAAATCTGCGCCTCGATTGCCCACCACATTAGCGCCAGTCGCAAACACAGCCCTTGCAGCGGGTAGCCCTCCAGCGTTTGCGGCACCACGATCGCCTGCCCAAACCATCGCACCTGCTCTCCCTTCGACCACGCAACATGCTCTTTTGCATTCAGGTCTGCGATCGTCCAGGTGTGCCATTCAGACAACGCTTGGGCAGTTGGTAAGTCTCCATCCCAACAGCGCCAAGTGGTTTGAACGCTACGTTGGGTCAAAGCACGCAGCCGATCGAGGGCAGACGAAATGAAATCAGAGGCAGACGTTGAGTAGCTCAAGGTGGCTTCGGAGAAACAGACGGCACCCTTCATAATAAAGGGACGACGAGTTCCAAGTGAGCATGATGGTCACGACTTCCACCGCTGCTGTAGATGACTACGACTACGACGCCGATCCGCTGCCGCCAGAGT
>NZ_JACJPG010000439.1 GCF_014695955.1 Leptolyngbya sp. FACHB-36 | reverse complement strand
TGCTGCGAGACATCAAAGGCGGACAGTTGATTCTGGTGCACGTCGATCCCGATATGAGCGGCAAAGCCAAAGCGCCAACGGGTGCTGACATTGATCGTGATCCTGTTCTTGCTCCGGCTGTTGCCGAGGCGAAAAGACTAGGCATTAACTACCGCTGCATCGCAAGCGTGGGTAAGCCTGGCGAAGAGATTTGTCGGCTGGCGGAAGAATCAAACGTCGATTTGCTGATGTTAGGGTCGCCCGATCGTCGCCCGTCGATCGCCAAAGGACTGCCAGACCTCGATCGCCTGCTGGGAACCTCGCTGTCTGACTATGTACGTGTCTATGCAAACTGTCCCGTACTGCTGGCGCGAACCATAGGGTAGAGAAAGGGGGTGGCGATGCTGAAGAAACTCTGTCTCCACCCCTCACCCTGAAAAAATTGGTGTATCGTGGTCTCAATGAGCAGTGATTTGGATTGGTGCTATCGAGTCCTGGAACTGAAGTCTGGCGCATCTCTAGAGGAGGTGAACCAGGCATATAAGGACTTGGTGTTTATTTGGCATCCGGATCGGATTCCACAGGATAATCCTCGCCTGGTGCAAAAAGCGCAGGACAAATTGAAAGAGCTGAACGATGCCCGCGATCGCTTGCGGGCGCATCGGGAGAAAGCGAAAACGCAGTCTACTCAACCCAGCAGCGCATCTCGCAACTATTACTACCGTCCCTACCCCCGTCCGCACGACAGCTACACGGCGTCTAATCAGGCACAGTCTCGCGCTCAGCCGACACAGCCATCCTCGAATGCCTCGCAGTCCTCGAATGCCTCGCAGTCGCAGTCTCGCTCCAATTCAGCGCAGTCGTCTGCTAACGCTGGGTCTACTAGTCAGCCTCGCAATCATTCCACGCAGCCGTCTTCCACTACTCAAGGGCGATCGACCTCTCCAACCGCGTCGTCTCATCAATCGTCGGCGCACTATTCGTCGGCGCAGCAGCACGCCACTAACCGCCAAGCCGCCTCAAATGGGCACGCCGCGTCTAGCTCGCATTCCCACGCTGCTTCTCATTCAACGCGACAAGACCCTGACATGAGCGGTGTTGATCTGAGCGGAGCAGACCTGAAGGAAAAGGATCTGTCGAGGCGCAACCTCAGTCGTGCGAATCTCAGCAACGCCAATCTCAGCGATGCGTTTCTGCATCGGATTAATCTGAATGGAGCAAACCTGCAGCGGGCAAACCTGTTCCGGGCAAACCTGCTCGAAGCCGATCTGCGGCAGGCAGATTTGAGGGAGACGAACCTGATTGGTGCTGACCTCAGCGGTGCCGACCTTAGCGGTGCGAACCTCAGCGGCGCGAAGATTGGATCGAGCGATCGCGTCATGGTCAAACTCACTGGAGCCAAACTTTCAGGTGCTATCCTCCCCGATGGCAGCATTCATACCTAGGGCAGGCAGGTCGGTAATGCAATGGTATAACAAACCTCCCGCATGGCAAGAGCAGGCTGATGGTATTCGTGTAACGACAGGTGCGAAGACGGACTTCTGGCGCAAGACGCACTATGGATTTATTCGCGATAACGGTCATTTCTACTATCAGACCGTGACTGGCGATTTTACGGCTGAAGTCAAAATTACTGGGCAGTATCAGGTGCTTTATGACCAAGCAGGGCTAATGGTTCGGGAGAACGAATTAACCTGGCTCAAGTGCGGAATTGAGTACGTGGAGGATGTTCAGAACGTTAGTGCCGTCGTCACGCGAGAGTTTTCTGATTGGTCAGTTGTGCCGCTTTCACAGCCTCCAACATCGCTCTGGCTGCGAGTCCAGCGTCGGGCAGAGGCGATCGAGGTGCACTACTCCCTAGATGGTCATCAGCACCAGCTGTTGCGGCTAGCTTACTTGACATCTGCTGCGGCACTGCAAGTTGGATTAATGGCAGCTTCACCGCAGGGAGAGGGTTGTCAGATTACCTTTGAAGGATTCAAAATCACTTAGCCCTAACCTAGAGAGGCGAAAAAGGCTCAATTGCGTAACTCCTAAAAGTATTGTCTGGAGTTGCCGAGTTTCTGAATGTAGTTTATTCTGTAGTACGTACCTGTTTAGCCCTTCAAAACAGACATGAGCCTGATGACGCTTCAACTCGGCTAATTTACACCTTCTTGCAGGTTCAGTGCCATTTTTCTCAACCGGATCAATGGTCAGCGACCCATGTCATAGCATTTCACTCATTTAATAAGTTGGAGGAGGTCATTATGCCACAACAGCCTTATTTGTTGGCTGATGGCTTGACCTGTGAACGACCGCCTGAGCGCACGCTCTTTCAAGACGTGCAAGCGAGCCTGTTTGCGGGCGATCGCGTTGCTCTAGTTGGTGCAAACGGGGTTGGAAAATCAACCCTGTTACAAATTTTGGCGGGAAACATTGCTCCTTCTGCTGGCTATGTGCAGCGAAACGAGTCTGTTTACTACCTGCCTCAAATCAGCACAATTCGCCAGCACATTAAACACAGTACGGTGTTGAACTTTTTGAGTGAAATTTCAGATGAATGGTGGACAATTACTAGCCTTCTGGAAACCCAGTTTAGTACAAGTCTAGATTTGTCTTTGTCGATCGCTCATCTAAGCGGTGGTGAGCTGACAAAACTATTTCTGGCGATCGGGCTAGCTCAAGAACCCACTGTTCTACTGCTCGATGAACCAACAAACCACCTAGATTATCTGGCGCTAGAGAAATTGCGACAGTTTCTTCAACAGTTCAACGGTGCGTTTGTGATTGTTTCTCACAAGCCATTCTTTATTGACCAAGTAGCCAATACAACCTGGGAGCTATCCTTTAATGGATTGAGCGTGTATGGCGGAAATTTCTCGCTGTATCGGGAGCAGAAGTACGCGGAATTGGAAGCTAAACGGCGATCGCACGAAACCGCTAAACAGCAGCTCAAACGGGCGCAAGCTGCTTTCGCGCAGGAACAGAAACGAGTTGCTCAATCTCGTAGAACAGGTCGTCAAAAATTTCTGGATGGCAGCGTTGATAAGGTGGCAGCCGGAGCCTTAAAGCGAAAAGCCGAAGTAACCGCCGCAAAACGGAAGCAAGACCATGAAGCAGCGATCGCAAAAGCGACCCAAAAAATGGCGGCAACAAAAGTAAGGACGAACAAAGCAACAACGATTCAATTGGAGGAGCGGAGCTATAAACATAAAAATCTGATTGAACTTCAGGAAGCTAATCTTTGGGTAGAGAATCAGCAATTGATCCAAAACATACAGTTGCATGTAGCAACGGGCGATCGAGTGGCAATTTCCGGAGCTAATGGCTCTGGCAAGTCTAGCCTTGTCAAAGCAATTCTCGATCGATCCAATGAAACTGTTTTGAATGGAGAAGTCTTTTGTTCGCCAAGCATGAGCGCTGTGTACCTGGACCAAACCTATGAATTGATTAATCAGGACCTCACTGTGCTGGAGAATATGCAAGCCGCGAATCCAAGCTTGGAGTATCAATGGGTTCGCCAGCAGCTTGGTCATTTTCTCTTTTTTAATACCGACATTAACAAGACAGCAGCGGTATTGAGCGGTGGGGAACTTGCGCGATTAGCGCTAGCGATGATTAGTGTTTCTGAAATTGATTTGCTAATTCTAGATGAGCCAACGAACAACTTAGATATCCCAACGGTTGATCAAATGGTAGACGCCGTGAATGAGTACCAGAGTGCTTTAATCGTAATTTCCCACGATTTGGATTTTCTTAGCCGAGTAAACATCACGCAAGCTTTCAAAGTAGTCGATCGCAGTCTGCAACGATCAACATTTCTACCAACTGAGCCCGAACAGTACTATCAGGAATTGCTTAGCGATTTACATGATGCGGTCGCCTTTCCGGTTTAGACTATCTTTAGAACAGCCGCATAAATCATCCCTTCAACACTATGACGGATAGCATTCAGCAGCTCATTGAGCCACATGTTCAGGACTTAGGGGGGTTCCAAGCTCGTCGGCTTCTTCCCTCGGACGAACTCGCGCTGGTTGGTCCATTTATCTTTTTTGATCATTTGGGTCCTGCAGTGTTTCCGCCCGGTAAAGGCGTTGATGTTAGACCGCATCCGCACATTAATTTAGCAACGGTTACTTATTTGTTTGAAGGCGTTTTACTGCATCGCGATAGCGTGAATAGCGTTCAGGAAATTCGTCCAGGTGCCGTAAACTGGATGACTGCAGGACGAGGAATTGTCCACTCAGAACGCACTCCTGACGACGATCGAGCCAAGGAAGCAACACTTCACGGGATTCAAACGTGGGTAACGCTTCCCGATGAGCATGAAGAAACAGATCCTTGGTTCCGGCATCATCCAGCAGCCGATTTGCCTGCTTGGGAAGAGGCAGGTGTATCGATTACGCTAATTGCAGGCGAAGCGTATGGTCGCACGTCTCCAGTGCAAACGTTTTCACCCATGATTTATTTAGATGTGAAACTGGCTCCAGGAGCGCAGCTGAGTCTGCCTGCTAATTACGCCGAGCAAGCCGTGTACAGCGTGACTGAAGGACTTCAAATTAATCATGTCCCTCTGGAACAGCATCGACTAGCGGTTTTAGCGGCGGGTGCATCAGTAACCCTTTCCTGCGATCGCGAAGCTCGCTGCATCGTAGTTGGCGGCGAACCTGTGGGTAAGCGCTACAAGTGGTGGAATTTTGTTTCCAGTCGGCTCGATCGAATTGAGCAAGCAAAACAGGACTGGAAAGAGGGACGGTTTGGTCAGGTTCCTCAAGAAACAGAATTCATTCCGCTACCAGAGGAAACACCCCCTAAACCAGAACAGCCGCTCTAGGAATTTCATTTGCTGGTTGACTTGATCGTTCCACAGGGCAACTGCTGGTCATGCTAGGATGAACCCTGATTCACTCGCTTGATGCTGACAGAGTACCACTGCTTAATGTGCTTTCCAGGAGACCGTCAAACGCTCCCTATTGTTGATTGACGCGCTTATTGCAGCCCAACAGTTAACTTGTTAAAAAAAGCATTCGCATCAGAGTAAAGGTTACTTATCAGCGCTTAAACAAAAAATTGTAAAAAGCACGACTCTCCCTATGAGAGGCTGCGCCAACGCCATGACGTTACTCACTTCCACAGAAACCATTCGTTCCACGCCACTGCTAGGTCAATCTTTAGCGAAACTGACTGAGTGGGTTCAGCAGCAGGACCAACCCTCCTATCGCGGTAAACAGCTACACGAGTGGATTTACCAGAAAGGTGCCCGATCGCTCCTAGACATCTCCGTTTTTCCAAAGCAGTGGCGGAGTGAGCTTGCAGGGGTTGAAATTGGACGATCAACGCTGCATTATCGATCGCCTGCACCCGATGGTACGGTCAAGTACCTCCTGCGCCTCAGTGATGGACAGATTATTGAAACGGTGGGCATTCCAACCGAGAATCGCCTGACCGTCTGTGTGTCCTCGCAAGTCGGCTGTCCGATGGCGTGCGACTTCTGCGCCACAGGCAAAGGCGGCTTCATCCGCAACCTGAAAACGCATGAGATTGTGGATCAGGTGTTGACGGTGCAAGAGGATTTTGGACAGCGGGTCAGCAACATTGTCTTTATGGGCATGGGGGAACCCCTGCTGAATACCGATCACGTCTTGTCAGCCGTGAGATGCCTGAATCAAGATGTTGGCATTGGGCAGCGCCTGATCACCATTTCGACGGTTGGAATTCCTGGACGAATTCGCCGACTGGCAGAGCAGCAGCTTCAGGCAACGCTGGCGGTGAGCTTACACGCCTCGAATCAGTACGTGCGAGAGCAGCTCATTCCTAGTGCGCAGCAGTATCCACTGGAAGCACTGCTAGAAGAATGTCGGGACTACGTGCGCCTAACCGGAAGACGAGTAACGTTTGAATACATCGTTTTGGCGGGGCTAAACGACCAACCCGAACACGCGATCGAGCTTGCAAACCACCTGCGCGGCTTCCAGAGCCATGTCAATCTAATTCCTTACAATCCGATTCAGGAAGTAGACTACAAGCGCCCTAGTCCGCGACAGATTCAGGCGTTTGTGGCAGCGCTTAAGGCTGAACACATTGCAGTGAGTGTTCGACGCTCTCGCGGTCTTGCGGCTGATGCCGCCTGTGGGCAACTCCGCGCTTCTGGTCTTCAACCTGCCGCGCACTAACGCCACGCACTAAAAATGAGATTATTCTCCTCATTTTAAGCAGCCAATAGCTGTTAGCTATTGGCTGCTTAAAGCCGCTTTCTTACCAGCGATCGGCGTAGATGCCTGGTGCGTAGGCTTCAATTACCCTGCCCGTTTGCGAACAGGTAATCATCAAGTAGTCGCACGTTGCGCACTGCGTCCGAGTGAGATGTTCGAGTTCAAGCTGATGGCGTTCAGCAGGGCTACCGCAGTTTGGGCAGCGGATTTCAGTAACAGT
>NZ_JACJPG010000438.1 GCF_014695955.1 Leptolyngbya sp. FACHB-36 | reverse complement strand
GTCGTTTGTTCGGGTGTAGATAGCAACGTTTGAGGATGAACAATTGCCTCTCCTTTGGAGTTCAGCGCAAAGGCGTAGCTGTTGTCGCCGTATTTGAGCTGATTGACAACCTGAGTGATGCGATTGAGCTTTACAACGGTGTGAAGCTCGCCCACCGGAGCCACTGCAATGCTAAATTCCTGTCGAATCGGCGTCCCGACTACAATGCTAGGCAAACCCGCTACACGACTAATCAACGGATCGCTGACGTTGGTTTGCCCTGCCATGGCTTTCTTGAAGAAGGAGCGATCCCCAACGTAGGCGCGTTTGCCGCCCGTGACGTTCCGCCAACCATCGCGTCCTGCAATGGCAATTCCTGACACGTCCGCAAAGCGCAAAACCTCGGTTTCTAGATACGGTGCTGCCGCTTCCCAATTCATCGATCGCACCACAGGCAAATTTGCCAGAGTCTGCACGTGAACTTTCAGATTGAGCAGCCAGTTATCGATCGAATTGGCTCCCTGCTGCACCTCTAAAAGCGCATTTTTCTTTAGGCTCTCTAAGGTCAAATTTCGCACGGCTTGATAGCTGGAGTACGCAGCTATGCTGACGAACACGGCTGTTCCCCCGATTAATAGACGCCGCAACAGATTGCGCTGTGGATAAGAAAGTTTCATGACAAGCCTGCAATTAGTGACGAGTAGACGCTCTGCTTAGCGAATTGGACGATCGCCTGGAAGCAGCGGCTGCATTGGCAAATCCTCAAACGTCGTCTTGAACCACGTCTGCTGAAGCTGCTTTAGTTTGCCCTGCTTGCGTACGTCCATCAAAAAGCGATTGAGCAACTCTAAAAGCTCGGAATTGCCTTGCTTGACTGCCCATGCTGCATAGGACTTGCGGCTGACTCGCTCTCCTAGCTCAAAAATGGCTGGCTTGTCACTCACTAACACCGATAGCGACACAATGTTGTGCAGAACGGCATCTAAACGGCGAGTCAGCAAATCTTGATAGGCTTCCGTGAAGTTGCGGTAGCGCCTGATCTCTCCCAATTTGCCGCCTTGCTGCTGGAGCCTTTCTGCTAAGTCCGGTACGGCTGCAAGCGACACACCGTCCTGTTGTACTCCCAATGTTTTGCCAGATAGATCACGGAGACGATTAATCGAGGCATTGTTTTTGCGCTTGACGTAGGCGATCGTGGATTCGGCGATGGGCAGGGTAAAGTCAAGAGATTTCGATCGCTCATCGGTGATACCGACAGCCGTAAGTGCCACGTCATACTTGCCACTTGCGACACCCAAAAGCAGTTCTTGCCACGGCACAATTTCCTGTCGGATTTCGAAGGGAACCCACTGTCTCAGTTGTTCTAGTAGCTCGTAATCGTAGCCCGTTGGTTTACCGTTTACTAGAAACTCGAACGGAGGATAGTCATCCTCGGTCACAACCAGCAGATATCCACGTTTCTTGATCTGCTCCAGTAGCGACTGACTCACCGTTAAACGAGAGCTAGTCTGAGAAGATCGGGCACAACTGTGAGTGACTGAAGCCAGAAGTAATCCTGCTCCAGCTTGTAGAACTGCCCGTCTGCGAATGCTCATCTTTCCTTAGCTCAACCAGAATTCACCCTCCTAAGGTTCCCTATTTCGGTAGCGGACCCACGATCGAGCCGCGAAGTTGAAAACCGCAAAAAAGGGGGCTACATAGCCCCCTCACGTTTAGTGATTTAGTGCACTTAGACTAGTTTCAGCTCAGGATACTCAACCAGCAGATCGTCACTGGTGAGAACATCACCTTCTGCCTGTGGAGTCCACAGCACTTCTAGCGCAAGGAGTCGATCGCTCGACACGCCGCCCAACTGCTGCAACGCCTGACGCATATCCTCAGAGCTATTAACCGTTGGCAACTTCAGGTCACCTTGAGCACCTACCAGCAGCGTCACGACGATATATTCGCCCGGACCTTGGTCCTGATTTACCAGCGCAGTGCTCTGGTCAGCTCCGGGCAGAGTGCCACGGGTGGAAGCCTGCCGCAGTTGGTTGTTGACGTTGGAGAGCGTCTCGCCACTGAACTTGCTGCGCTCTGCTAGCAGCAAGCGATTGAATTGCGCCTCTGCCGATTCCAACCGAGCCTGCTGAACGGTAGAACCACCATACATCCAGTATTGCGGGTGACGCAGGAGCG
The DNA here is from genome assembly GCF_014695955.1 of Leptolyngbya sp. FACHB-36. Lineage (GTDB taxonomy): Bacteria > Cyanobacteriota > Cyanobacteriia > Leptolyngbyales > Leptolyngbyaceae > FACHB-36. The sequence goes on along the minus strand of NZ_JACJPG010000438.1, from coordinate 914 downwards.
CCAAGGTAGTTTCTTGCAGCACATCTGCCAATCCCGCTGTAGAGCTGGTATCTGCCGTCTGTGCCAGCTTGTTCAAGTCTGCTTGTAGCTCGCGAGCTTCTGCAAGCAATCCAACTTGCAGCTTTGCGACTGAAATTGCTGAACTAGTAGATTCGTAACCGGGGTCATCGCCTCCACCAACGCGACGGAAGCTTTGAACGAGGAAGTTTGCGATCGCCAGGAAGATCAGGATCGTAAACAGTCCACCAAAACCGCCCCCGATGCCGAACACCGGAAACAAAAACGGAAAGCCAAATCCACCGCCACCCGGATAGCCATAGCCGCCACCCGGATAGCCATAGCCACCGCCCGGTGGTGCATAGGTGCGGGGTGGAGAGTAAGTGCGACTCGGTGCACGGAAGGACCCGCCACCAATTCGACCGCCGCCTGAGGCTGCCAGTGCTGTGTCAGCGTGACCCAATGCCAGAGCCAGCACAAGCCCAACGGCAACCAGGGAGCGCAACAGCGGCTTAATCAACGAAGTAAATTTTTTGTGCATAGCGTGCCTATCCAGACGTTGTTAAAAGGACAGTCAATTGCTGTCGCGGAATCCTATATTCCGGTTGAACGGTTTGCAACTTCGTACAAACCGACCTCACCAACTCTACAAACTCAATGGAGTGACTCAGAATGGGTTAATCCTTTGTTAAGAGTTCTAAACATAGGACCTTATTAATACTGTATCGTCTTCGATCGAGCATGGAAATCGCTTGAGAGGCAGAATCCGGGTGGATAGCCGTACCCGCTGGGGCGGAAACTTGACCTGGAGATCTAGCAGGGAAGCACCTCACCAACTAGGCTCCATTTGAGCGCTGCTCAAGCAAGTTCCAAAGGGCCTCTGAAGTGAAATCAGGTACAACGAGGCGTGCTCCAAT
>NZ_JACJPG010000437.1 GCF_014695955.1 Leptolyngbya sp. FACHB-36 | reverse complement strand
AATCAGCCCGACCCAAAGCAGCGCGTGTGGGGCACCGCAGCAACCTGCTGCGCGGCGATCGCGGGCGGTGCAGACATTCTGCGCGTGCATGACGTACGAGAGCTGCGCGATGTCTGTCGAGTTGCCGATGCCATTTGGCGAGAGGGATAAGACGGCTGTTTGAAGCCTAAATCTAGAATTCAAGACTCAACCGTCATTTCTTACTCCTTACTGACCGCTCCTGCCAGCGGCAGCGTAAACCAAAACCTCGATCCAGCACCCGGATCGCCGGTTACGCCAATTTGTCCCCCATGAGCGGTGATAATTTGCCGACAGAGATACAAACCTAAACCAACTCCCGTCGATTGCGATCGACTGCCGCGTGCGTAGCGCTCAAACAAATGATCGCGCATGTCTGCCTCCATACCAGCGCCATTGTCTTGCACAATGCAGCGCAGCATATCGTCTTCGATCGTCGCATCCAAAACTAATTCCAGCCCCAGTCGATTGTGATTTAAGGCGTTGGTGAGCAAATTCTCGTACACGCGGCGCAACTGTAGCGGATCGGCTGTCACAGGTGGCAGCGTGGCGAGAACTCGATTCACCAGCGTTGCCTGGTTGGTTAGTAGTAGCGGATCGAGGTCTCCGACGATCGCCTGGATCAGCTTGTGGAGATGCAGCGGCTCGTAGTGCAGCGTAATTCCTCGCACATCGCTAGAGTGCGCCTCTAGCAGCGAGTTAATCAGGCTTAACTGGTGCTGACCACTGTGGATTACGCGCTCTAAAACAGCACGGGGCACCGCGATCGTGGAATCTGTCTGCTTTCTAAGCAAATTCGACATCACCAGCAGCGTCCCCATTACAGGCGTCCGTAAGTCATGCGAAAAGGCATGCAGAAATTCGTCTTTTAGCGCTTGCAAGTCTTGCAGTTCCGCGTACTGCTGGCGCAATTCCTGCGTGCGCTGCTCGACTTGCTGCTCCAAGTCTGTATTGAGACATCGAAGTTCTTCGTAAAGTTTTGCCTGTTGAATGGCGATCGCCACTTGAGTAGACAACTGCTCCAGCAAATCAATTTCAAAGCGCTGCCACTCGCGCGGTCCTGTACACTGAGTCACCACCAGCAACCCGTACAACTGCTCTGTGACCGTGAGCGGAACAGCAATCCCTGCCCGCACCTGAAAATCCACAAAATCTTGCGCGATGACTGGCGGCAGCGTTACCCCCGCCGAATCGTTGATTACATCGATGCAGCCGTGGACAAAATAGGCTTCGATCAATTCCACGTGATTATCCGCCAGCGGCGTCCACTCGCGAATTGAGCGGTAGCGATCGTCCACCGACTCTGCCAGCACCATAGTTTTGGACGAATCAAAGCTAATGATGTGCACGCGATCGGCCCCCAGAAACTCGCGCACCTCTGCCACGGTTGTATCTAGAATTTGCTGCAAGTCCAGCGATCGCCGAATTCGCTGCGCCATTTCTCCCAGGAGACGATCGCGATGGGCGTCACAGTCGAGCGCCGCCGATAGCTGCCGATACGCCACCACTCCGCCCAGCGTCGCCGCCAGCGTCATCAGCGCGGCTTCCTCATCTGGCGACCACTGCCGCTCGGTGTGGCAGTCGCTAAAGCCCATCACGCCCCAAAGCTTCCCGTGGACTGGAATCGGCACCAGCAGCATCGACTGAATTTTGAAGGATTCAAATAGCTGCCGCTGCATTCCGGGCAGTTCGCGGATTATAACGCTCACCGAGTGGTTGGACTCGACAACTCGCTGCCAGTCTTCCAATCCGTACCTGCCGTAGCAAAAGTTTTGCAGCAGCGGATTTGCCAGCTGAGGCAGTATTCCGGCATCAACCCACTCAAAGCGGCGACTCATGGCAGGTTCGCCCGTTTCTGGGTGGGGATGATACTCGAAGATATACACGCGATCGACCTGCGTGACCTGCCCCAAAATTGCGAGTGCTTGGTTAATCGCCGTCACGCGATCGCAGCTCGTTAACAGCACGCGAGTCGCTTCTGCTACACCTTGAAGCAGTGTCTGCCAGATCCGCGAGGAGTTGGGCGATGACCAGTGGGGCAACGCTGGCTCTGAGCAAGAGGGGTCACTCGCTTGCAACGCTTCATCAAGAATGTTTTCCATCGCGCTTCTCCTACTGACACCGCGTGGGTGTAGTGCTCAGCTCACCGAAAATTCTTATTGAGAAAATTCTAACGGCAAACTCCCAATTCCTGGAGTCGCGATCGTCACGACTTTTGCTATGACGATCGTCACCCCACACTTTCAGCTAATCTGGACGTGGTAAAACTTGTGGAACAGGTAGGAGCTCGCTTTGGAACGCACATTTTTGGCAATCAAGCCTGACGGCGTACAGCGCAAACTCATCGGCGAAATCGTCCGCCGCTTTGAGACGAAAGGATTCACGCTGGTTGGCTTAAAGCTGGTGAATGTCAGCCGTGAACTGGCAGAAACCCACTACGGCGTGCACCGCGATCGCCCGTTTTTCGGCGGCTTGGTCGAGTTCATCACGTCCGGTCCGGTGGTAGCAATGGTATGGGAAGGCGAGGGCGTAATTGCCTCGGCGCGTAAAATCATCGGCGCAACCAATCCACTGAACTCAGAACCGGGAACGATTCGCGGTGACTTTGGCGTTAATGTAGGACGCAACTTAATTCATGGCTCTGATGCGCCAGAAACCGCCCAGCAGGAAATTAGCCTCTGGTTCAAGGACGAGGAACTGGTTAACTGGCAACCCAGCCTAATGGCATGGATTCACGAGTAGTGAGTAGAGTAGGGTAGAGGGCGCTCCTAGGCGACCCCGCAGAAATTTTGAGCAACGTTGGATTGCGGCAATCCCCTTAGCTAAGTTAGCAAGGCTGCCGCAATTTTCTTTAAAGCTAAGAGGTAATTGACTGTACGAATAGTTACAATCGCGCCCTGAGCGGAGTCAAAAGACGTAACCGCTTGCTAAACAAATCCGCTGCCTGAACCAAGTCGAAGACAGCGGACTGTTTCCAGAAACCTTTTTAGTTAACTTGCCTCTGATGCAGAAGCGTAGGATTCTTGAGTTTTTTCCGACCTAATCAATGGGAAGAAAAACGTCTGTGAGAGTCCGTATCCAGTTCATTGATCAGCGTGTGGTCTATTTACGTCAGACTCTTGCCTCAACGCGTTGCCTCTACTTCTTCACTTCTGCGGACTCTTCGGCTTCAACTGGATCGGCAGCCACTTCCAAGTTCGGTTGGGTTCGCTCGGAAAACCCCCAAGCGAAGATGAGTGCAATCATGCCAACCATCAGCCACTCAGAAGGAACTAGTTGAGGGTTGATAACCCGTACAAGAAGTCGCAGACCGACTAGAGCAACTGTGATATACCCCGCATCTTCCAGATGCGCAAATTCATCTAACCAACGAATGAATAATCCTGCCATGAATCGTAGGGTGATGATGCCGATCGTTGCGCCCAGCAGAATCAGCCAAATTTCCTGCGAGATTGCGATTGCAGTCGTGACACTATCAAGGGAGAATGCCAGATCCGTAATCGCAATCATTGGTATTGCCTGCCAGAGCGACGTAAAGCGAGGACCGTGGTGCGATCGCTCTCCATCTTCGTTGGAGCTAGACGTAAAGTACTGTACCACCAGCCACAGTAGGTAAAGTGCCCCTGCCAGTTCAACCTGCCAGAATTTCATCACCCAGGTCGCCGTCAAAATCAGCGTCATCCGCAGCACGTAGGCAAGCACCAATCCAATGTTTAGCGCTCGCTGCTGAAGCTTAGGATCCTGCAAGCCTTGCGTTAGAGCAGCAAGGGCGATCGCATTATCTGCCGACAGCACTGCCTCCAGGGAAATCAGCACGGGCAGCAGCAGCAGCGTTTCAAGGCCAAAATCAGAAGAATTCAGAAAGGTATCTAGCATCAACGGTGTTATCGCAGTAGTGCCTACTCAGGACGGCTTAAAGTAATCACCGTCTCAAAACGATGACTACTTTACCAAGCCTAACAGTTCAGTGAGAACAGAAAGAGGGTGAGAAGTAGAGACTCAGCCGTCAGGAGTCTTAATATTCATCATCCGATCGTTATCCATACACTCGATCCATTTATTCCCCCACGTTCACGTCGCACGTACTCAACTATTGCAACTTGTAACAAAAGTATTCCAGAAACCAGCGTTTTAGCGCACATTGAGGAACGATAAACCCTACCGCAAGGAGTTTTGACATGTCAATATCGGATACTCAAGTCTTTGTCGCACTAGTCGTAGCGCTGATCCCAGGCGTTCTGGCTTTTCGTTTAGCGACTGAGCTTTACAAATAGCATCGTTTCGTAACGTTGTAGAGATAGCCTGTTTTGTCGGTCTGGCTCTAGAATCTTTCGGGTATTTCTTCAAGAAACCACCGGGAGCCTAAAGTCGATCGCCGAGACAGGCTTTCTGCCTTCTAAACGGGTCTTGAAAAAAATCTGGCTAAGTAGTTGCCAATTTAGGCCGCGTTGACTTTAATGGACTAGTTCAAATTGACGACGCGAAGGGTTGCTCGCCAGATGCCCTTTCTCCTGTTTTGCTTGCTGTTGGAGCGGACCGATTACCATGTATGCACTTCGACCGAATTCTTCCCCTGAACCACTCAGACGCTCCCGAACGGCTTCGCAACCTCGCCCGAATCCTCACCGATCGGTCACCGTTGAAGCCACCATTAAGCTGACCGTGAATCTGGCGTTATCCTCAGCGGCGATCGTCGCGCTGGTGCAGCTACTTCCGTACCGAACATCCCAAGAAGCAAAGCTGCAGGAGCTTCATGCTGCCGTACAGTCATCGGCTGTGCGGCTCCAGAAATCGAAGCGGCAGTTCACGCGCTACTTTGACCCCTACCAAGCGCGTGCCATCATGCAGGAGCAAAGCAACCGCGTAGACGCGCAGCAGCGGCAGATTATCTGGCAGGAGCCAAAGAGTGTAGCCGTCGTTAAACCCGCTAAGCCTGTTGTATCGGCTCGCGTACGTGGCTATTGAAACGGCGCTATTTAGGCATTCGAAGCATTAGGCGCAGAGAGAACCGAGTAGTTCTTGTAGCCAACCCTGAACCTGCGATCGCAAGCGTCGAGACACTGAGGTAGAGTCAGAGCTGTGGGAAAGTCCAGCGATCGCGCGCTGATAATCAGCAACGGCGTAGTTCCAGTCGCCCGCTAGGTGATGGGCACGACCGCGCTCTGCATAAATGTGCCCTTCTAGTTGAGTGGGCGTTTCGGCAGTCTCAGCGACGCTCAGGAGTTGGTTAACTTGCAGCGCTAAATCAAAGTTTTCGATCGCTTGCTCAAACTGTCCCAGTTCGCGGAACGTGATGCCTTGATTGATCCAAGCGTGGATGTTAGCAGGATCGAGGTCGATCGCAGTTTCGTAGTCAGCAATCGCGGCTTCGTGGTTTCCCAAAGCGGCGTAGCAGTTTGCTCGGTTGTTGTAAACTTTTGCCAGTTGGGGGTCGAGCTGAATTGCTTGGTTGTAATCGGCTAAAGCGCGCTCCGGTTGACCGTTCTGAAAGTGCATTAACCCGCGGTTGCTATAGTGGCTGGCGCTGTCGGGGTCTTGTTCGATTAATTGGTCAAACAGCGCGATCGCGTCGTCATACCGACCCTGCTTGGCACGGGTAAGCGCTTGTTGACGCAGCAGACGCCTTGAGTCGGATGCCGACAGCAAGGGGTTCGTCGCAACCTTCGCCGAGTGGGATAGCGATCGCGGTTGGCGGCTGCAACCGTTAGAAACGCTAGCAGCAACGACTGAGAAGGGGCGAGGTGATGTGCTGGTTTGGTTGCGTGGAAACATGCGGGTGCTCATGCCAAACTCACTGGGCTTACGAATTAAGAGTAGGAAGTTTCACAGAGAAGGGGCTCTATCGATGTGGCACTTGCTGATGTGTCTAGAGTCAGATTTTGTTAAGAGCGGTAGATCCGCACTTAGCAAGTATTTAATTGCACATCGATGAGCAGTTGCTTCTCCACGATGGGTTCTAGAAGATCTACAGCGTGACAAGCTGCAATTTCTGAAATGGAATCGCTTTAGTAAATAGGGTCGATCGGACGGTGCCACTCCGAAGTTGGTAGAATGCAACCCAGCGACTCATCAATTACCAGACCACAATTCATCGATAATTTCCTTATGACGACTGCACCTCTTATCTCCAACGCTCCGGATATTTCTACGGATGATTATGTGGTGATGGGTTTAGCGACCTGCTTCATCAAAGACGACGACGGTGTGCATGAAGTCCAGATTGTTGAGCCAATTCCCTCGGCGGCGTTGGAGGCGATCGTGAAAGGTATCCCCACCTC
>NZ_JACJPG010000436.1 GCF_014695955.1 Leptolyngbya sp. FACHB-36 | reverse complement strand
CACCTCGCAATCAAGAGAACCTGTCTCACGCTTGCGCCGCTGCTTCGCTTTTGTCACCAACCTTCGGTCAGGTTCGTAAGTACAATGCCGACGGTAAAGAACTTTACCTTCAGGAAACTCCTCTTCCTCCGGGTCCACCAATTGAACTTTTTCAGGTTCTTTCAGAACGATTTCAAACCCCAAGCTCGATAGATAAGTGTTTGCTTCGTCACCACTAGAGAATAAGTCGTAGTCTAGCGGTTCACCGTTAGCATACTCGTTTGCAATAGAGAGGATGAGCTTTGGTGGAAACCGGAAGCACTGATAGAGCAAGTCAAACTTTGACGATTGTCGTTTATTGGGTATGCCTTCGGCTTGAATCCGCTTGATCGCTTTTATAACGTCACCTCGGCTGATGTTCTGTGGAATCACTACTAATCCATGAATGCTTTAAGCCTATTGTGCCCACCAGCAAAGCCGATCGCTGTTCTAGGGGAAGCTACAGTCCCACAAATTCGCGTGCTTGCGCTCCAGTCAGTTGAGAGACGATCGCCATCTGCGCCTGCAGCTTCAATACCGAGAACTCAGCCAGCAATCGCTCAACACTCCTTTACAACAATTGGAAACGGGTTTCGTCTTTTTTCAGGAGCAATCCGTCAAGAGACCTAGCAGCGCGATCGCGTCCGACCACTGCGACGTGTCCAGTTCCCAAACCGTAAGAGGCGCTTGGCTGGTATCCACCGCGCTGCTCTCCTCCTGCCGCCTTTCTCCGCCGCTTGAGGGCTGCTCTGCTGGCTGCACAATCCTGGTTAGAAACCAGTAGGTTTCGCCCGTGTCGAGTTGCACCAGCAGGTGATGGTGCCTTTCCCATAGTGAGGACTGTACAGCTCCGAGGCGTCCGGTAGGGGTGAGGACGAGATCGGCGTTTTGGAAGTCAGAGTGTGTGAGACAACTGGTATAAGCGTTCTGGTTACTTAAAGGGTATCTCACACACAATAGGTATTATTTTAGGGATACCAATTTATAAAATTACTTAAAACAGCTTCTAGCAAGGCATTTTAGAGTTTTAACTTTTTCCTTTACACGGAAGGGGTCACTGGTTCAAATCCGGTATCGCCCATACGAAATGAAACTGTGCAAGCAGTCGCAAAGGCTGCACTACACGTTTGGTGCTGGTAAGAGCGGCGATCGCTCTCTTGGATTTCTGCCCCAAGCAGGAATAAAGTTTTACAACAGCAAAGTTTTATAACAGTAAGAATCGTGGCGAAGGTGAAGCTAACCTGTTGTTTCTAATATCTTTATCAAACCGCTCTAGTAGCTGAAACAGAGGCGTTGTATTTGTGCTCACCGCTCCGCTTAACTCATTTCATCCCTTTGGATAGAAGGATAAAGATAGCCCCATCGTTAACGTTCAGATGGATTGAACTCATTGCAGACAATCGCGTCTAAGGGGATTTCAATGGGCAAGCCCATCCCAGCGTTTCTACCTGGTTAAACACCCAGTCCAGCGCAAAATGGAGCGCGATCGCAGTGTTAAACATCGCGGCGCTGGCACTTCTAGTAGATCCTGGCAACCACAACGGTTGAACGAACGATTAAGTGGAGAAATTTATGCAGAACGATGACAAAAAACGAGCAGTTGGCGTGTTTGCCAATCAGCAACAGGCAGAACAGTCATTAAACGAACTCAAGGCATCTGGCTTTCCAATGGAGCACGTTTCCATTGTGGCTAAACAGGTGGGTGAAGAGGAGCAAGTGAGTGGGGCTGAGGTCACCGATCGCATTGGTGACCAGAATGTGAAAACTCCGCTGGGAGTCGTTAAGGATACCTTTGCTCATAGCTCTTGGGCGTTTGTGTTGGTGGGTTTGACGAGTCTCGCTTTACCGGGTATTGGTCCCATTTTGGCAGCGGGTAGCCTAGGTGCTGCATTGGCTGCAACAACGGTGGGCACAGGAATTGGGGCACTGGCAGCACACAATGTTGTTAAAGCCTTCACTCACTTAGGTATTCCCGAAGCCCAAGCTAGCGTTTATGGCGATCGTCTTCTGCAAGGAGACTACTTGGTAATGGTAGAAGGCAGTTCTGACGAAATTCAAAGTGCTGAGCAGGTGTTTAGCCGGCAGGACATTCAGGATTGGGGCATTTATCCGGCTGTGTGAATAATTAAGCAATTGAGGAGAATCAAGAATGCCAGTTGAGCTTGAGGATGCAAAACGCACCGCGATCGCCATGCAACTAGCAGAGATGAAAGCAGTGCAAAATCTACTCATTCTCACTGAGCAGCGGCTGATGAATGAGGTGAATGATGACAGCGTTCACCAACAGCTACAGAACATGCTGGAACAGGATCAGAAGAATCTGGGTGTTCTAGATACCGTGATGATTCAGTATGGTGTTCAGGCAGAGCTTAAAGACGCTGTTAAGCAAAATTTGGAGAGAACTCGAAGCCTGATAGAAGGCTCCAAGTTAACTCCATCTGAGAAATTGCTCCAGCATGAATTGCTCAAACATCGGCAAACAATGGCGGGACTAATTATTCACAAAGCGGCACAAATTGTCGGTGCTGATGTTGAAGTTGCGATCGCTCCCTTACACACAATCAACTTTGAAAACCGTGCTCACCAGGAGCAACTCAAAGGGAGTTTAGAAATCCTGGGTGTATTGGAGTTAACCGGACAGGAACCAGATCAAGGAGTTCAGGCACGGACTGAGGATGCGATCACGGCTTTTACGGGAGTAGTTGGCAGCGTGGTAACACGTACTGATGATGAAATGAGCATCCGCGATGTGCTGTTAATGGACCACAGCAAAACGGACATTCTATTTGCAGAAGTTTTAGGCAACAATGATCCGCAAAAAATTCGGGAGTATTTTGGACAACTGTATCAAGATGTCAAAGTTCATGGGTTAGCAGAAGAACAAGTTCTTTATCCAGCTTTAAGCCCCTACTACGACCAAATGCAGGAGATCGTTGACCAGACCGATCACGTCATCGAACTGTTAAACAAAATGAAATCGTTTAATCCTGCTAATCCTAATTTTAAAGCTCAGGTTGAGCAGCTAAGGCTTGCAGTCCGAGGTCATATTGATCAGGAAGAGAGGGACATCTTTCCCAGAATCAAAGATAATTTAAGTTCCGAGCAGCAAAAGACACTGGCAACTGATTTTAAGGCGGCAAAAAGCAACCTACAGGAACAGCAGCAGGAACAAAAAACCTTTTCACCTCCGCAACCTTCTGTTAGCCCAAGTAACAGCAGCTATCAAGCAAAATCCTGGCTCATCTTTATGAATAACACGATTCCCTGGAAACTTGTATTTCAAACAAAGGCTGTGATCAACTGGATTGAAGCAGTAATCCTTTTAGTCGGCGATCGATGGATACGTGAGGCACTTAACACTGAACCCCTTGTCAACACTGAATACTCCCAACTTGTTTACGGATTAGTCTTTATTATTGGAATTGGCTACTGGTGGGTTAGCCAGGACATTACTAAAAATGATGCCATTATAAAGCTGGGAATCTATGCTCAATTCAGCGTCTTTACAGTACTGGCTTATCACACTCTGTTCGGCAATCTTCATCCGTTTTATTTGGTTTCAGGTGTGATTGATCTAACCTTTGGAATTCTCTTTGTTCTGTATCTTTATCTTCGTAATCATGCTGAAGAAAATATCCAGACTAAAGAGATCTAGGATAACATCTTGAGATTTACAGCAGTGGGTGGATAGATTAGGATACCAAGACTATTCACCCGCTGCAAGAAACAGCAAATAGCTGCTATGTTGTTCTGCATACTGCTATAACGACTTCTCTTACTGTTGCAGCAGATTGCCAGCCCCAAGCCGGTACCTCGCTTTTTGCGGGAGTCGGAAGCATCCACCTGCTGAAAGCGATCGAAAATAATTGCAACTTGTCTGCCGGAATTCCTCGCCCCTGATCGATCGCGGTGATGATCACAGTCGATGTTCGATTCTGCTTGTGGTCTGCTTTCAGCTAAACAGTACTGTCTGTCTCCGAAAACTTGATAGCGTTACTGAGCAGTTTCCCTAACCCTCTCCTGCGAGGAGAGCGAACTGGAATTTGTCTCCTTTCTGCTTTGGAGAGAAGTTGGGAGAAGTCTTCTGAAGGTTTGTCAGTCAACAAGCTTGTCCAGCTATTTTGTTGCTTGTAGGAGTCGTTAGTCTGAGCTAGGGGCGCTGCTGTTGATAAAAGCGAGTGACTTGTTGCACATAAGTTGCTGTCGCCCCACTTCTACAACTGTTGTATTGACCCGTCATCCACCAACACGCCACGCTTTGCACCGTTCTCGTTTCATTGTTGGATGTCGCACGCAGCATTTTGTTGAATTCATCTTGCACAACGCACGTCACAACCTGCCTTGCAGTTGCAGGACTGCTTTCAAACTGAGAGGGCGTGACTTCTCGTCCTAAACATTGCTTTGACCAACCACGAGCCGTTTCGGGTTTCACTTGCCAATCACTATACAGACCATCATTCTGCTTGCCAGTTCTAGGTGCTGCTTTTCGCAGAGCTTCCACCATTGCCGTTACTTGACCAGTCGAAGTTGGGCGATTTTGTGCATGTGCCACTGGTCCAAATGATAACGCAATGCTGAAAAGCAAACTGCTGACCAGAACTTTCATGATGCCTCCTTTCTTAATCTATGTGTAAAACCTTCTTTGAATTCTGACCTCTGATTCTGTTTCCGTCTTCCTACTCAAGATGGTGATTTGCTCATCGTCGAGGTAAACGCCGTTATCTCTCCTGTCCAGCTGAAAAGCAATCCCAATTGCCAAAAGCTTTTTTCAATAACACCATTGCTGTCTGCGATCACGATCGCCGCTCGCCTGACTCACTATTTCAGCACGCTTAATGCTTTGGCTATCGATGAGGACTTTCTGATCGACTCGGCTGTCGATCCGTGTCCAGTCTGCCCAACTGCGCAAATAATCAGGCATCAATCCGACTTATTATCGCCATTGCTCAGTTTCAGCGGCTTGAAACAGGATTGTATTGGTTTCGACTACGCGGTTTCTCACCTCAGCTACCCAATTTCTGTGTTCACGGCGCGATCGCTGCTTAATTCCGCCCGGAGTATGGCTGGAGTAAAATATGCTGTCAAATCCCGCATACCTTTTATCAATGCTCTGCATCAAGCAGCGGTATGGGTTGCCGAGGCTCGGATTGAACGTTACGCTACCCCACACGTCCCTTAACACAGCTCAAACTTAGATGAATTTGCCTTGCACTACCTATGGACTAGCCATTCACACCACCAGCCCAGAATTGGGACTGGCGATCGGTCCGCTCACGGGAGACATCCGTGTGCAGGTTTGGGGCTTGGGGCGCGAGGTTTCTAGCTATTTGCATCAGCATCTAGCCGAGTTTCTGCAGCCACAGACTTGGACGGATCTAGCATTCATCGCTGTTGCAAACGGTCCGGGCGGCTTCACTGGCACCCGTATCGGGGTTGTCACTGCCCGCACGCTAGCACAGCAGCTTCAGATTCCGCTGTTTGCCGTCTCAACGCTAGCCGCGATCGCCTGGGCGAACCGAGCGAACGATCGGGCGATCGCGGTGCAAATGCGTGCTCAACGTGGCGAACTCTTTGGTGCTGTCTACCAATCGGTAGACTCTGAACTCCAGACCCTTTTGCCAGATACCTTGATGAGCGCTGAGCAGTGGCAACAAACGCTAGAGCAGTTAAAAACACCCTACCAGTTGGTGTCAGCCGAGGACGGATTAGGCGAAACGGTTGGCAGTCTGCTCGAATTAGCCCACGCCGCCTGGAAACAAGGGCAGCGCCCCCATTGGTCGGAGGCGCTGCCCTTCTACGGTCAACATCCAGTTACACCACAGAGTTAGTAGAGAGATGCTTCAGTTTGAACTTCTCTACTCTGAACCTCAGCTTGCCAAGTATTCACCGATCGCCGACTTGCGCTTGCGCAGCTTGGTCAGCGCTTCTCGCTCAATTTGGCGCACTCGCTCGCGGCTGATATTGAGTAAGTCGCCAATTTTTGCTAGAGTCAGCGCTTGCCCGTCTTCCAGTCCAAACCGCAGCGACAGAACTTGACGCTGCTGCGGCGTCAGATCGGTCATGAGCTGTTCTAAATCGGTCCGCAGCGACGATTGCATCGCAAACTCTTCTGGCGATGCTCCCATATCTTCCAGCAGTTCACCCAGTTCTGTGTCCTGGTTGTCGCCAACGCGCAAATCCAACGACAGTGGCACTCGCGCTCGCTCTAAGTACTCACGCACTTGACGCGGAGTAAGCTCCAATTCTTGGGCAAGTTCAGCAGCCGTTGCGGCACGTCCAAGCTGCTGAGACAGCTGACGCTGCGCTTTCTTAATCTTGTTGAGCTTCTCGGTGATGTGAATAGGCAGACGAATGGTGCGTCCTTTTTCTGCGATCGCCCGCGTAATGGCTTGGCGAATCCACCAGTAAGCATAGGTAGAAAAGCGATAGCCCTTTGTGGGATCAAACTTCTCAACGCCGCGTTGCATGCCGATCGTGCCTTCCTGAATCAGATCCAGCAGATCCACGTTGCGCTTGGTGTACTTCTTGGCAACGGATACTACAAGGCGCAGGTTTGCCTCCACCATCTTGCGCTTGGCGTACTCACCCTCAGCGACTACCTTTTCTAGTTCGGCTTCAGAAAGGTTTACGGTCTGCGTCCACTCCGCTGGGGTTGGCTCACGACCCAATTCCAGCGCCAGAGCTTCTCGCGCCTGATATATCAGAGATAACCGCTGCACGTGCTTCCCGTAAACAACTTCTTGCTCGTGGGTTAGCAACGGGACACGACCGATTTCACGGAGATAAGTGCGAACTGAATCGGTTGAGGTTTGAACAGTCTTCATGGGCTGCCAAGGAAAGTGAACGGAGACAACGAACTGGACAGGAGGTGAAGGATAAACAATCGAGACAAGGCTTCTCGATGCAGAACAGCTACAGAGCTACCAGTGACACTCACTGGTTAAAAGCACCCCACACAGAACTAGGCTTGACGCGATGCTATTGAACTTGAAGGGAGACTAACACCTGGGGTTCCTGAGCCTTTAAGCGATAGCAACTGAAGTACAGCGGCAATTCAGCCAAGGCGTCCATTGGTCTGTCGATTTAATTGTCTGAAGCATATGTTAATAACTGTAACATTTCTGAGGACGGACGTATATACCTACAGGAGTATTTCTTAAGCAGGATGAGAAACACAATTTATAGGTGACAAGTACTGTATGACGCTACATCAAGAGCCTACCCAGAACCCGATGCGACAAATGCATCGTATAAAACAAATTGGGGCACGATTCAATGACTTGATGCACAGAATAGCGCTTAAAGCAAAAAAGTCTAGAATCTTTATCAAACTTAAAGAATTGCTCAGGTCTTGCTGAGGCATTTCTGTGGTCAACAAGCGATTAACCAAGGGTTTCGTCAAAGCCTGTGCCAGTAAGCTGAGCCTCAGCTGAGGCGCCACCTGGAGCCACTATTCTTTTAGATTCACCCATTTTGCAAGCCATTTCTAAATTGGAGATGAGGGGTCTCGCCCTCTGGTCAAGGAAGTCTAAATTTGTTAAGTTATTGGGTTTATCTGATAAGATTACGTACAGTCAGTAAATGCACATCTTTGGGCGGAAACTTTGCCCTGAAGGCGGCAGGGCTAAGGAGTTGCACAGTAGCTCTACATTTTCTGAGCAACACGATTAAACGGTGCCTTCCTAGTCTTGCGTCTTTGCATCTCTCCGAGTTGCTATTAGGAGTTTGGTATGAACACAGCACAGACAGAGCGTGCTCAAGCCTACCGTAATGTGATGGAGACCTTGGTTGTAGAAGAGGTCGAGAAGCAATTTAAGCTGCTTCCAGTCAAGCTTGCCAACTGTCTCAGTAAGGTCGAAGTCATTGCATATGCCTTAAATCGACTGCCGTCGCTGTATGCGACTAGCCAAAAAGGATGGCAGCAGCATCGATCGCGGGCGCACAAAGAACTGAGCCATCAAGTTGTGGCGGCGGTGCGCCAAGCGATCGCAGCGGTGCGGCGCGACCCCATCCGCTCGACGCTTCCACTACGGGCAGACGCAGCACAGGAGGCTCAGATCGCGCTGCAAGGGTTAAAGGAGCTACTGCGACGCGAGGAGCTTTCTTGGAGTACCCTGGTGAATGTGGTAGAGCACACGCTAATCCGAACATCTCGTGGAGACATTACCTGGCGCAAGCAGGCACCTGCACCCGACACCCATGTCTGGCAGGATGCTCGCTATCTGTAAATCTCGATCGGCGAGATCTGGATCGCTGACCAATCGCGTAGGTCGCGTACTCACGGCATTGTTTCTGGGTTGCACTAGCTTGGCAGGTGCAGCGGCTGTAACAGAGCGATCGCTGGCAGCCGATCCCGCCTCCACGATCGAGCTGCGCCCGACTACGGAGCCGCTCGATGTCAACGTGCTGCAAGCGCCTTCTCCGCCAAGCTCTGTGGTGACTTCTACAACAATCTCCACGACTGGACTAACAATTCCTAGCCTCTGGTGGGTCAGAGAACAGTATGTGGACCAGCAGGCATCGACAAATAAGCTCTTGGAAAATTGGATTGCCTATCCGAGTCAAAACCGCCAGCCAGGGCGAGTTGATTTTGTGGTGAACCGTCAGTTTTGGAGCTTGTTGAATTACCTGGACCGCTACACGTTCTTGCACAAATTTGGCACGGCTGCCAGTAGCTATGGCTATAACCTGCGCGTGTTTGACAATCAGGCGACCCTCGTAGCGGCGTACACCTGCGATTTTCGCGCGGTTGACCCAAGCCAATTGACGCTCGCCCCTGCTGCCGACCTGCCGTGCAGCATTCTGCTCGATTCCACCGGAAAAGCAGGCTTTCGGGGACAGTCTAGCTCACCGCTTGGCGGAGGGTCTTCCAACGATCGCGATACTGCTGCACCGTAGCAGTAGGAAGCGGCTGCAAAAATTCGCTGGCTTCAAGGATTGCGGTGTCCGGCAGCAGGATCGGATTGTCGCGGAGCGCCTGAGGCAGACTTGCTCGATCGGTCCGCAACACGGCAGGAGAACTTGCCCGACTGAGTAATGCGAGTTCGGCGGCGATCGACGGCTGCCAGCAAAAGTTGATCCATTGCGTTGCCAAGGAGGACGCTGTCGAGGTTGCGGCTGGACGCACCCACATATCTGTCCACAGAGCGGTTCCCGACTGCGGTATCACCACGGCAATGTTCGGATTGCGCCGAATGATTGGCAGGATATCAGTAGACCAACCTACGGCTAACCACGTATCGCCCAAAATGAGCGGTTGCAAATAGGCACTGGAACTGTAGAGCTTGGCTTGTTGTTGCAAGGCACGCAGGTTCGCGTCAAGATCTGGAACCGAGCCTAAGTCCTGCGTGTTATAGGATTTACCCAACTTCTTCAGCGTCAACCCGATAACTTCGCGCGGTTGGTCAAGCAGGGACAGGTGACGGCGCAGGTCCGATCGCCACAAGTCGGACCAGTCCGTTGGCGGCTGCAAACCCTTCTCTCGAAAAATATCGGTTCGGTAGGCAATCACAGTGCTGCCCCAGCGGTAGGGTGCGCCCCAAACCTGCCCCTTCGCATCGAGTTGCCCTTGAGCATTGCGGGTGACAATCGCCTTCCAGCGATCGTTCAGCGGCAGTTGCGCCCAACCCTGAAGCTGAGTCGGATCAAGCGGCGCAATCAACTGCTGCTGAATCGCTTTTTCTAGCCAGTAATCGCCTAAGGTCACGAGGTCTGGGATCGCAGCCTCCGAGCTACCCACAAACGGAACCCAACTCGGCCACCGGCTAGCAGATGGCGGTTTCGCTTCTTGCTTCCATGTTTGCAGCAGAGTAAACAGCGTCTGTAGCTCTGCCTCCGGTGAAACGTTCAAAGCCGCGTTGCTCAGCCCTTTGCGGAACTCGTTGAGAATTTGGGGCGGCACCGAGCCGCTGAGCGATCGCACGGTCAGCGTTGACTGACTCTGCCCACTACAGCCTGCTAGCAGTTGGCTCAGCAGCATTGCTGACGCGCCTGTTAGGAACGATCGCCGTCCCAGAGTGAAGTTTGAATGATGAATGATGGATTTTGGATTTGACATGCTGCTCTTTTTCTCTTCTCCACTCCTCTGTTCCTACCCTAGCTGCTTTTGCTCTACGCCAAATCCAACTAAGTTGATGATCGTTGGCGGCTGTCCAACCTCAGGGCGCTGGTAGGTGACGATCGTGCGCAGCCGCGTGTCTGGCGAGATCATTCGCATCTGGTCTACAGCAACCGAGCGCTTGTAGTAAGTTGTCATTTCTAGCGTTTGGCGCGTGGGCTGATAGGTAAAGCGCCCCGCGATCGCTCCGCCTTCCGAGTAGCCTTCGTTGCGCAGGTAAAATCCTCGGATTACCTCTGTAGCATCCGCAGCCACCTGAGCCACAAGCGGTAGCGGTGGGCTTTCGATCGCGCTTGCATTGGTCACATAGCTGTCCGGAACAAATAGCGCCTGCAAGCTCATCGAAACCTGCTCTCCGCGTTCCGATCGCGTATCGAAGGCGATCGAAAAACCAGGACAGCCTGCTTCGTCGCTGCTGAATTTGGCAACGTCGATTTGAAGGCTAGAGGATGACTCCGAAATCGGTAAGATTTTCTGCTTTTCGTCGGCAGTAAGCGGGTTAACGCGAAACTCTGTGTGAGAGCGTTCTACGTCTGCTTCTAGTGGGTAATGATAGGTTCTTTCAGTGATCCAAGTGCCTGCACAGACCGTAAAAAACTCTTGAAAACTTAGCATTCTTCTCCAATAGAAATGGATTTACGTTCTGTCGTTCATTCTAAGATTTTTCTCTGAATTGAATGGTCAGGCGATGCCCTAATACCCGTCAGCAACTGTTAAGTTACCACTGGCGTTACAGTTTTTAACCAGTTTTAACGCTTAACGGGTGGAATCAACGGTTCCAAACCAAAGGTTAAATGATTCAGGAATCAATCCGATTTTAGTGAGCCACTGCCTAGAATAGTTAGCGAGCAGTATTCTCGGGGAAGTGGGACATCAATGGACATGCTACAAGAGCAAGTTAATATTCTGAGCGAAAAGGTTGAGGCATTGTCCCAGCGCATCGAGCAGTTGAGCAGCAAACTATCGGATGTAGCGGTAGAGTGTAAGTTTGGATCGGACCAAATTCAGCGTTCAGAAGGTGAGACTTCAGGATATCGCGCACGTGGCTTAGATGCCTCAATGGGACACAAAGACATTCTTGTGGATGGAGATAGCTTGGATGCGGCGACGCAACAAAGCGAACGTCAGCTATCCCCCGCAATTCAAATTCAACGGCTCACGGCTCAGCTAACTGCCGCCTACAATCGCATTGCAGCACTCGAAGAGCAACTGCTCTCGAAGCGAATTCACTAGAGCAGCAATAATCCCGTAGTTGACCTTACTCTTTGCTTCGGTCCTCATAACCCGTGATGCAGTTATTGCTCGTCGCCTACTGTTGACGATCGGCGTTGAATCCTAGGTTATCTAATGGCGATCGTGCAGATGTAAAAACGTTATTCGCAAATTCACGTGATTACGCTGACGCTAACTGTGTTGCCTGAATCGCTAGCAATTTGTCGATGCGATCGCGCCTCTGATCTCCCCACCTGGGCGATGGCGGCGTCGTTCTTTTCAGTGACTCGAACGCAGGATGAGCTGTCGATCGTCTGCCCCGAAGCGCACATTCCTGCTGATGTTGTGTGTGAGCGGGGCTGGCGATCGCTGAAGTTTGAAGGTCCGTTTGACTTTAATTTGACTGGAATTCTTGTCGCGGTGGCAGCACCGCTAGCTGAAGCAGGAATCAGCGTCTTTGCCGTTTCGACCTACGAGACGGATTACGTCTTGGTCAGACAAGCGCAATTAGCTGCCGCGATCGACACCTTATCTGCCTGCGGTCACAAGATTCAATCGTAATTAACGGCTTATTCGATCGCAAGCGAGACGCGATCTCCGCCCACATCTCGCAGCGTTCCCAACACCTGCACGACCTTCTCGTATGCTAACTGCTTGTCTGCTTTCAGCACCACCGTTCCCTTGGGATTGCCCTGAAAGTAGGTGACAACTTGCTGCGCCAGCTGCGTGTCGTTAACCGCCACGTTGTTGACGATCGTCTGTCCCTGACGATCGACACCAACCACCAGTGGATCGACCGGGCGATCTGAACTTGTTCCCTGCTCTGCGCTGGGCAGCGCTACATCCTTCACCGACTGAAAGTTTGTCAGCGTCATGGACACGACGATGAAAAAGGTCAGAATCGTCATGATGACGTCCATCATCGGCACCAGATTTACCTCTGGCATTCCAGAACCCGAGTGCTGCTTTTTGAACTTCATCCGATCGTTCCTTTTAGAGGTTAGCTGGGACCTGCCGCTGGTTGCAGCAGTTAACTATGGATCGACACTTCCGATGCCGGAGGGCGAGGACGATCGCTCAGAAACGGCTCGTACCAGACTTCACGGTAGATTAACTCTAGCTCGCTGCCAATCTCAGTGAAGTAGTCTACCTGTTGCGCTTGCAGCGTGACAAACACGCGGAAGAATGCCAGCGCCAAGATGGCGACGATCATCCCGGCTGCGGTTGCAATCAGCGCCTCACCGATACCCGCTGCCGCTTCAGCCGTGCCCTCACCACCACCCGCCTCACCGATCCGCAGGTTCACGAAGGTCCGAATCAGACCCGTCACGGTTCCAAGCAGTCCCAGCAGTGGTGCAATTCCTACCACCGTTTCTAGCAGCTTGTCTCCCTTCCGCATCTGGACAAACTCTTTTTCGCCTGCTGCTTCCAGCGCCAACCGGAAGGTGTCAGGCGTTGGATGATTCAGCTTCAGTGGAGCCAGCAGGAACCGACCGATCGGAGTGACTGCTGCCTGTGCGGCAATTTCTCGTGCTTCCGTCAGACTATAGCGAGCCGTCTCCATCACGTCTTGAACAATTTTTCGTTCGCTTCTTAGCGTTTTGAACCAGAACACTCCCCGTTCCATCGCGCAGGCTAAGGTTGCGATCGACAGTCCCACCAGCGGGTACATGATTGGACCGCCCTTCGCCACGAACTCTTGAAACACATTAGCAGCCATAAAGCCTAAATCAGAATGACACGAACGGGGACGGTGCAACAGCGCAGGTGCACTTCTAGGTTCTTAACACACTGCTCCTGACGCCTAGAATACCTGAACGGCTCTGGCTCATGGTTAAGCAAAGTTTAATAGAGCCTGAGTGCCTGATTAAATCAGTGCTTGATTCAATCAATCCAGTGTTAAGGCGATTTCCAGCAACGAGTTTACCATCTGAAACGGTGTCCTTCGGCTCCGTGACACGATCGCTTTTCTTGAACAGCGCAGCCCATACAGCACCCTACCTATCTACGATCGGGCTAATTCTGTTTGGGTAAATCCTGAAAAATAATTTGCTCCGCTACCTGGTTTCGCTGTGCTCGCTCATCGCGTCGTGCAATGGACGTGCGGTGCCGCATCGCGTGATCAATGGCTTGTTGACGACGTGCTTGATCGTGAGTAATGCCAGCCTCTGTATTGCCGAGTCCTGGAGCATCCCAGCGATTTTGCTCCGGATTCCAGTAAGAGCGCACTCGCGCCCAAAGAACGGCATCTGAGCCTCGCAGACCTAGCTGGTGCGCCTGCTTTAGCCGTTCGACGTATCCTGGCGAACCGAGGGCAGCAAGGGGAGCTTGATTCGCCAAGTCGATGCCGTTGAGCTGCTCTTCCAGCGTCATCTCTACACCCGTGGTCCGCGATCGCGCCTGCAACGCTTGTGCCTGACCCTGCAAGCGTCGTAGTTGGTGCACGTCGGCTTCTTCCGGTGTGCGGCACTGATACTGCGCCTCGCGGCAGTGCTGGAAGGAAAAGCTGCCCAGGTTCCACACGCCATTGCCGGGATCGCGGTGCCCGTGGTAAGCAGACGTTTTGCTGCCGTCGGCTCCGCGCGTGCCCTCGGCATGTCCGACAGTGCGGGCAACTAGCGAATCGGAGCCACCCACAAACAGATCAGCAGACGCTGGAGACTGAGCTGGAGATTCAGTAGGGTCAGTCGATCGCCGTGCGACTGGCTGAATCTTTGGTGGTTCCCGCACGGTTTGCGGTGAAAAACTGAGCGCGTCTGATCGTGGCGCGTCTGATCGTGGCGCTTCCGATGCCCGCTGGCTAACCTCGTCAGCACGATCGGGTGTGCGATCGCTCTGCTCGGTATCAGGTGGAGAAAAATCCAGCGCGACACTGTCAGCATAGGCAGGCTGAATCGCACTCAGGCTTGCCGCGAGCAAGATGAGAAAGACCAGGGACGTTGGCTTCATTGTTGTAGGAAGTAGTGGTTCTCTGTATCGATGGTCTGTTTTGTATGGATGACTTGACGACTTGCTACTAGCTATCGAACATCGAAGCGGTAGCCGACGTATTGCTCGCCTTCGTAGAGGACAACCAGCCAGGTTTCAGGATCAAACTCCAGCGGGTACGCTTCGCGTTGGGCGACGGCTCCCGCTCGCACCTGGAGGTCTGCCAGTTTGCAAAATGGGTCCTTGACGATCGCCCGCACGCGCTGCTTGCGATTGCCTTCGGGCACGGTCAGCAGTTGCGCCAACTGCGCCCTTGACAGGCGAGCTTGCGACTGAACGACGGTCTGGCACGGCTCGTCAGACGACTTCTGATTAAAGGAGGGCAACGTCTGCAAGTCCAGAAGCAGACCCAGCGCCAGCAGTAGGGTACCGCCAGCCATAAGCTGCTTGGGAAGGATGGGGGTATGGTCCATTGGAACGTGAAGATTAGAGTTTGCCGCCAAGTAGTAGACCTAGAGTGACGAGGAATAATCGGTAAATTGAGAGAACGCCTGCCTTTGGCGTAAAGATTGCCAAATACACCGCAAACGTCGCCGGAGCTAGCATCAGCAGCAACACGATCGGCGTCAGCGTCGGAACTGCCACCAGCAGCAAGCGACAGCCAATCCGCGCCACCACCGCAAGAACAATCCACAGCGCGGCATCGCCCAGACGATCGATTGGTTTTCGCGGAAGCTGTAGAAGCTGGCGTAGCTGAAATTTTCGAGGTTTGGATTTGCGCAACGAAGGCGGACGAACCAGCGGTGGCTGAGCCACGACGGGAGTTGGGGGGCGATCGGGTAGCGAGGCTCGCTCCCGACTTGCAAGGTGACGCAAAGCGGCGGCAGCCTCAGCGGTTTCAGGGGACAAGTCCGCTGTGGATTCAGGTGGATTGGAAGCCGGAGCCGGAGTAGGAGGCACGATCGTGGGATTTGAAATCGCAGGATTTGAAACCGCAGGATTCGAAATCACAGGACCTGAAATTGTAGGATCTGAAATCGCGGGATCTGAGGTCATCTCACGGGCTTCCGCGATCGCCGTATGCAGATCTGCCAGCAGTTGATTGATGCGTTTTGCCTGCATCTGCAAGCTGTCGAGGTCGTTGTTGGAGGTGTCCTCGGCGTCAGGTTCAGTGGGCAATGGCTGAGCGATCGACTGAATTGGCGCAGACTGCGATCGCAGTTTGGTGCGTGCCAGCAAGTGATTGATGCGTTCGGCTTGCACTTCTAACCGTTTAAGTTCATCCGTCACCAACTGCTGATTTGTCTCCCACACCTGCCGAAAGGTCATCACAGGCTTGCGCTTGCTGCGAGACTTTTTTGCAGCGGCAGGCGGGTCCGGTACCGGGTGAATTTCGGTAGGGTTGGGCAGTGGCTCAAAGGGTTCGGGCTGCTTCGCCAGATTTTGCTCCGTTGGGAAGGCTCTGGGCGATCGTAATCGGGCTTGAGGCTTTTCCATGATGGCGACATCCAGCTAATCTAATAAGGGACTAGTTAGTACGCTTATACTGTTTTCTATAATTTGGTACAAATGTACCATACAAGGACAGCCACGATCACTAAATTTCTAGAAAGTTATAAAACGTGAGGTAAATTGCAGAGAAGTTTTTCATCGTGCATCCGGTACGCTGCGACGTGGAAACCGCTGCAATAAGGAGGAGTTGTGAACAGCATTTGTGTGTTTTGCGGTTCAAGTTTTGGGACGCGATCGGTCTATCGACAGGCAGCGCAGGCGATGGGTAACGCGATCGCGCAGCATGGATTGACGCTGGTGTACGGCGGCGGCAACGTAGGGCTAATGGGCACTGTAGCGGATGCGGTTCTAACTGCAGGCGGCAACGTGATCGGCGTGATCCCAGAATTTTTGGCTACTAAGGAAATTGCTCATACAGGACTGACGAAGCTGCACGTGGTGAATTCGATGCACGATCGCAAAGCGCTGATGGCAGAGTTGTCGGATGCCTTTGTGGCGCTTCCTGGCGGCTATGGCACGCTGGAAGAATTCTGCGAGGTCCTAACGTGGGCGCAGCTAGGGCTGCATCAAAAACCACACGGGCTGTTGAATGTGGCAGGCTATTACGATTCGCTGCTGACCTTGTTTGATCATGCCGTAAGGGAACAGTTCCTCAAGCCTGCCTTGCGTAATCTGGTGCTAGAAGCATCAGAACCGGAACGCTTATTGACGTTACTAGCCGAGTACCAGCCGCAATTTGTGGACAAGTGGATTCGATCGGACCAAGCCTGAACCATGACACTCGTTGAACTCTACACCGATCGCTTAAGGCTGCGTCCTTACACGCTTGAGGATTTAGACGCGCTTCACGCGCTGTGGACCGATCCCCATGTGCGGCGATATTTATTCGATGACAACGTTGTGTCGAAGGCATGGGCTGCTGCCGCCATCGATCGTGCTCTGGCCTGCTTTCAGCAGCAAGGTTTGGGGCAGTGGTGCGTTTTTCTTCAAGAGACAACGGATTTGATTGGGTTTGCTGGCTTTAGCGACGTTGAAGAATCGGAACAGCTACAGATGCTTTATGGCTTGCATCCCGACTACTGGGGACGAGGCTTCGCCACCGAAGCGGTAAAAGCCATTGTTCGCTACGCATTTGAAGCTCAACGGCTCCAGCAAATTGTGGCGAACACGGATGTCGCAAATCTAGCGTCTGCCAACGTAGTGCAGCGGGCAGGATTTCGCCTTGACAAGCGCGTCGTTGAAAATGGCTTGGACCTGCTGTACTTCTCGATCGATCGACTCACCTATCAGCCTGATTGTCAGTCCGATCGTGCCGCTTACCACGTACAGCCTCTGCCATGATGCCTCAGAAGGGAAAAGACTACATTGGAGTTGGGGTTGGAGCCGTGATTGTCGAACACGATCGCATTCTGCTGCTAAAGCGGTTGAAAGAGCCAGAAGCAGGCTGTTGGAGCATTCAAGGTGGGGCTGTCGAGTTTGGTGAGACGATCGAAAATGCGATTCGACGAGAAGTTAAAGAGGAGTTATCAGTCGATTGCGAAATTCTCAGGCTGCTAGGTGTTGTGAATCATATCCTGCCCGAAGCGGCGGTTCATTGGGTCGCACCCGTTTTTTTAGTAAAAATTATCGCGGGCATTCCCAAAAACATGGAACCAAATAAGCACAGCGATTTGCGCTGGTTTGACCTTACGAATCTCCCGGTTGATACAACCTTAACGACACAATGTGCGCTAAGTTTCTTGAATGATTATTGGAGCGAATGAAGTAAGGATTTGTAAGCAACCCCGAAGCGTTTTGAGAGTTCTTGCTAAATCATTCTTAAGTTCAGCAGCATTATGCATCGGGCTTGTTAGGACTAAGACTGAGCGGCTCAACTGTCTCGCTGTAGCAATGAGTGAGTGAATTTATGATGACGCCTTTCCTTCCACCCGATGATTTGCCGCCGCCTCAGGTGGATCAACTCGATGCCCTGCTGCGCCAGCAGCTTGAAGCCTCGATCGCCAAATATTTGTTTGAGTCGTGCGATGGCGTTACGCAGTCTGTATTATCAAGCTGCGAGTGGTACGTCACGATCGACGCCAGCGCCATGATGCTCGTGATTCAATGTCCAGACATGACGGTGAATTGGCGCGTGGTAAACAACTTAGTTCTCTTGGGAACGCAACTGGCTGAATTTTCCAAGGACGCAAAGATTCGCATCTGTCCCCCCGACGCGCAAGAACTGCCCTACGAACTGCGAGTTGATGAGATCTCAATGTATCGAGATTTACTATAAGCTGCCTTAGAGCAGGAACACGCGAATAGCGATTACCTAGAATGCGGCAAGCGGCGCTATTTGTGCAAGGAGTGTAGCGGTAATTCTTTAGGCGGCTGTAAGAACTACACCAGTAAGAACTAGACCAGCGGCGGAGCTAAAGTCATTCAGTTGGTAGACATCCTCTGCGCTGAAATTTGCGAGGCTGAAACAAACAATGACTGAAGCCGTATGCTTGGAATTAATCAATTGAAAACGGCGGCTCTATTAGGGCTGCTAAGTGGAATTTTAGTCCTGGGTGGTTACTACCTGGTTGGTGACGAAACCGGATTAATTATTGGCTTGGTTCTTGCCGCTCTGAGCAGTTTTGGCTCTTGGTACTACTCAGATCGGGCAGCACTGGCAGCCTATCAAGCACAGCCTTTAGACCGTGAGCAAGCACCAGAGCTGTATAGCATGGTGGAGCGGTTGAGCGATCGCGCTGGCATCCCCACGCCCAAAATTTTTATTGCGCCGACTAAATCCCCGAATGCGTTTGCCACCGGACGCGATCCCGAACACGCTACCGTTGCTGTAACTGAAGGGATTTTGGAACTGCTCAGCCCTGAGGAACTCGAAGGTGTTCTGGCACATGAGCTAACGCACGTCAAGAATCGGGACACGCTAACCCAAGCAGTCGTAGGGACGATCGCCGGAGCCATCTCGTACTTGGGGCAAATCCTTAGCTTTGGATTTATGTTTGGTCCCGTCACGCAAGACAGCCGCCGAGGACCGAATCCTGTCGGTCTGCTGTTTCTGATTGTGGTTGCACCGCTTTCTGCCACGCTGCTTCAGCTAGCGATTTCTCGCACTCGCGAGTACTCCGCCGATCAGGGATCGGCTGCGATTACGGGAAATCCGATCGCCCTTGCTCGTGCGCTGGAAAAGCTAGAAGCAGTCGGTCACCAAATTCCCATGAATGGCAATCCCGCCATGTCGCCACTGCTGATTGTCAATCCGCTATCGGCAGAAGGGCTGCAATCGCTGTTCCGCACGCATCCCTCAACTGAAGAGCGAATTCAGCGCCTGCTGCAAATTGCCCAGCAGCAAGCGCAGCCAGCTGTGGCGGCGTAGAAGGGTTTATCTAGTTCATTTATCTAGTTCAACGCTCGGACTTTCGATCGAAGTATCGAAAGTCCGATTTTTTTGTAGTGCTCGTGTAGTCTTCTCCATCGGCATACGAGAAAGCGGATGAAACTGGTTCGATTCAATAGCGCCCACGAGTTTGTGCAGCGTGCTAACGGCTACCTGCTCCAAGCGGAAGTGACGCACAATCTATTACTGCGGCTTGGCAATCGGCTGATGCGCGATCCCGATCGCTACCCACAGCTACCCTACCTAGTGGTTGTAGAAACGGCAGGAGAGGTTGTTGCCGTTGCAGCCAGAACGCCGCCATATCCGATTGTACTGTCACACGTTTCGGATATGGCGGCTCTGAACCTGATTGCCCGCGACCTCTACGACAGCAGCTTGGGTACCCCCGGCGTTAATGCCCCAACTGCCGAAGCGGAGAGATTTGCTCAGTGCTGGCAAGCGCTCACGGGGCAGTCTTATCAACTCGACATGGCGCTCCGCATCCATCAATTGACGGCAGTACAGCCTGTACCCAGAGCCAGCGGCTTATTGCGGCAAGCAACCGAGGTCGATCGCGATCGACTGTTGTCGTGGTACGACGCTTTTAATGCAGAGGCACTGGAAATAGTGGCGCAAGATCCCGCTGAGCGAGAGCGCTGGTTGACAAGCGTGCTGGAGCAGAAGTCAGCGTATTTTTGGCAAGACGGAACGTCTGTATCGATCGCCTGTGCACAGCCGTTCTTGGACCGTGGGGTGCACCTGAATCTGGTCTATACGCCGCCTGAGTATCGCAAGCAGGGCTATGCCAGCTCGTGTGTTGCGGCACTGAGCCAGCGGTTTCTGGATCGCGGTTACCAGTACTGCACCTTGTTCACCGATCTAGCAAATTCCACATCCAACAAAATCTATCAGGCGATCGGCTACCAACCGGTCACTGATTGGCGTAATTACCAATTCTTCACTAGAGAAAAGTAATTGCAAATTTTCATGTCACCACCTCAGAAACCGCTAGGGAAATTCCTACCTCTACGCTTAGGATGAGGAGAATTCCTGAATCGATCGTCGCCCTAACGCTCTGTAAGCGCCAGCAATTGACGCTTTAGGCGTTTGTGGAAATAGCGCTTGATCGATTTGCTTTTCCATCCTCGTTTACACCTTCGTTTCCACAACGCCCATGACCCACAGTGAGGTTACGCAGTGCCTTAACCTGGCTAGAGCACTGGATTTGGTTGTCTCCAGCCGAACGATTAATGGCAAACTGTACGTCTACGATGCTGCGGGACACGCCCGATCCTGGGACAGCTTTGTTGCAGACTATCCACTAGAGCGGCTTCAAGCAATGGTCGAACGGGCGCGACTGCGCCGCAATCCTGCGAGTTAAGCTATTTGCTGCTAGGTATAGCGTTTCCAATTCAGCAAGGTACGCCTAAAGAACCTGCCTTCTTCCCTCGCGGGAAGGGGAAATTTTGCTTCCGTTTCGGGCAGGGCTGCGTGTAGTTTAACCGAGCGAGAACCGCTATACTTGATGTCCGTTTAAAGCGGACGGTTGGTCGATCGGTGGAACGATCGACCAACGCATTGCCCACTCATTCCCAATGTGTCGCTAGGGAAATTTTGACGAGTCGAAGACCCGTCAAAATTTCCCTAATCAACCCCGTGGCTCTCGGCGACTCGTCAAACTAAATCTGACAGACCACTAGCAGCCACTAGAACTGCTGCAAAAACCGTAAATCGCTGGTGTATAGGCGGCGAATGTCATCAATTTCGTGCAGCACCGCTGCTAAACGCTCGACACCCATACCGCCTGCAAATCCCGTGTAAACCTCCGGGTCGTACCCGACGGATTTGAGCACGTTGGGGTCTACCATGCCGCAGCCCATAATCTCCAGCCAGCGACCTTTCCACTGCAAATCTACCTCAGCAGAGGGTTCTGTGAACGGGAAGAAGCTGGGGCGCATCCGAATCGGCACCTCGCCGAACAGCTGCGTTAGAAACTCCCGGATTGTGCCTTTTAAGTCGGTGAAGGTCAGTCCTTCGTCGATCGCCAAGAACTCGATCTGATGAAACACGGCGGTGTGGGTAGCATCAACCGTGTCTCGGCGGTAGCAGCGTCCCGGCATGACAATTCGCACAGGCGGATCGTTCGCTTCCATATAGCGAATCTGCACCGAGGACGTGTGCGTTCTTAGCAGATTGCCGTCTGGCAGAAACAGCGTATCCTGCATGTCTCGCGCTGGGTGATCCGGTGGAAAATTCAGCGCCTCGAAGTTATAGTAATCAGTCTCCATTTCCGGACCTTCGACATCTGTGTAGCCTAAGCCAACGAAGATATCGACAACGCGATCGGTCATGGCATTCACTGGATGCACGCGTCCTTGAGGGGTATAGACTCCGGGCATCGTCACATCGAGAGTTTCTGCTTCGAGCTGCGCCTGAATCTGGGCGGCTTGTAAATCGGTGCGACGACGATCGAGATCCTGCTGAATCGCATCCTTGACCTCGTTTGCTCGTGCGCCAATGCGGGGACGATCGGCTGGATCGAGCTTGCCCATTCCGCCTAGCACCTGCGGGATTGGACCCTTCTTACCCAGGTATTTCACCCGCAGTTGTTCTAGCTGCTCCAAGGTGTCGGCGGCGGTTAATGCCTGCTGGGCTTCTTGACGAATGGCGTCTAGCTGCGCTTCAAGGTCTGTGGACTGAACAGTCATAGTCAAAGCTTTGAGGGTCAACGGGAGGCAAAACTCTTTTCTCCACCCTATCAGTTTAGAGGTTGAACTGGACTTCTCCCAGCAATTTCACAGCCTGCGGCGGCTCCTTACCCATCAAGCACAAAAATCTCGGCCCAAAACCCAAGCGCGAGGTGTAGGGTGTGGGATGTAGGACGTGCAAGTGATTCACGATGAAACTGTTGATTAGTAACGACGATGGGATTTTTTCTCAGGGTGTCCGATCGCTCGCCGATACATTGGCAGAAGCGGGGCATGAGGTGACGGTGGTGTGCCCCGATCAGGAGCGATCGGCAACGGGGCATGGGCTAACGCTGCATCATCCCATCCGCGCTGAAATTGTCGAGTCGGTCTTTCACCCAACCGTCAAGGCGTGGGCGTGTTCTGGAACTCCTGCCGACTGCGTTAAACTAGCACTGTGGGCGCTGCTGGATAGCCCTCCCGATTTTGTTCTGTCTGGAATCAACCACGGCTCAAATTTAGGAACAGACGTGCTGTATTCGGGAACAGTGTCGGCGGCAATGGAAGGTGTGATCGAAGGCATTCCCGCCATTGCCTTTAGCCTTACCAGTTTTTCGTCTCGTGAATTTCAGCCTGCCGCCACGTTTGCTCGATCGCTGATTGCCCAGCTTGCCGAACAACCCCTTCCCGAACTGCTGCTGCTGAACGTGAATGTTCCTGCGGTTGAGCAGGCAGCGATCGCGGGTGTTGCCCTGACTCGTCAGGGAGTTCGCCGCTACATCGACGTGTTTGACAAGCGCGTCGATCCTAGAGGACGCACCTACTACTGGCTGTCTGGCGAGCTGCTGGAAGAGGTGGAGCAACCAGCCGACGAACTGGAGCATGTACCAACTGATGTCCAGGCAATCCGGGATAACTACATCACGATTACCCCGCTTCAGTACAACTTGACCTCAAAATTAGGCTTGCAGCGCCTGCACAACTGGAAATTTCAGCCTAAATCATGAAGCTATGATTGATGTATCTCAAAATATAGGTACTCTAAGAACAATCCATTTGCTGTCATCTGCCAGAAGTCGGGAAACTCAGTAAAGTTTGCATAGGAGCGCGACGGTCGTAACCCCATGTCCAGTTGGCACAACCAATTCATCATTACGTTTTGGGGAGTTCGGGGCAGTATTGCCTCCCCGGGACCCAAAACTGTACGCTACGGCGGCAACACCCCTTGTGTCGAGATGTGCATGGGAGGGCACCGCTTAATTTTTGACGGCGGTACAGGGATTCGGGTCTTGGGACAGTCGCTTCTGTCACAATTGCCCACTGAAGGGCACATCTTTTTTACGCACTCTCACTGGGATCACATTCAGGGCTTTCCCTTCTTCACGCCTGCGTTCATTCAGGGCAATCGGTTTCACATCTACGGCGCGATCGCGCCTAATGGTTCCACGATCGAGCAGCGGTTGAACGACCAAATGCTCCACCCCAACTTTCCTGTGCCGCTGCAAATTATGGGAGCCGATCTAAGGTTTCACGATTTGGCAGTTGGGGAGTCTGTCGAAATCGGCGACGTGGTGGTTGAAAATGCCTTGCTGAACCATCCTGGTCAGGCGATCGGATATCGGGTCAACTGGGGTGGGTGCTCAGCAGCGTATGTCACCGATACCGAGCATTTGCCCAACCAGTTAGATGAGAATGTCCTGCACTTGGCGCGTGAGGCAGATGTGTTGATCTACGATGCGACCTACACCGATGAGGAGTACCACTCGGAAAAGTCAAGCAAAGTTGGTTGGGGGCACTCTACCTGGCAGGAAGCCGTCAAAATCGCGATCGCCGCAAACGTAAAGACCCTGGTGATTTTCCACCACGACCCCCTGCACGATGACGAGTTTCTCAATAGCGTTGGAGAACAAGTCGCTGAGGCGTTTCCCAACAGCTTCATGGCAGCCGAAGGGCGCTCGATCGTGCTAACTCCCCCCTCGATTACGGCTTCAACGCCTCCGCGCAGCTTGTCAACTCGCTAAGACGCCAAACCAACGGCTGAGATCACGCCTCAATGGGCTTGTGCTGACTTAGGGAGGAAAGGCGATGTCCTTGACCTCTCCAGGGGCACCTAGCAGTTTTGCAGCTTCCTGGTTATAGGACACCAGCACTGCACCAGCATTGCCTGCCTGGATCACCAGGCTCTTCTTAGCGCTCCAAGTCTTCTTGTTGCCTTTCTTGAGAATACCTTCGTACTCTGTCTTGCCGTCTGCGATGATTTGCATCCAGGAGTCGTCCTTTAGCTCGATCGTCGCCTGCACGGGAGCATTCGAGCCTGCGGATGCTGACTTAGGCGCGGAAGAGCTACTTGAAGGCCTGAGTGCTTGCTGGGTTGCAGCAGAGCTAGACGCTGACGATGGGGCAACGGACCTCGGACGGTTTAGCAGGCTGAATGCCCCAACGCCGATTAGCAGCAGAGCAACTCCCGCAAGGGCGATCGATAGATAGGGCGGAATCGACTGCGGTGCTGCCGCAGATTCAACTGGACGAGGGGGAAGTGGCGTACCCAGTTCATGCGGTGGCTGAAGCACTTCGACAGGTTCGACTTCTAACGGTTTAATCACCACGGGCGCAGGTTCAGGATTGAAGGTCTTCGAGAGCGCCATGCCGTCCAAGCCGATCGTGTCGGCATAGCGGCGAATAAATCCTTGAACGAAGATGGGTTCCGGTAGGCGATCGACCTGCCCGACTTCTAGCGCTTGCAGAAGACGCAGCGGAATGAATGTTCTTACTGCCACCTCTTCGAGAGGAATGGCGCGCGCCTCACGCTCGCTGTACAAATATTCACCAATGGTCTTCAGTTGTTCGACCTGAGCCGCATCTAATTTCGTCATTGCCCTCTGTGCCGTCTTAAAAAGCGCAAGGTAAGCTGTGATGCTTTAGTACATCAGGCATAACCCTGTTGGTCGCTGTGTTCTGTAAGGTCCAGTGCCGTCAGTATGATAGATAAAACCGTGAATACATGTAAAGATTCAAGACGAGATCGGACGTGGGCGAGAAACGGAAAAACCGACAACATCCCAAAGGATGACCAGAGAATTATGTAGATCAGGGCAGAATTGACACTCAGAAACGCCTTTAGCCTGGGTTTACAGCGATATGAAGATTGACCATGTTCGCTTTTACGTGGAGGATGCCAGCGTTACCCGCGAGTGGTTTGTGCACCAGTTGGGGTTTCGATCGCTTGCCAGCAGTCAAGATGCTCAAGGCTGCTTTGAAGTTGTAAGTAGCGGCTCCGTCTACGTGGTGCTGTGCTCGCCGCTGACACCCACGGGTCCTATTGCGGGTTTTTTGCAGCAGCATCCGCCCGGTGTAGCAGACGTAGCATTCTGCGTTGCCGATATTGAGGCAACAGTCGCCCAAGCGCTTAGGCATGGAGCAACCCTGCGGCAGCCGCTCCAAATCGAACGACAGCAAAGCGGTTGCTTCAAGTGGGCCACGATCGCAGCGTGGGGCGACCTGACTCATACCTTTGTTGAGCGATCAGGCATCACCTCCCTATTGCCCGCTCCGCACCCGTCCATCCCCTTTTCGTCCCACCGATCCTCGTTCATCGGCATCGACCATCTTGTTCTCAACGTCGCTAGCGGCGAGCTAGAGCAGGCAGTACGATGGTACGAGGCTGTTTTAGGATTTCAGCCGCAGCAGCGCTTCGACATCCAAACCTCGTACTCTGGCTTGTGCAGTCGGGTCATGCGGCACCCTCTCGGTCAGGTGCAACTGCCAATTAATGAGCCTGCCTCGCCAAACTCTCAGATCCAGGAGTTTTTGGACATCAATCGCGGACCGGGAATTCAACATATCGCTCTGGAAACCGTGGACTTAGTCTCGGCGATCGCCCAGCTTCGTTGCAGGGGTGTGTCTCTACTTCAAGTGCCCAGCAGCTACTACACACAGCTACGACAGCGATCGCGGCTGCCTCTGTCGGAAATCGACTTGCAGCAAGTTGAGGCGCAGGAAATTCTCGTGGACTGGCAGGACGGCGACGATGCCGTTTTGCTCCAGACCTTTACCCAGCCAATTTTTGGGCTGCCCACTTTCTTCTTCGAGCTAATCGAGCGCCAGGTGTCTAGCGCTAATGCGTCGAGACGCGCTCAGGGATTTGGTGAAGGCAATTTTCGAGCGCTGTTTGAGGCGATCGAGCGCGAACAAATGAAGCGAGGCAGCCTTGCCCGAATTGCCCACCACGAATAGCGCGATCGCCATCTGCAAATCGCCATGCAGAAGCGGTGCACGGTAGCCTAGCTCCATGTAATTTTGCTTCTGCGTGTAGTTCAAGCCGCTAGCGCAGGAAGCTGCTGACGAGCCACAGAATGAAGAACGTGGCGGCTGTGGCAAAAACCTCTTGCCTGAGGGCGATCGCCGCAAGCTGAGGCTGGAGGAGTCCCCCAAATAAACTGCCAACAAAGAAGCCAACGATCAACCCAAGCAGCCCCAGAAGTACCGCTCGACCCAGCTTCCACTCTTTGCGGTACAGAAAGTAGAAGCTTGACCCCAATGCCGCAATCCAGGCAATTTGCAGCACGTTCGGCGATGGTACCAGCGCAGTCAGCACAGACAGCGCTGTTAGAACACCTGCCGGAAGCCAAATGTCTTTAGGGGAAGGGGTATCAATCAGTCGCTGAAGCCAACTAGGAGACTGGCTCGTCGGAGACGGAGCAGGGCTGGGGGCTTGAACGAGCTTTTCTGGAAAGCGAATGCGATCGGGGACCTTTATTTTTCCTTCCTGGCGCATCCGCAAGCGCTCCATCAGCACCGCGTCGTAAGCCGCTTCGACAGACTCTAGCTGCTTGCGATCGCCCGTGTGCTGAGCAAACAGACGATCGCGAGCCGCCTGAATTTCCTCAAAACTCGACTCTTCTGTGACCCCAAGCTGTTCGTATGGACTCTGATTACTCATTGCCGATTACTCCACCTCCCTTCCAAGCTAACCTAGTCTAAACCTGTTCACAAGCCTTTATGTATGGGAACGATTCGGATGTTTGAGTATGCTAGCAAAAGCAACAGCGCTTGAATCCTGATGGAGCACTCTAGCAGGTGTCATAACAATCGGGAGATTGCGATCAAAAACACTCCAGCATCCGCAGAGTCAATATGCTTCGTCTAACTCAATATCAGGCGATTCGTAAACTATTGTCTAGAATGTTGGATACGTAATGTCTCTTACAGCGGTTTTTTATTCTGTGTATCTACTCTCCCTGTTTTCCTCGCTGCTAAGGACGCCTTATTCACCCCTATTACTCCTGATGCAAGGTTATGGCTATGGCTCCTGCCAAGATTCTTGTGGTTGATGACGATCCCGCCGTCCGGAACCTGATTCACCGTTTCTTGACCAAACAAAACTACCAGATGGAGTCTGCTGAAGACGGCAAGAACGCGATGACGCTCTTTGAGCAATTCAATCCCGACCTAGTGATTCTGGATGTGAACTTGCCTGACGCGAATGGCTATAACCTTTGTCAAGAAATGCAAAGCCGTACGAGTGTGTTTGTCTTGATGCTGACAAGCCGCACGGACGAGGCAGACAAAATCAAAGGGTTCACTCAGGGCGCTGACGACTACATCACCAAGCCTTTTAGTCTTGGTGAACTCGGCGTGCGAGTTGGAGCAATTCTTAAGCGTCAGCGTATTGTCACTACGGCGGAACAGCAGTGCCTCACCTTTGACAAGCTGGTCATTGACCCGGTTCGTCGCGAGGTCAAACTGAACGAAGATCTGGTGCCGCTAACGGCGCTAGAGTTTGATCTGCTGCACTTTCTGGCAAGCCATCCGGGTCGCGTTTGGCGACGAGCAGAACTCATTCAAGAAGTGTGGGACTACGAATACGTTGGCGACCAGCGAGTCGTCGATGTGCATATCGGTCAGATCCGCAAAAAAATTGAAATTGATACCAGTCAGCCTGCTCTGATTCAGACTGTTCGCGGAGTTGGCTACAAGTTTGAGGCTCCGCTAGACATGAAGCAAGAAGCGGGAGCGTAGCGATCGATGGGCGGTCGCTACGCTGCGATCGCTATTTTCCAGTTCTAACCAGTAGCGCAGTTCCTGCTGCTAACCCAATCAGCGTCGGTAGCCAGCCCGCCACAGTTGAGGATAGAATATCGAATTGATACAGCACCTCACCCACGCTGATAAACAGGTAGTAGCAGAGAATGATTACTAAGCTAATCCCAAAGCCAGTTGCTCGACTGGTCCGCTGAGGACGTACACCCAGCGTGGAGCCAACCAGCGCAAAGATTAGACAGGCGAACGGAAACGCCATTTTCTGGTCGATACGGAGGCGGAAGCGGCGAATTTGCTTTTGGTTTCCCGTAGCATTTAGCAGCGTTAGGTATTGCCGGATTTGAGCAATATTCATTTCGCCAGGGTCCGCGATGGACTCGGCGATGTCCAACGGCGTACGGGGAAGCTGGAGCTGCTGCTGCTGAAATCGCAGAATGTTCCGGTAGGAGCCGTTGGGCGCAATAACGTAGATCGTGCCGTTAAAGAAATCCCAGATCTTGGTACTGGAGTTCCAGGTGGCGGACTCGGCAGCGATGATTTGGCTCAGGCCGTTCTGCGAGAAGTCTAGAATCGTCAAGCCTTTCATGCGCCGTCCATCGTATTCGCTGGCGTAGAAGATGCGCGAGAGCTGGTCGATTCGCTCGTCATTCGCCTGTCTGCCTTTACGGAATTCCTGGTAGACGATGTTTCTTTCCTGAAAGGTCGGCTGCTCCCGATTCAGCGCTTGATCAAGCGTGCGAGACGCCTGAAGGTTGGCAGCCGGTACAATCGCCTCGTTAAACGCAAACGTAATGCCCGTGACGATCAAGCCCATCACGATCGCGGGAGTAATCAAGCGATACACGCTCACCCCGCAGCTTCGCAGAGCGATCAGCTCGCTGTCGCCAGACAGCCGCCCGTAGACCATCAGGCACGACAGCAAAATTGACATTGGAAACGCCAGACTGATGAAGTAGGGCATCTTGAGCAAAAACACCTGGAGCGCCACCATCAGCGGCAATCCGGACTCGGTGATTTTCCGCATCAAATCAAACAGCGCCCCAACGGAAACGCCGATCGACGAAAATGCCCCCACCCCAAACAAAAACGGCATGATCAACTCACCTGCGATGTAGCGGTCCATCACAGAGATTCCCAACCAGCCGAAGGGATTGAGCGAACGCTTATCGAGCGGAGAATCTAAAGTCATACGCCTGCAAAACAAGGGAAGCGAATGGCAACAGCTATCAGCTTATGGCTGAAAATTGTCGCCCAAGTAATACTGTCTCACCAGAGGGTTACTGTAGAGTTCCTCCGCACTGCCAGCGGCCAAAATTTGACCGTCGCGCATGATGTAGGCACGATCGGTAATTGCCAGGGTTTCGCGCACGTTGTGATCGGTAATCAGAATTCCCATCTGACGATCGCGCAGTCGCGCGACTAACTGCTGCATTTCGGCAACGGCGATCGGGTCTACCCCAGCAAACGGCTCGTCCAGCAGCAGAAACTTCGGACCATCCCGTCCTGCCGCCAGTGCCCGAGCAAGCTCGGTACGACGACGCTCACCCCCCGACACTTGCACTCCCAGCGTCTGCGCCACCTTCTCTAGCCGAAACTCTTTCAGTAAGGCGTTGAGCCGTCCCTCCCACTCTCGTCGAGGAATCTTCGTCTGCTCCATAATCAGCAAAATATTTTCCCGAACCGTGAGGTGTCGGAAAATGCTCGGCTCCTGTGCTAAGTAGCCAATGCCTAATCGCGCCCGCTGGTGAATTGGCATGGTGGTGATTTCCAGGTCATTCAGCCAAACGCGACCCTGATTCGGCTTCACTAGCCCCGTCGCAATGTAGAACGTTGTCGTTTTGCCCGCGCCGTTGGGACCCAGCAGCCCTACCACTTCTCCCTGAGCCACCGAGAGGCTAACCCGACTCACAACCACCCGCGAAGCGTAGGACTTGTGAACGTTTTCCAGCGCAATCTTCAACAGCCCACTCCTGGTTGTGCCGCGTTAAACAATCATCTGCCGACATCTTATCAAAAGCAGACTGGCATCAGCGCTGACCCGGCGGTAAAGACGTGCCGCTGGGAGCAGAAAATTCCGACTCGGTGCTGAATGGCGGGCTTGCCGCTGGCGCAGGGGGCGGCGATGCTTCTGGAACGATATAAATCGATTCTACCTGCCGCTGCGATTGGGGAAGGGCGACAAAGCGTCCTTCATTGAGTAAGTAGGTCACCGTTTCGCCGCGCAGACTGTTGCCCTGCTGCAACACGTAGACATTTCCGCTAAGCACGATACGACCTTCGCGGCTAAAGTATTGTGCTTGAGCTGCCGTTGCCTGCACCTGACGCGATGGGTAGGTGATACGGACATTACCTCGCGCTGTGACAACGCCCGTTTTAGCGTTTGCCTCCTGGATATCGGCTTCGAGCCGCATCGGCTGCCCGGAGTTCGTTTGCGCGTTAGCAACTCGTCCTATGGGCACACGAGCCACACTCCCTAGCAGCAGAGCTAATAGGACGATCGCGGACAGCTTTAAAGGTGGCGGAGAGAACAACATGGGCATGGCCAATGAACTCAGGGAAACGGTGAATGAGACGCACGTTAGACGATCGGTAGCCTACCCAATCCTACTCGGACTTCACGACAGTTGGTGAAATCAAATCTACTACCTAGGATGTTTGACGCGGCTGTCTATCCCAAAGTTTCGGTTCGATGGCTAAATCTTGGAGCGGATTTAGGCAGTAAAGCTCAAGCCGCTAAAGCGCTTGACCGTACGAATCAATGCGCCCTAGAGCCAGTCACAGAGTCTGAGTTGACGGTGAACGCAGCCACAGAGGACTTGAAATGACAGCCGATTGCCCTGGCGCTTGAAGGCTAACCCGTCGAGCATAGCAGCTCACATACTGCTGAAGTTCTTGCCTGCGCTGATCCATACCGGTTTGACCTGAAGTTGGATACGTTGCCAGCAACTGTTGAGCAGCATCAATTCGGCCCGCTCGGGCGTAGAGCCGAATCAGTTCAGCCAACGTATTAATTGAGCGCTTTTTTTGGCTGTTCAAGACTTTCGTGGCGCGATCGAGCAGTGCGATCGCCTCCACAGGACGATTCCGGTTGAGATACGCCTGAGCAATGCTTGGTGCAATCTGGTAGAAGGCCTCGGGTGTCTGATAGGCAGCAATCAGTTCAGATGCCTGTTGAGCAATGTTTAGCTGACCCGACATCATAGCGCTCACTATAAGGTTATCGATGTTGGTTTCTTTGTATGCGTCCTTGGAAATTTCTTGCAGTGTTTTCCAAGCTGCTTCAACTTGAGTGTGGTTGAGAAACTGTTGCGAGACCAGAGACAACACGTAGTTTGTTGCTATCCCTGTGTTGGGATCGGCTCGAATTGCTTTTGCCCATTTGACTGCATTCTGACGAGCGGTTTCCGCTGCTTCACCTTGTCCTGTTTTGGTATAGGCGCGGGCGATCGCGCCGTAGGCAGTTGCCCGAATGTGCGGGGCTGAGATTCCTTGAGCGGAATTAATTGCTTTGGCAAAGACCGTTTGAGCTGGAGCCACTTGACCTGCTTGATACAGAACAGCTGCAACCTGCGCCAACGTTTCGATTTGGGGAGAGCGAGTCGGGTCAGAATCTTGCAGCGGAATCTGGGCAGCAAGGGTCATTGCTTTATCAACATTCTGCCTTTGCGCATACGCGATCGCGAGTTGCTGAAGTAAGTCAGTCCGCAGCGCTGGCTTGGTTTTGCTCAAGCGCTGTATTGTAGGCTCGATCGCCTCTAACGAATTGGTAGCTTGAGCGAGATAAATCGTGGTGTAGGGATTGGCAGCTATCACACTCAACCTAGCTAGCCGTTGAAAGGCAAGGCTGGCTTCTGGGACATAAGCTTGCTCAATCGCTTGTGTGATCGCGCTGCTGCCGTCCTGATAGTTCTGAAGCTGCTGAACGGCTTGAACAAATTGCTCGATCGCTTGAGTGGATTGTTGGGGCTGGTTGCGTTGACGATACGCTCCTGCCACCGTCAGCAGGTAATCGACCCGCATTTCAGGGGGACTTGACCGGAGCGCCTGAGCAACTCGATCGAGGTTCCCGCCTGCTTCAAGATAGCGGCTGACAAAGTCGCCTCGGCTCTCAGGGATAGGGTTTTTAGCGCTCTCCCAGGCTGCGTTAAAAAGCTGTTGTGAAAGAGGGTGCTTGAGCGTGTCATAGGTTGCGACTAGGACGGCATAGCGCGGATCCTCCACAGGAATGTAGCCTTTGAGGATCGCATTGAGGTAGGGTTTCGCTTTGTCTGCTTGATTGAGTTGGAGATATAGCCGAGCGAGATCCGGATTTTGCTGATTGGGTGGCGCGAATTTTGCCGCTCGATCGACGAGTCGCAGCGCTTTTTCAGGTTGCTGAGTTTCGACATACACCTGTGCCAACGTTAATGGAATTGTTACCTGAAACACTGTGGCGTTTTCGTTCGGTCCTGCGGGCTGAATGAGAGACTCGATCGAGGATTCAACTGAGTTTAATAGGGGTGCAATCTTTGGTGCTTGTTTTAGTTCTAAAGCAGTTGTCAACACCCGACCCAAATTAGAAACGCCAATGCGGGGATTAAGTTGTTTTAGGCTGAATTCAATAGCGCGAGTGAGGGTAGTGGTGGCGCGATCGGATGAACCAAGCTGTTGGTAAAAGCGTGCGAGTCCAGACATTAGCCCAACCTTCACTTGTGGATCGTCGAGCCGCTCAATCTG
The DNA here is from genome assembly GCF_014695955.1 of Leptolyngbya sp. FACHB-36. Taxonomy (GTDB): domain Bacteria; phylum Cyanobacteriota; class Cyanobacteriia; order Leptolyngbyales; family Leptolyngbyaceae; genus FACHB-36. Next base: position 3,700 of record NZ_JACJPG010000436.1, on the reverse strand, counting down.
AGCCGCCAGTCGATCGAATATCTGTAAAAGCTGAGCCGTTTCGCCCGACTGCGGTTTGAGCGATAGTTCTTTGAGCAGTAGCGCCATTTGCGGTGGAGTCGGCGCATCTGGACGACTAGCACCCGGTCTACCAATCAGCCACTGATCAAGACTGATTTGAACATTTGACTCGATCGTGTTGGAAGCAGCGATTTCAGTCAGTACGGCAAGCTGGCGCGAAACAGAGTTAGTAGCAATCTCATCCGGTAGGGGTTGGATTGGATAAGGGATCCGACGATATTGATCGTAAATAAACTGGGGTTGACAGCTTTGAGCGAAAACTTGCTCCTGAGGAAAAATTGGCAGGGTTGTAGTGATTAGCAAACCGAGAAGTGAAGCAATAATCGAGCGATCGCGCATAAGAGAAAGTCAGCCAAACTGCCTGAACAGTTCACTTGAAGCGGAATGATTCGGGAATGTTTCCAGGGCGGTATGACAAGGGAGCGTGGGTCTGGAAAAACACGGGAATCAAAAGCAGGATCAGGGGATCGATCAAGTAGAGGCTGCAATCTTGAAGCTTCATCGCCCAGAGTCGAGAGCCACAGTGAGAAGAACGCCTAGCCGCGAGACTCCAAGAACTCGATGTTGATCCAGAGACGCCGTAGGATTACGACCCGTAAGAGTCGTGGGAATCTCGGCAGCAGTCGATCGACCCCTGCACAAACTTTCAGCAAGTGATACCAATTCTCTAAATTCCAGCTACAGATCAAACCACTAAAACGTAGACGGACTGCAGCTTCTGCAATTTCGAATTGCGATTTCCGAATTACGAATTGGTATAAGGCGGCGATCGTGCCTCGCAAACGATTGACAGCCATTCGCGCTGATGGCTTTCTCAGTCTAAAGTTGGTCCACCATTGTTTGCTCCTGCTGCCTAACGATTTTTAACCAGTCTCACTTCAGAAATAACGCGGCCCTCAAAGTATCTCACCTTCGATCGATGCCCTACTTGGGGCAGATTTGGTTTCCTAGAAAAGGAACATGACTGGAGCAACTTCGATGCGTAAACTTAACATTGGCTTGTCAGAGGAGCAACGCAATGGCGTTTGCGGACTGCTGAACACTGACTTAGCAAACAGTTATCTGCTACAAATCAAAACCAAGAAGTATCACTGGGATGTCACCGGACCGGAATTCCGCTCTTTGCATCAGTTGTGGGAAGAGCAGTACCAAACCCTGAGCGAGAGCATCGATGCGATCGCCGAGCGTGTCCGTCAACTGGGTAACTTCCCCGTGGGAACTGCTGAAGGCTTTTTGCGCTTTGGCTCGATCAAAGAGCATACGGGAAATGTGCCTCCCGCTCGTCAGATGGTGACCAACCTGATCGAAGACCACGAGACGATCATTCGCGGCCTGCGTGAGCACATTGATCAGTGTTCGGAAGAGTTCCATGACGAAGGAACGGCTGACTTCCTCACCGGACTGATGGAAGGGCATGAAGAAATGGCGTGGATGCTGCGTTCGTTCATTGACGGGATCGCGATCGAACCCGATGGGAAACTACCTCAAGAGGACGTGAAGTTCCCTGTGGGCGCGGCTGGCAATTAGTGACTAGCGATCGGCGTCTAGCGGTTTAGTTCAGACTAACACCTGAAGATTAACTGAATTAGCCTCCAGATCTTCTCTTACGAAAGAGGATCTGGAGGCTACAGCATTTAATTGGCTCAGATAATTGGCTCAGAAGCTGCTGGGTTAAGACGGTCGCTCCAGCCCAACGAGGTCCGCCCATTTAATTTACGCATTCACCGTATACTGTAAAGTTGGACTTTGAGCCTGCTAGGGCATGGGACATGGCATCCATTCGTGAACTCCACCAACAACTGATTCAGAAACAGCGATCGGCAGTTGAAATTGCCCAAGCCGCTTTAGACGCGATCCAGGCACGAGAACCAAAGCTGCATAGTTTTCTGCATGTGTCTGCCGATCGAGCACTTGAACAAGCGCGACAGATAGACGCCAAATTGGCAGCAGGCGAAGAAATCGGGCTGCTGGCGGGAATTCCGATCGGCATCAAAGACAATCTCTGCACGCAGGGCATTCCGACGACCTGCGCCTCGCGGATTTTGCAAAACTTCGTGCCGCCCTACGAATCCACCGTGACGCAGAAAGTGTTTGCGGCGGGTGCCGTCATGGTTGGCAAAACCAACCTGGATGAGTTTGCAATGGGCGGCTCAACGGAAACGTCCGCGTTTCAAAAAACCGCGAATCCGTGGGACATCTCGCGGGTTCCGGGCGGCTCGTCTGGGGGTTCCGCTGCCGCGGTTGCAGCCGACGAATGCACCGTAGCCCTCGGCTCTGATACAGGCGGCTCGATTCGTCAGCCAGCCTCCTTCTGCGGCATTGTCGGGATGAAGCCGACCTACGGGCTGGTGTCGCGCTACGGATTGGTCGCGTTTGCCTCGTCACTGGATCAAATTGGTCCGTTTGCCCATAGCGTAGAGGACGCCGCGATTTTGCTAACCGCGATCGCCGGACACGACCCCAAAGACGCCACCAGTTTAAAGGTTGAGATTCCCGACTACACGCAATTCCTCACTACTGACTTGAAGGGCAAGAAAGTTGGCGTGATTCAAGAAACCTTTGGTCAGGGCTTGGACCCAGAGGTCGAGAAAGCCGTGCGGGGAGCGATCGATCACCTCAAAACTCTAGGAGCCGAAGTGCGGGAAATTTCCTGCCCGCGCTTCCGCTACGGTATTGCGGCGTACTACATCATTGCGCCTTCGGAAGCGTCGGCAAACCTCGCCCGCTACGACGGGGTCAAGTACGGAGCGCGAGTGGCTGACGCCGAAAATCTCATGGAGATGTACACGCGCACCCGTGCAGAAGGCTTTGGTGCAGAAGTGAAGCGCCGCATCATGATCGGCACTTACGCGCTGTCGGCTGGCTACTATGATGCCTACTACCTGAAGGCGCAGAAGGTGCGGACGCTGATCAAGCAGGATTTTGAGCAAGCCTTTGGGCAGGTGGATGTGCTGGTTTGTCCGACAGCGCCAACAACGGCATTTAAGTCTGGTGACAAAGCTGCCGACCCGCTCAGTATGTACCTCATCGACCTGATGACGATTCCGGTCAATCTAGCAGGGCTTCCCGGCATCAGCATTCCTTGCGGCTTCGACGGGCAAGGGCTGCCGATCGGGCTGCAGCTAATCGGCAATGTGCTGCGGGAAGACCAAGTGCTTCAGGTTGCGTACGCCTATGAGCAATCGACCGAGTGGCATCGACGATCGCCCAACCTGTGAGTCTGAATCGCGTTGAAAAATCGATTAAACCGGGTGTAGACGCAAGTTTTCTCAAAAAACATGCTGAAATCCAGTTGGTTTAGAAAAATTCAGGCATCATGGAGGGAACGTCAGACCTTGCAGAAAAGGTCGATCGTGGTTGGAGGCGGTATGTCGGCGATCGAGCCATTCGAGAATTCTAACTCTACCAGTCTGTTTGAAAACCGCCATGAAGCAGGCGAAAAGCTGGCGCAGGCAGTGCTAGCCGAGGTCGCTCAGCTCCCAATTGAGGGGGCAAAGCGCTGTGTGGTCTACGCGCTGCCGCGAGGTGGATTGCCAATTGCAAGTTCGGTGGCGCGGGTTCTGGGCTGCCCGCTGGATGTTGTCGTGGCAAAGAAAATTACCCAGCCGGAAAATCGTGAGTTGGCGATCGGTGCGGTCAC
>NZ_JACJPG010000435.1 GCF_014695955.1 Leptolyngbya sp. FACHB-36 | reverse complement strand
AGATAGTAGGCGTGCTCCCACACATCGTTGCCCAAAATTGGGAATAGTCCATCGGTGAGGGGGCTGTCTTGGTTCGGCGTGCTGAGAATTTGTAGCTTGCCATCATTCCCAAACACTAGCCACGCCCAGCCGCTGCCAAAGCGCTTTGTGCCAGCGTCGTTAAACTGCTGCTTGAAGGTGTCGAAGTTGCCAAAGGTGTCGCTGATGGCTTCGGCGATCGCCCCAGTGGGTTCACCACCTGCGTTGGGAGCCATGATCTGCCAGAACATCGTGTGGTTAACGTGCCCACCTGCATTGTTGCGAACTGCCGTGCGAACATCTTCGGGAACTTGGTTCAGGTCGCGAACCACTTCTTCAACGGTTTTGTTTTGGAACTCAGGGTGTTTCTCTAGAGCCGCATTCAAATTGTTGACGTACGCCTGGTGGTGGAAGTCATGGTGCAACTGCATGGTTTGCGTATCGATGTATGGTTCCAGCGCTGCATAGTCGTACGGAAGCGGAGCGAGTTCGTAAGCCATTGTGATGCGTCTCCTAAAACTTGAATCAAATCTTGTAATGGGTTCGTAGAGTCCGTGTTGTCGTTTAGTGCGAGAAGCTCATTAGCGAAGAGAGGTGGACTGCTGCTTAACGCGGACTCGTTACGACTTTCTAATTGAAAGTGTAGTCATTATGATTTTGTTTTTCAATAGGTAATCTTGACATTTACATAAAAAAACGAGGGAAAAGCGAACTGCTTCCCTCGCTAAGTCTTTATAGGTTCAGTCGATTCAGTAAATTTGGGCGGTTAAGCGACGTAGCCGCGCTTTCTCAAAAAGCCCAGTCCATAGTCAGCAACTAAGTAGCGGGGACGACTTTGAGCATTTAGCCAGCTAACAACTCGTTCCATGTCGGTGGCACTGTACGGCGAGATGCAGCCTGCGGTTCCGGGAGCGATCGATCGATTGGCGTCCTCATGGATCAAAAAGTGGTCGCGATTATTGACTCTATAGGCTGGCTGCACCGTCAAGGTAACAAGAATGTTGCCAATTGCAGGCGCAAACCAGCCGCGCTCTACCGGACCGAGGTCGTAAACGCCTTCTGGCAGCGGTCGTAGAGAGCCAGCGTAGTCCTGAGTGGGGTAGATAATGTCTGTCCCAGGCGCACCCGACAGAACCGTCATTCGATCGACAGACTTGCCATTCTTAGTCCACGCTAGCGTGAACGTCAGGCAGCCATCGTCATCGCGCTCACCGGTTGGTCGCAGCAGCAGAGCATAGCTATCTGAGGCAGGCGGCTCTGGAGGACGAGGCGGGTTCAGCAATTTGCCGTTCTTGAAGATCTCGCAGTGCTCTTTGAACAAGATCCAAGTGTTGAGCGATCGTCCGTCTGGTCCGGGAAATGTGATTTGTTTGCCGTCTTTGCCCAGCCCAAATGCGACTCGTACATGCCCGTGGGCTTCGGTTGCCCAGCTTACGATCGGGTACTCTGCGCCTTGCTTGATTGGGCACGTCTGATCAGCGGACACATCCTGCGCTTGCTTGGTCGAAAGTTTGAGCACCGTATCGTGAGTAATCTTGAGCAAATAGCTGACTGAGTACGAATTTGACATAACACCTTCAGTGGAGACGTAGATTGCACGGAGCTTGATGAACAAGACAACAACCGCTGTGATCGTCATTCCCCACTTAACCCGGTACCCCTCGGGGTACTCTTTCTGCTCACTCCTCGTCCCCACCATCCACTGACCCAGATACAATGTAAAAAACCTTCGGACACCAGCCCGACCCATGACTGCTTCTTCGGACTTAGAAACAGCACCTCAGCAGGACATTACCCTTGGCGCAGACAGCGAAGCTGAACTGAGCGTCAACGATACAGCAGACCTCGACGACGAGGACAACCTGCCCGACGAAATCGAGATGTCACTGTTTGACCATTTAGAAGAACTGCGGCAGCGAATCTTCTACGCGCTAATTGCTGTCGTCATTGGGATCATTGGCTGTTTCACAGTCGTTAAGCGGATTGTGCAACTGCTGGAAGTTCCAGCGCAGGGCGTCAAGTTTTTGCAATTGGCACCGGGCGAATATTTTTTCGTATCAATGAAAGTAGCGGCGTACAGTGGCATTTTGGTTGCCAGTCCCGTCATCCTTTACCAGATCATTGCCTTCGTGCTGCCCGGGTTGACTCGGCGCGAACGGCGACTGCTAGGACCGATCGTCTTTGGCTCTAGCATTTTATTCGTTGCAGGACTGGCGTTTGCCTACATCGCGCTAATTCCAGCGGCGCTGAACTTTTTTATCTCCTACGGTGCAGATGTCGTCGAGCAGCTTTGGTCGATCGATCGCTATTTTGAGTTTGTTCTGCTGCTGATGTTTAGCACTGGGCTGGCGTTTCAGATTCCGATTGTTCAGGCGCTTTTGGGTTTGCTGGGAATTGTCTCGTCGAAGCAAATGCTGTCAGGCTGGCGCTATGTGCTGATTGGCGCGGCTGTTTTGGGAGCTGTTCTAACGCCGTCTACCGATCCGCTAACGCAGAGTTTGCTAGGAGGCGCGGTGGTTGGGCTGTACTTTGGCGGAGCTGGCTTGGTAAAGCTGCTGGGGAAGTGAGGAGTAAAGAGTGGAGTATTCCATTTTTGGGGGTGTCCTAGGGCGATCGCTCATCTCCTACTTTGCCTTTTAGACTCAAAGTAGCTCTGCTGAATGATCTATCGGCGTATGAATGAGAATATTGATGCCTCAGTCCTGACTCCTCACACTCCGCTCTCTTCGCGCAATCCGGTGGTGATGGTCCATGGCATCTGGGACACGGGGAAAATTTTTCTGCCGATGTCGCTATATCTGAGCCGGTTGGGCTGGACGGTATACGACTTAGATTTAACGCCTAATAACGGCGACGGCAGGCTGGAGTATTTAGCAGAACAGGTCGCAGAGTTTATCGATCGCACCTTCGCGCCTGATGCGCCGATCGATCTGGTGGGCTTCAGCATGGGTGGGTTAGTCAGCCGCTACTATGTGCAGCGGTTGGGTGGGATCGATCATGTTCAACGGTTGATTACGCTGTCATCGCCACACAATGGCACATGGGTGGCTTATGGATCGTTTCGGTCAGGCTGCTTACAGATGCGCCCAAACAGTGCGTTTTTGCAGGATTTGAATCAGGACGTGGCGATGCTCGATCGTCTCAACTTCACATCGATCTGGACGCCGTTTGACGCGATGATCGTACCTGCCAATAGTTCTCAGCTACCTGTTGGTCGGGAGATGCGCGTCTGGGTGCCTGCCCATCACTACATGATTTCGGACGCTCAAAGCCTTAAGGCAGTTACTACAGCACTGACTGAGCCATTACGTAGCTGAGCCACTACGTAGCTCTTGAGATGGTCTCGAAGTGCATCGCTTCCTCACAGCGACTTCTCATCCTCTGGCTCACCTTGCTTTAGCGGAACATCTCGAACGTACTCGATTAAATCCGCAGGTGTACAGTCCAAATACCAGCAGATTGCATCTAGCGTTCGTGCTCCAACATGAGGAAGCGTGTCCTGATTCTTTAAGCGAGAAACGTCTATTGCCCAACATGCAGCGCGTCACCGTTGCCCGATTCGTTAAAGAATCCGGCGCTGATGGATATGCAGTCGCGCTGCGCCGACTTGATCCCACAGCAACGGTGATTGTAGTATTCGATGCCGAGGGCTTGGCAGAGGACGATCGCTGAGTCAATCGCCCTCTCTGGCATTTCTCTAGCGCCTACTGTGCTGACGCTGGCACTTTAGAAGCCGCCGTGTCTGTACTCGCTTCCGGCGCATCTTTTTCCGATGGTGGCACCGCCTGCCAGAACTTCGGTAGGTACTCAGACCAGTTCGCCAAAATGGTCTTCGCCTTTTGGCTACCCGTGCGATCGGCGTGCGTCTCGATCAGTTCCTTCAATTGCTGCTCACCCGCCGGAGTGATTACCCGCTGGATTTTGACAATTTCTGGATTGACCTTGGCGGGGAAGCTGCCGTCCTCATCGAGGAAGTACGCTAAGCCGCCCGTCATGCCTGCGCCAACGTTGCGACCCGTTTTGCCCAACACCACCACGACGCCGCCTGTCATGTACTCGCAGCAGTGATCGCCTGCGCCTTCCACGACTGCCTTAGCGCTGGAGTTCCGTACAGCAAAGCGTTCGCCTGCCTGCCCGTTGGCAAGCAAAACGCCGCCCGTAGCCCCGTAGAGGCACGTATTGCCGACAATTACGTTCTCCGCTGGGTTGTACGTCGCAGCGGCATACGGCTTAATGATAATTTCGCCGCCGTGCATTCCCTTGCCGACGTAATCGTTCGCTTCGCCTTCCAGATTCAGGGTAACGCCAGGAAGGTTGAAGGCTCCAAAGCTTTGACCAACCGCTCCTTCAACGTTTAGGGTAATGTGCCCACCAAAGCCGTTGTTGCCGTACTGCTTCGCGATTGCCCCCGCTAGCCGTGCGCCGATCGTCCGGTCGGTGTTGACTACCTGCACCGTTTTGCTGACGCTGCTCTGGCTTTGAATTGCTGCCTGAATCTCGGAGTCGCTGAGTAACTCGTCATCGAGCACATAGCCGTTGCTGTGAACGGGTTCGTGGTTCAGCCACGAGCGATCGTCGCGGGTGTCCGGAAGCTGAGTCAAACAGTCCAGATTCAGCGACTGCGTTTTGGTCAGCGATACCGACTCACGCACTTTCAGTAAATCTGCACGTCCGATGATCTCATTGAGCGATCGGTAGCCGAGCCGCGCCATCAGCGATCGAGCTTCTTCGGCAATAAAGAAGAAGAAGTTCACCACGTGTTCGGGGATGCCCGTGAACCGCTTGCGCAGTTCCTCTTTTTGGCTAGCAACGCCAACGGGGCAGTTGTTCGTGTGGCAGATCCGCGCCATAATGCAGCCTTCTGCGATCATGGCGATCGAGCCGAAGCCGTACTCTTCCGCGCCCATCAGCGCTGCCATCACCACATCCCATCCGGTCTTGATGCCGCCATCCACCCGCAGAACCACACGATCGCGCAGGCGGTTGTTCATTAGAACGCGGTGCACTTCGGTCAAGCCCAGTTCCCACGGGCTGCCCGCGTGCTTAATCGAGCTCAATGGTGAGGCTCC
>NZ_JACJPG010000434.1 GCF_014695955.1 Leptolyngbya sp. FACHB-36 | reverse complement strand
ATCGTCAGCGGCAATGCATTTATTCCGATCGACCTTGCCGATCGATTGGGCGTGGATGTAACGAAAGATCCAAATGTGCGACGGATTACCTACGGCAGCATTGTATATATCAAGTCGATCGACCTGCGGAACTACAATGTCTCGGTCAATTGGGATAGCACAACGCGCACCGTTCTGTTGCGCTCAACGGCAGTGCCGGGTGACATCGACCGAATTACAGGCAAGGGCAAAACCTCAGAAGTGCAACTGATGATGTTTCTCAAGTCCAACAACGAAGCCGGACTGACCCAGTTTCCCGAAATTGCCCAACTCTATCGGGAAGAAGGCGATCGCGAAGTAATCAACTACGACATTGCGTTTTGCCAAATGTGTGTAGAGACGAACTTTCTGCGCTTTGGCGGCAGCGTTAAACCGAGCCAGAACAACTTCGCCAATTTAGGATCGATCGGCGGCGGGGCTGAAGGTGCATCGTTTCCCAGCGCTCGCATCGGCGTACGAGCACACATCCAGCACCTCAAGGCGTATGCCAACACAGAGCCACTTGCCCAAGAAGTGGTCGATCCGCGCTTTGATTTTGTGGCACGTGGGATTGCCCCACTGGTGGGAATGCTAAGCGGACGCTGGAACAACAACCCGCAATATGGTGAAATAATCCTCGCCCGTTTGAAGCAACTGTACGAGCAAGCCGGCTTGATGTAGAAGTTTGAATGTAGGAGTTTGAGACTCTCTACAGTTTTCCAAATCGTCGATCGCGCTGCTGATAGGCACAAAGAGCTTGATGGAACGCCTTACGATCAAAATCAGGCCACAGCGTCTCGGTGACATAAATTTCCGAGTATGCCATTTGCCACAGCAGAAAATTGCTCAAACGCATTTCACCACTGGTGCGAATCAGCAAATCAGGATCGCAGCTTCCAGCAGTGTAAAGATGCCGCTCAAATAGTGCCTCGTCAATTTGGTCCGGCTGAATCACGCCCTGCTGGACTTTGCTGGCAATCTCGCGACAGGCTTGCAAAATTTCTTGGCGTCCGCCGTAGTTGGTAGCAATCGTGAAGCAAATCCCTTGATTGTTCTGGGTGGCTGTGACAGAGCGCTCGATCTCGGATTGAAGCGATCGCGGCAGCGCGTTCAGATTGCCAACAAAGCGGATGCGGACATCTTCCTCCATCATCTCGCGCAGTTCCTGTCGCAGCACCCGCTCGAACAGAGTCATGAGGAACTCGACTTCTTCCGACGGTCTGCCCCAGTTCTCTGTAGAAAAGGCATACGCCGTTAACGCTTCGATGCCCCAATCTCGGCAGCAGCGCAGCAGATCCTTCAGCACATCTACGCCTCGCCGATGTCCCATAATCCGAGGCATTCCGCGCCGTTTCGCCCATCGCCCGTTACCATCCATGATTACGGCGACGTGTCTGGGCAATTGTTCGCGCACAAGGTCAGTCGGCAATTCCTGCAAAACAGATGGCTTTACGGTCATGATTTCTCCAGAAGACGCAAACGAGTGGAACGTAAACAGTGGGCTAGGGTCACGATCGTGCAGAATCCAGAATACAGGAGTCAGGATAGGTTAATTCCATTCACTCTTGCCGCCTGCTACCGCGATTCTTGGTCTAAGGTTCATCTTGCCTAAGATTTAAAGATTTAACGTTTACCTTTTCGTCGATTAAATAGACGAGTAACGATCGCCAGCGTCTGAGCCGCTAGTTGATTTACAAGGCTTCTTAGGTTGGGGGCAACAGGTTCGCGGTCTGCCGACTGAGAGAACCGAGCTTCTAACAGTTCCTTCAGTCTACTGCTGGTTAAGGGACGATTTAGCGTGCCCTTTTCTGCCAGCGAAATGGACCCCGTTTCTTCAGATACAACGACACAAATGCAATTCTCGACCCGCTCCGTAATTCCCATGGCTGCTCGGTGCCGGGTGCCTAACTGCCGCGACGCTGATTTCTCAGACAGCGGTAAAATCACGCCTGCTGCCACAATGCGAGAGTCACGTACTAGTACAGCTCCGTCATGCAGCAAGGTTGACGTTTGAAAGATAGTTTGCAATAGCTCCTTGGACACCTCAGCGTTGAGTTTCACGCCAGGAACGGAGAAATCTCGATCGTCGATCGCCGGTCCCGTTTCTAGGATTAGCAGCGCCCCAGTGCGGTTTTGAGAAAGCTCCCGGACTGCTTCAACAATTTCATCCGTAACACTTCCCGACTTGAACGTGGGACGACGGACGGGCTGGAATAGCTGAAGAATTTCTCCCCGTCCCAGCTGCTCTAGAAATCGGCGGAATTCCGACTGCAGAATAACTGCCATCGCCACTGCCGACCCAACAACTAGATTGTCGAGCACGAAGCTCAGCAGCGTCAGTTGCAGCCGACGACTCAGCGCCGCTGCCAGCATCAGGATAATGAAACCACGCACCATCCACAGCGTTCGTCGCTCACCAATAATGACCAGCATCATATAGGTGAGCGCAAGAACTAGCCCAACATCGATGACGGCGCGAACGTTTTGTGTGACGAGAGACCGCAGGGACTCTATCCAGTCAGGATTTGTCAGCCAGTGCCTCCACAAATATCCCATTGACTTGGACTAACCCTGCACCGGTTAAGGGGGGTTGAAGGATGACGGATGCAGTCCAGAATACCTCGTCTTGGACAAGGTTGCTCAGGTTAACCGCCCGATCGGT
>NZ_JACJPG010000433.1 GCF_014695955.1 Leptolyngbya sp. FACHB-36 | reverse complement strand
CAGCGTCCGAAATCAGCTCGATCACCCTTGTTGATCGATAGGAATGCTAGAACAGTGCTGAACTGTTTTTCTCTCCAGATCTATGCCGTCTTCCGCCAGTTCCTTTCCGTCAATGGACAGCACACCGAACGAACCGCTGGCTGGGCGCTACCAACTCCTTCAGCCACTGGGTCGAAAAGCCGGACGCCAAACCTGGCTGGCGCAGGACGGGCAAACGCAGGAGCGGGTTGTGGTCAAGCTGCTCACGTTTGGCAGTGACTTCAGCTGGGACGATTTGAAGATGTTTGAGCGCGAGGTAGAAACACTGCGATCGCTATCTCATCCCGCTATTCCGCGCTATCTCGACTCGTTTGAGCTCGACACGCCCACAAATAAGGGCTTTGCGCTGGTGCAAACCTACATTCCTGCCTCGTCACTGGAGCAGCAGCTACGGATGGGACACAGCTTTACCGAAGCCGAGGTAAAACAGCTTGCCAAAGCGCTGCTAGAGATTCTGGTGTACCTGCACGATCGTCAACCCTCCGTGATCCATCGCGATCTCAAGCCCAGCAATATTCTGTTGGGCGATCGGACAGGTCATCAACTGGGGCAGGTGTACCTAGTCGATTTTGGTGCAGTGCAGACTGCCATCCGCGAAGGCAGCACAATGACGGTGGTTGGTACGTATGGCTACATGCCTCCAGAGCAGTTCGGTGGACGCGCTACACCTGCCTCCGATCTCTACAGCCTTGGCGCGACGCTGATTTACCTCACTACTGGACGCCACCCTGCCGAACTGCCACAGAACGATTTGCGGATTGACTTTGAGCAAGCTGCCCACCTCAGTCCCAGCTTTAGCAGTTGGCTCAAGTGGATGACGGAACCCAGCCCAAGTAAGCGTCCTGGCTCGGCACGAGACGCCCTCACCGGGCTGGAGCGCAAAGCCCAACCCCACGTTAAAACGGCTGACCCCCTGACAAAGCCACGACACAGCAAAATTGAGCTGACGCGCAACGCGCAGTTCATAGAAATTGTCCTGCCAACACAGAAGCTGATTCTGCTTAAGTCGTGGTCCTGGTGGATTGTGATTCTGCTGTTCTTTGGAATGCCCGTTGTGCTGGGTGCGGTTGCACTGCTTGTGCTGACTCGGCTGTTTGGCAAAACTCGGATGATTGTCAGTCAGCAGCACGTGTCGATCGTGCGGGAACTGTTTGGCTGGCAGTATCGCCGCCCACTGACGGTTCCTCTGCGGCACGTGTGGCAACTGGAGTTGCTAAGCCGTCGAGTCACGCCACGGCTACTTCTGTGGGCAGGAACGCAGTCGTGTGAAATTCGCGGGCATCGAGCGGAGCTAGAGTGGCTAGCGTATGAGTTGAGCGACTGGATCGATCTCCCGATTTCCGAAGACTAGCCTGCTGAATCACGGCGGTTCTTCCTAGCTCTTCCCCGTTGTTGCAGGCGGTATAGTGAGTGAAATATCGTGAGAGGAAGCGGCTATGTTCGGCTTAGGGTGGCCCGAAGTCATTGTGATTTCTGTCGTGGCGATTTTAATTTTCGGTCCAAAGAAGATTCCGGAGTTGGGCAGCACGTTTGGCAAGACGCTACGCAGCTTTAAGGAAGGCGTCAGCCAGCCAGACGACGATCAAGACGGCCTGGATGACGAATAAAGCCAGCGCGAAGGCAGGTTTCGCTGTTAGCCACGAAACCCGCCTCAGCGAATCAACGACCAAAGTTAACGTATTCCACGGATGAAGGCTGCACCGCCGCTTCTGCTGGACTGGCTTCAGTACCGTTTGGCGCGATCGCCGGTGACTCTTGTGCAGGGCGACGCGCATCAATCAGGCTGATAGCGCGCGTGACGCTTTCTGGCAAGACAACGACCAGGCTGTCGATCGGGGCAGAATCCAGCGCCGTGTTAATGGCGGTCGTTTCGTCCAGGATCGTCTCGTGGGGGCAGGCAGGATTGACTGCCTCAATTCCTTGAGTAATCAGTCGAGCCGCATCGCCACGCGGTCTGCCACGGGTGTCATCGTCTTCCTTGATCAGAATGCGATTGAACATCTGCGCCGCCAGTCGACCCAGCGTCACGAAGTCTTCGTCGCGGCGATCGCCGGGTCCACCAACGACGCCAATCCGCTCTCCGGTCCAGTTCTGCACAAACCCAGCCAGTGCTTCGTAGCTGTGCGGGTTGTGTGCGTAGTCCACTAGGGCGTGGAAGCGCCCCAGATTGATTAGATTCATGCGTCCTGGCGTTTGCTGCGTCGATGCCTGGAAGGTTGCTAGTGCCGCCCGAATATCTTCGATGCGAACACCCTGCGCGAACGCTGCCAGACTTGCTGCCAGCGCGTTTGCAATCATGAACGGGGCACGTCCTCCCAGCGTCAGTGGCACATTTACCGCCTGCTCAATTCGCAGCGTCCAATCGCCCTTGAGAATTGACAAATAGCCATTTTCGTACACCGCTGCGAGTCCGCCGCGCTGCGTGTGGGAGCGAATCAGCGAATTATCTGGCTGCATCGAGAAGTACGCGATCTGTGCCTTGACGCGGCTAGCCATTTGCGACACGAGCGGATCATCGGCATTGAGAACCACATAGCCGTTAGGCATCACGGTTTCTGCCACAACGCTTTTCACCTGCGCCATCTGCTCGATCGTCTCGATGTCCCCAAGGCCCAAATGGTCGGCGGCAACGTTCAGCACGACTCCGACGTCGCAAGCGCTAAACGCGAGACCAGAGCGCAAAATGCCGCCTCTGGCACTTTCTAGCACGGCTACCTCGACCGTGGGGTCTTGCAGAATCAATTGAGCGCTCTGCGGTCCCGTATTGTCGCCCGGTTCTACCAGATAGTCACCGATGTAGGTACCGTCAGTGGTCGTGTAGCCGACGACCTGCTGCGTTTGCTTAAAAATGTGAGCAATCAAGCGCGTGGTCGTTGTTTTGCCGTTGGTACCCGTGATGGCAATGATGGGAACGCGCGTCTGAGA
>NZ_JACJPG010000432.1 GCF_014695955.1 Leptolyngbya sp. FACHB-36 | reverse complement strand
GTTGCTCAGTTTGCTCAAGCTGTTGCTCAGTCTGCTCAAGCTGTTGCTCAATTCGATCTGTCCATTCATCGGGACTAAGACACCGCTCAAAGCCAGCGTCAGACAATTGCTCAAACCAGTACAGCCATTCGCGACGCCAGTTCTTGTAGGTTCCCTGACTTCGACCAATTCCTAGCCCAATTTCGGGCATCCAGAAAGGTTCACTTGATTGCAGCACGTACTGATTGTTAATCAGACGATATGCCTCAAGGGGTGCGTGCTTATCGCGTCTCCAGAAGTCTGGATTGTATACCACGTAATACAGCACGCCCAGCGATCGATACTTGTCCAGTTTGGTGTCATATTCGCCACCGTATTTCTGGGACACTACTTCCAGGCCCAAAACTGGAGCAGTGTAGTTTTCTTCCCACATTACATAGCTCAGTCGTCCTCGATCACTTTTACGGCGATCGACTCCCACACTAAGGAACCCGTCTGGTACTAGAGCGTTCTGCGGTGTTTCTGGCAGGTAGTAGATGCCCATATCTACGCCGAAAAACCAGTCCTGCCGCTCCGACCAAATAATTGCCAGAATTGCCAACAGCAAGTTTGGCACCAAGTTTTGCAGTTCGTTATCCACAGGTGTATCGTCGGAGTCGGGCAGGTCTTCGGCGGTAGGTAAAACCTGCAATGGGTTGTACTGGATCATCTCGCAGCTCCAGTGAGCGGGAATGACTGCATCTTAGCAAGGTGCTCAGGTAGGTTTGCGTGAGCGATTGCTTCAGTCACCATTCAGTCAGCAGCCACCTTTTGTTAGTATTCACTTTTGTAACAAAAACTTCACACGCTCTCAGGTGTGTAACCCTGATCCTCTATGATCAAACGATAAATCGAGCGATTTAGGTCTTCATAGTTTTTAATAAACGAAATGGACGGACCCCGATCGTTCTAACCTAATGAATGACACTGATTGACCGTGCCGTCTTTGCTCACGTTCTTGCAGAGAGCCGCTTCCCAGAAAGGGGAATGCTTTCGGATGGTTGGCAGGTGACACTCTGGTCAGATTTAACACAGTTACGATCCGTATAGGGAGCCTTTGAAATCCAATGAGTGTTAAAGCAAGTGGTGGAAGCTCAGTTGCACGCCCGAACCTTTACCAAACCCTACCCGTTTCGACGATTACTCAGGCAGAGCAGCAAGACCGCTTCCTGGGACGCGGCGAACTGGACGAACTCGCCCGCTACTTCAGTTCGGGTGCCAAACGCCTAGAAATTGCAGCGATCCTGACCCAAAAGTCCGACTTGATTGTGTCGCGGGCTGCCAACCGGATCTTCGTAGGCGGTTCTCCCATGTCGTTCTTGGAGCGACCTGTACAGGAGCCTGTTAAGACGATCGCAGGCACCGTCCTGGACACCAAAGAGAGCATGAAACTGGGAACCGTCACGTTTGTCGATGACAAAGGTGGTGGTCTGCTGGATGGCATCAAGGCGCTGTTTAGCGTGGCTCCGGGCAGCGGTGGCGGTCCGGTTCCGCCCAGCTTCCGCCCGATTAACATTGCCCGCTATGGTCCTGCAAACATGCAGAAATCGCTGCGGGACTTGAGCTGGTTCCTGCGCTACACAACCTACGCGATCGTCGCAGGCGACCCGAACATTATTGCCGTCAACACGCGCGGTCTGCGGGAAATTATTGAGCGGGCGTGCTCTGGAGAAGCCACGATCGTGGCGCTGCAAGAAATGCGGTTCGCAGCGTTGAGCTACTTCCGACGGGACGCCGATTCGGCGGCGATCGTCGCTCAGTACTTCGACGTGCTGATCAGCGAATTCAAAGCGCCCACGCCTTCGGATAAGCTTCGGCAGCGTCCCTCGCCAGATCTGCAAGGTCTGCAGCTACCTCAGATCTACGCCAATGCTGCAGAGCGTCGCCCGAAGTACGCCATGAAGCCCGGTTTGTCTTCGTCTGAGAAGATCGAAATCATTAAAGCCGCTTATCGTCAGGTGTTCGAGCGCGACATCACGCGTGCCTACTCGCTAGGCATCTCGGATCTGGAATCGAAGGTCAAGAACGGCGACATCTCCATGAAGGAGTTCATTCGCCGTCTGGCAAAATCACCGCTGTACCGCAAGAACTTTTTTGAGCCGTACATCAACAGCCGCGCTTTAGAGTTGGCGTTCCGTCACATCCTCGGTCGCGGTCCGAGTTCGCGAGAAGAAGTGCAGAAGTACTTTTCGATCGTGTCTAACGGTGGTCTACCTGCCCTCGTTGATGCGCTAATCGACTCTAAGGAATACGCAGACTACTTCGGCGAAGAAACGGTGCCTTACCTGCGTGGTCTAGGTCAAGAAGCACAAGAGTGCCGCAACTGGGGACCGCAGCAAGACCTGTTTAAGTACAGCGCTCCGTTCCGCAAGGTGCCGCAGTTCCTCACGACCTTCGCGTCGTACGACCAACCGCTGCCTGACCAGCACCCCTACGGCTCCGGCAACGACCCGCTGGAAATTCAGTTCGGTGCTATCTTCCCGAAGGAAACGAAAAACCCCAGCACCAGTCCTGCACCGTTCGGCAAGGATACCCGCCGCATTCTGATTAATCGCGGTCCAGGGATCAACAACCAGCTCAGCAATCCGGCGGCGCGTGGCTTGGCTCCGGGGTCGCTAGGACCAAAGCTATTCAAGCTCGACCAAGTGCCCAGCTTTACGGGCATGTCTGCTGGCAAGCGCACCGTTAGCACGAAGGGCATCAGCGTTAAGTTCTCGGAAAGCTCGACGCAAGCCGTCATTAAAGCGGCGTACCTGCAAGTCTTTGGACGGGATGTCTACGACGGACAGCGCTTGAAGGTAGATGAAATCAAGCTGGAGAACGGTGAGATTACCGTTCGCGATTTTATCCGTCGCTTGGCGAAGTCCAATCTGTTCCGCTCTCTGTACTGGGAGAAGCTGTACGTTACCAAGGCGGTTGAGTACATCCACCGTCGGCTGTTGGGTCGTCCAACTTACGGGCGTCAGGAAATTAACAAGTACTTCGATATTTGCTCGAAGAAGGGCTTCTATGCGCTGATTGATGCGCTGATTGATAGCCCTGAATACAGCGAAACCTTCGATGAGGATGTTGTTCCTTACGAGCGCTACCTGACTCCGGGTGGATTGGCGCTGCGGACGGTGCGCGTTGGCTCGATCGGCGACAAAGGCACCCGCATCGATCGGGAAGAAACGCCTCGCTTCGTCGAACTCGGCGCTGTTTCCCAACTGCGGACCGAGCCGGACATTCAGTTCCGCATCAACCAGGGCGTTAGCAAGAAGCGGGAACAGACCAAAACCTTTAAGCTCACGAACCTCAACGACAAGACAAACCTCAAGACCATCATTGGCGCAGCCTATCGTCAAATCTTCGAGCGCGATGTTGCTCCCTATATTGTTCAGAACGAGTTTACTGAGCTAGAAAGCCGACTCAGCAATGGGGAAATCAACCTGAAGGAGTTTATTGAAAGGTTGGGTACCTCAAATCTGTACCTGAAGGAGTTCTACACGCCCTATCCCAACACGAAGGTGATTGAGCTAGGCACGAAGCACTTCCTCGGTCGGGCACCGTTGGATCAACAAGAGATTCGTAAGTACAACCAAATCCTGGCAACCCAGGGCTTGAAGGGCTTCATTGGCGCAATGGTCAACAGCATGGATTACGCTCAGGCGTTTGGCGAAGATACGGTGCCATACAACCGCTTCTTGACGCTGCCTGCAGCGAACTTCCCCAACAGCCAAACGCTGTATAACAAGCTGACCAAGCAAGATGACAAGCTGGAAGTCCCCAGTTTTGCGTCTACTAAGCCGCGTATGGATGCGACCAAGATGCCACTCATGGGCAAGGCGATGGCGGACTTGGCAGCGGACAGCCGCAAGATCGACCTGAGCAAACCCAGGTTCGTCGAGTTGGGTCGATCGTTCACCAACGGCAACGGTCAGTCTGTGGAAGTGGGCGTTGGCACGGCGCGTCGCAAGCCCGCTCGTATCTATCGCATGAACCCTGGTATGACTCAGGGCGAAACGGAACTGGCGCTCAACGCCATCTATGTGCAGGTGATGGATGTGTTCAGCGGCCAAGTGCCCGCTCA
Source organism: Leptolyngbya sp. FACHB-36 (assembly GCF_014695955.1). Lineage (GTDB taxonomy): Bacteria > Cyanobacteriota > Cyanobacteriia > Leptolyngbyales > Leptolyngbyaceae > FACHB-36. The sequence continues at coordinate 1,983 of NZ_JACJPG010000432.1, read as the reverse complement.
GTTCCGTCGATCGGACCTGGAAAGCAAGCTGCGCAATGGCGAAATCTCGGTGCGCGAGTTTGTCAGGACACTAGCAAGCTCGGATATTTATGTCCGTCGCTTCTATGCGCCTTACCCGAATACGAAGGTGATCGAATTCTTGTTCCGTCATCTGCTCGGTCGCGCTCCGGCAACTCAGTCAGAAATCCGTCAGTACAACCGCATTCTGGCAGATAAGGGTCTGAAGGCGGCGGTTGAGGAGATGGTGAACAGCGCTGAGTACTCGCGCTACTTTGGTGAGGATGTGGTGCCGTATAAGCGGTATCCGTCGCTGCCTGCGGGCAACTACTTAGGTAGCGTTAAGGCGGATGCGGATTTGGTCAAGCAGTCTTGGTCGGATCTGTCGCCTTCGGCGCGGATGGGTCGCTAGTCCCAGCGTCAATTAATTAAAACCCCTGATTCTAGATGGATCAGGGGTTTTTGCTTTTAACTAAGTCTCTCGGCAATGTTTCCAAGACAAACGTAAACGATCACTTGCTATTTCACCATAATTGGAGATTGACTACTGGTACTAAGTAGGGCTACTCAAGGGCTACTCAGTTCTTAGACACCTTTCATGAAGATAACCATCAACCTGTCTACGGACCTTCTCGTATCGGAGATGGAGATAGCGGACCCAGAGCAGCTAACAGGCGCACTAACTGCGATCCGAAACATTCTCGATGACCTTAGAGTTAGCATTCGTCGCGCTCGAAATACTTATCAACGGCTGCCTGTAAGAGCAACTGGGACGAAGGCAACCCTCTAGATTGAGCGATCGCCTTCAGTTGCTCATGAATGCCTCTGGGGATTGTGATCTTATAGAGGCAATCGCGCCATCACAGCGAACTTGAAGTGTTCACAACAGCAAGGCGACGATCGCTGCCTTGCTTGCACACCATGATCGCCGCTTCCCACCTAAGCGGAACGACGATCGCTCCTCTCTGTGAACTCTGCTTGCCCTACCATGCTCCTAAACATGTCAGGGCAAATTGACTCAGTAGTCGCTAATTCCTCACCAGCCACTTCTGAGCATTAACCCGTTGCAGCGTCCAGAACACCAGCAGCCCCAGGTCAAACTTACGCTCATCAATTCGGAACGACTCTAGCGTGCTCGGTCTACCGCCGCTCTCCGAGTAAGAAAAGCCCTTCTGACCATTGATATTTTCGTCGAAAAAGTAGAGATTGAATTCCCTCGTTTGCTTGTAGCCGCTGCTCCAGCGGCAAATCACCTGCCACGTCTCCGGCAAATGCGAGAAGCCAACCACATTAATCTTGCGCTTCTCAAACAGCAAAGCTGCATCAGAAATTCCCTGCTTCTCCAGCCCAGCCTTAAGAGCAGGCAAAAAATCCTGCTGGATAAAGTCTGCGAATGGCTTATCTTCTAACGCAGGAGCTTTTTCTTTCTTAGGTTTGGCAGCGGGTTTTCCGTCTGCGGCGTCTGCCTTGGGCGATCGCTTTTCGGCAGGCTTGTCACCCGGTTCAACCTTGGCTTTCGCTGCGTTGGGATTGTCCGGACTTGCCGCTTCCGGGTCAGGCGTATTTGCCGTCGGAATGGCAGTTGCCTCTGGCGAAGACGTGGATGGAGCGTTCTCTATCGCCACGTCAGGAGCCTTCTCCGCAGTGCTAGGTGCCTGCTCTTCGGCTTCTCGGTGAGTCGGTTCTTCTGGCATGTCTCCGGTCAATCCTTGTTTCAAGTTGCAGCACAATCGCAGGGGAATCGGGGAATGTCCCTAAAGGTTCATAGTAATAGAATGCCTCTAGAAGAGCCAGTAGCCAAGGATAATAGGATGTATACGATCGAGTCTATCGACCAAGCATTTCATTGGGTGTCGTTGTGAGCGTGGCTTCAAAACCGTCTCAGCTTGTAGATCTGAATGCCATCGTACAGGGAAGCGGCTTTCCGGTCCTCTGTCTTCATGGGCATCCGGGGTCGGGTCACAGCCTTGCCGTGTTTACAAATCA
>NZ_JACJPG010000431.1 GCF_014695955.1 Leptolyngbya sp. FACHB-36 | reverse complement strand
GCTCTGGCAGGTCCGGTTGCATCGACCAAAACGCTGGTGCTGACGATCGTTTCGTCATTTGTCGCCGTTTGGCGTAGCGATACGAGCGTTTTACCCTCAGCAGATTGATGACTGGCGTAGCGGTAGCCCATCCACACCTCGCCGCCATGCGATCGCGTTTCGGCTGCCAAAAAGTCTCGCAACTTTGAGAAATCCAACACAGCACCTTGTGGGGACTCCGACTCCCACACTCCCGATTGGTTAGACGTGATAATGCGCAGAGCATTCCAATAGCTGCCGATTACGATTTCGGGCAGGTCGAAGGTCTGTAGGGCTTCGATCGGCGTGCCAGCACTGGAGAAACTGTTGATCATGAAATCCTTGTGGCGCTCGACCAGTAGCACCGATCGACCCCGCTTCGCCAACTCGCGGGCGCATTGTCCACCCGCTGGACCGCCGCCCACAACCACAACATCAAACATCTGCATAGCAACTTCCGTCTCGACTCCGCAACCGCTCAGTATAACCTGCTCGTCAGTGCAACTATTTCTCCAAGGTTGCACAGAATTCTAGCTGCACAGAATTCCAGCTGCACAGTCGCTAGACTAGCTTCAACGCTCTAAACCCAGTGTGCAGTGTTGAGAGAAATTGGCATGGCAGAAATTGTGACGCCCGCTAAAGACTAAGGAATTCAGCATGTCGAAAACGATCGCCGCGATCGAGAGCGGTCGTGCTCCCGAAAATGTCTCGTCCTGCTGTTAGAATCCGAGTAGTATTTCAAATAAAATTGATGGTACAAACTGCGATACCCGCCTTGATCGTTGCTGGATTTCATGCATTGTCTGAGCCATTGCGGCTGAAGGTGCTGGAATTACTGCAACAGCAGGAGCTTTGTGTGTGTGAACTATGTGAGCGTCTCGATGTCAGCCAGTCAAAGCTATCGTTTCATTTGAAAACACTGAAAGAGGCGGAGCTAGTGCGCGCACGCCATGAGGGTCGCTGGATTTACTACAGTCTAAATCTGCCTCAGTTCGTGGTGTTAGAGCAATACTTGGCGGAGTATCGCCGCTTCAGTACGATGCTGCCTGCTCGCCCCTGCGAAGATTGAAACTCTGACTTCTTAAGAAGATACATCAATAATTTTTCCGTATTCCTGCTGTAAACTCAATTTTTCTGCATTGACAGATCAAATTTTCTTGAAATAATGGAGATATTGGTCTGTAGATTCAGCATGGCGTTGCAGTCAAAGCGACTTTCAAAGTTAATAAAACCGCTAAAAGCACTGACTATTCCCTGTCGTCATATCAATTAATCATCTAGGAATCATTTAGTGCTGATTTCTGACTAAGAAATAGCACCACTGCTGTTTACTCTGTTGTCAATTTCGAATTAGGAAGGACCTAGTGAACTACCCATTTACGGCAGTGTGCCTGATACTTATCCCAAAGTGCAAGAGCTACGGCAGTTAAGTCCGTGGTCGGAAGGGCAGGTCTGGTCTGGTCTAGAAATGCACGGCAGATCACTGGAATTGGCACAAGCACCGCCGCGATAGAAGTTGACCCTAATTCAAATCCTTAAGGCTGTTTTTAGTTCGCCGTCAGCATCAGCTAGTAAACTGGTCCAAAGCTCCGGTCCTTCATTGGTTTCTGGTAGCCCTGACGTTAGAAACTCGGGATTGAGCGTTGAGTTTGCTAGAACAGTTAATTATTTTTACGCGCTATCCCAAGCCGGGGACGGCAAAAACCCGCTTGATTCCGGCATTGGGGGCAGAAGGTGCCGCAGACCTGCATCGGCAAATGACGCAGCACACGCTGGCACAAGCCCGATCGCTCCGCTCTGCTCGCTCAATCACGATCGAGATTCGGTTTACAGGCGGTGACGCTGCCGATATGCGAGCTTGGTTGGGCGACGACATTAGCTATGAGCCGCAGGGTGAAGGCGATTTAGGCGATCGACTCACGCGCGCGTTCGACGCTGCGCTCAATCAGGGAAGCCAATCTGTAGTGGTGGTTGGCACCGACTGTCCGTACTTGGACGCTGCGCTGCTAGACACCGCCTTTGACGCGCTTCAACAGCGCGATTTAGCACTGGGACCAGCAGAGGACGGTGGTTACTACCTGATCGGGCTGCGGAAACTCGTTCCAGAACTGTTTGTAGAAATTCCATGGAGCACGGCAGAGGTGTGGCAAAGGACGGTAGCGATCGCCCAGCGCCTTGGGCTGTCGCTGGACCTCGACGGTCTGCCGACGCTCTCGGATGTGGATTATCCACAAGACCTGCCGACGTGGGAGCAGGCACAGCGAAAAATCTCTGTGATTATTCCAACGCTGAACGAGGTGAAAATCTTAGCAAAAACTCTACGTTCAGTTCAACACAGCAGCAATGTCGAAATTGTGGTCGCGGATGGAGGAAGCCACGATGAGACGATCGCGATTGCTCAAGCGCAAGGTGTCCGAGTAGTCAGGGCTTCGCCGGGTCGCGCTATCCAGATGAATGCAGGTGCGCGCGTTGCCAGCGGCGAAATCTTGCTGTTTCTCCACAGCGACACCCATTTACCCAAGGGCTTCGATCGTCGAATCCGTCAAACCCTTAATCATCCTTCAGTCATTGTAGGTGCGTTTGAGTTAGCAATTAGCGGTACTGTAGCCGGACTGCGACTCGTGGAGTGGGGCGTGAATGTACGATCGCGTCGCTTGCAGCTGCCCTACGGCGATCAGGGAATTTTCCTGAGAGCTGAGACGTTCCGTAAGCTAGGCGGCTTTCCTGAGTTGCCAATCATGGAGGACTTTGAGTTAGTGTGTCGCCTGCGGCGGTTGGGGAGGGTTGCGATCGTTCCAGCGGCAGTGCTTACATCGGGTCGTCGCTGGCAAAAACTCGGCGTCCTCAAAACCACTCTGATCAACCAACTGGCAATTGCTGCCTACCTCCTGGGCGTTTCGCCCGATCGTATTGCGCGGTGGTATCGAGATAAATAGGCCAACAGCCAGTTTTACTAGGTCACTCTCACTGAGTCAATGCGGCAGAGGTCGTTTCTGCAT
>NZ_JACJPG010000430.1 GCF_014695955.1 Leptolyngbya sp. FACHB-36 | reverse complement strand
GACAAGCCGATCATCGCCTTCATCGGACGCCTCGACGAGCAGAAAGGCGTTCATCTGGTGCATCATGCCATCTACCACGCGATCCACCACAACGCGCAGTTTGTCCTGCTGGGATCAGCCACCGAAGCAGGCATCAACGCCCACTTCCAGCACGAAAAGCGCTTCCTCAATGACCACCCAGATGTGCACCTAGAACTCGGCTTCAACGAGGAACTGTCTCACCTGATTTACGCAGGCTCCGACATGATTGTCGTCCCCAGTAACTACGAACCCTGCGGTTTGACGCAGATGATCGGTTTGAAGTACGGTACGGTGCCGATCGTTCGGGGCGTTGGCGGACTGGTCAACACGGTGTTCGATCGCGACTACGACACCGATCACTTGACCGAACAGCGCAACGGCTTCGTGTTCTACCAAAGCGACTGTACGGCACTGGAATCCACGATGGATCGGGCGATCGACCTGTGGACCCAGTCCCCCGACGAGTTTCGCCAGCTTGTTATTCAGGGCATGGAGTACGACTACTCCTGGAACTACCCCGGCAAAGACTACCTGGAAATTTACGACTTTATTCGCAAGAAGTAGCGGTTAACCCATCGCTAACAGTTATTAGTGGTAAAAATAAAAAACCCGGCAGCCCCCCGCCGGGTTTTTCAAGTGGTACCTGAGTACCTAACCTATGGATCCACAATACGGGAGACATGCCAGAACCTTCTTCCTCTGGGCGTGCGAACTCCTTGGGGGAGGCGTAGATCACCTAACTGGGTGAGGCAGCGTTAGCAAAATTTGTGCTGTGAGGAGACGATCGAGATGACCTATCCACGCGACTTAGTAGGGTATGGACGACAGCCGCCCGACCCGAAGTGGCAAAATCAGGCGCGCGTTGCCGTGCAGTTTGTGATCAACTACGAGGAAGGGGGCGAAACCTGCATTCTGCACGGCGATCAAGCATCGGAGACGTTCCTGTCAGAAATCGTCGGCGCAGTGCCACTGATGGGATTGCGCCACATGAACATGGAATCATGCTACGAGTACGGCAGTCGATCGGGCTTCTGGCGCTTGCATCGGTTGTTTACAGAGCGAGGCATTCCCGTCACCGTGTATGGCATCGCAATGGCGCTGGAGCGCAACCCGGAAGCCGTCGCCGCCATGCTAGACGCCGAGTGGGAAATTGCCAGTCACGGCTACCGCTGGATCGACTACAAGTACTTCGGCGAGGAAGAAGAACGATCGCACCTACAGCAGGCGATCGCGATCCACACTCGCGTCACGGGCAATCGTCCGTTGGGTTGGTACACCGGACGCACCAGTCCCCACTCGCGCAAGCTGGTCGTCGAGGAAGGCGGCTTTCTCTACGATGCCGATAGCTACGCCGACGACTTGCCCTACTGGACCTACGACTACGGCAAGCCGCATCTAGTGATTCCCTACACGCTGGACAACAACGACATGCGCTTTGCCACACCGCAAGGCTTTAATTCCGGCGACCAGTTTTTTGCTTATTTAAAGGATGCGTTTGATGTACTGTACGCCGAGGGTGAAACTGCACCCAAAATGATGAGCGTCGGGCTACACTGCCGCCTAGTCGGTAGACCGGGGCGAGCCGCTTCGCTGGCGCGGTTTCTCGATTATGTACAGCAGCACGATCGCGTGTGGCTCTGCCGTCGCATCGATATTGCTCATCACTGGCACAAGCACCATAAACCAACAGAAGCTTAGACCATACATTGCATCAAAGGAGGATAGGCGGTGCAGCAGGAAAAACAATTGTGGCTGATTAAAGGCGTTGCAGGATTGCTGTGTGTCGGGTTTGGGCTGAGCGTGTTTGGTGAGGCGCTGATTCAAAAGCTCAATGGCGGCAACTGGTTTTGGATCGGCACCGCAAGTCTAGTGCTGATCAATACTGGGCTGTGCCTAATGTTCGACAGCCACAACCATCAACTTCGTATGGCGCAGCTTAGCGATCGAGGCGACAAGACTTGAGATGCCAGTGAGAAATCAACGGCTAAATCACGTCTTCAGAACTCAGAAGGTGCAATTGATGCAGCCGCGCCAGCCTGTCGTTAAACCAGGCAGGCGTATAGTGCCCGTAGGGAACGACTTCTCCGGCAACGCTGGCGTTAATGCCCAGAACCCAAATATGAGCGGTTCTGATGAAGACAGGAATGGCAGCAAGCTCCAGAGCAGTTAATTCGCGCACGGTTTGGTAGCCTTGCAGGAACGCTCGACGCACGGGTTCAGCGATGTTGCGCGTCAGGCAAACGTGCAAAAACTTAGCAATATCAAAGGCGCGCCAGCCGTAGCCGCACTGGTCGAAGTCAAACAAGGTTGGTGCATTTTCTACAAAATGAGTATTGCCTGCGTGGACATCGCCAACGCAAATTCCGTAGATAGGGGACGCGATCGGCAGATTCAGATCGTCCAGCTCGACTTTAATTCGGGCAATTTCAGCTTGAATCTCACGGCTATCCTGCTGCACGGTTTCAAAAAGTGCGCTGATCCACGTCCACGCCCAATCCAGCAAATACTCACGGTTCAATTCAGGACGATGAAAGCAGCTCTGAAACTCGTTGCTCACCTCGTGGATTTGGGCAGTGAGTGCGCCAAGCTGATGGCTCTGCGTTTGCGTCAGTTGCTCCTCTACGGCTTCACCGGGCGCATAGGGAAACACTGCGGCGTAGCGTGTCCCTTCAGGTGCCAAAATGGTTGTGGTTAGTTCCTCTTGCTTCGTTTCAATTGGAGCGGCAACTGGCAGCAGACGATCGCCCAAAAACCTCAGCAGCTGCAACTCAAAATCAATTTCTGTCTTCGTGCGCCAGGTGTGGCGATACAGCCGCAAAATATAAGGCGCTGTCTCAGTTTCGACCAGATACGTGTCGTTCAATCCCCGCTTCAGCAAGCGGCAGCGCTGTGCTGGAGGCATTGCAAACTGAGGCACCACGATCGCCAACAAATCTGCCTCTAGTGGCAGCGAGTGCCTCACCCGAATTATGCCAGACTCAACCATGCCACCTCCTAGTCGATTAAGGTCAATACCGTCTTCGCACATCCCTCACAAATGCTGCTGCGCCCACAGTGCCGCCTGCGTACGATCGCGCAATCCCAACTGCCCTAAAATGCGCGAAATATGATTTTTTACCGTCCCTTCGGTTAAGTGCAGCGCTTGAGCGATTTCCCGATTGTTTTTGCCCTGCCCCAGCAGCGTCAGCACTTCGCGTTCTCGATCGCTCAGCGATGGATAATCGCCAGGTTTCGCCGTCGGCAAATGAATGTGGGAAAAGACTTTGGGCGCGATCGTCGGACCGAGTTGGCTATAGCCCTGATGCAGCGTACGAATGGCGTCAGCGAGCTGTCTGGATGGTGTGCTTTTCAGCAAATACCCCAGCGCACCTGCCTGTAGCGACTTCCAAATGTACTCATCCTCATCAAACGTGGTCAGAACCAAAATTCGAATCCAGGGGTAGCGCTGGTGGATCTCCCGCGTTGCCACTACGCCGTCGCAAATGGGCATTCGTACATCCATCAGGATTACATCGGGCTGGAGCTGTTCGGTCAGGGCGATCGCTTCCCGACCCTGGTTCGCTTGCCCCACCACCTCCAAGTCGTCTTCTAGCGCTAGAAGCGATGCGAGTCCCTGCCGAAACAGCGATTGGTCATCCACAAGCAGCAGCCGAATCGCCATACATCACTCCACAGTTTCTCGGGCTGGATCTTTTCTACCATCGGTTGTTGCTGAGTGGGTCGCCTGACCGGGTGAGTCGTGCACGATGTCCACTACAATCCAGGGGAGGGTGCTAGGAAAATCTAGCTGGAGTGGCGAGTATGGGCTTTCGGGTGCAATTGAATTGGAGAAGTGTGCTGGCGATCGCGATCGGGCTTGGGTTTTTTAGTCCTCTACCTCCCGTCGAAGCCCGCAAGATCAATTTCCCCTCAAACTTAGGGTTTCCAGGTCGGCGAGTTCCCGGAGGATCGCGGGGAG
>NZ_JACJPG010000043.1 GCF_014695955.1 Leptolyngbya sp. FACHB-36 | reverse complement strand
GCTGTTGTAAATTCTACTTCTGGGAAAAAGGGCGATCGCTGCCATCGTCTCGCCAATTCCAGCATGTCGCGTGTGGGTCCGCCTCCGTGATCGCCCACGCCCGGAAGCCAGAGAGATCGAGACATCCCCGTTTTGTTTTCCCACTCGCACGCATAGGTCGCCATTTTGATGGGGTCGATGCCTTCACCGATCGGAGCCGACATTACACCCAACACCTGACTCTGATCCGGAGCCTGCCACTGAAAAACCTCATGAGGAAACTGCGTCGTATCATTCCAGCGAAGCTTCTGCGTCACAAAATACTCAATGCCGCCCTGCTTAAAAAACTGCGGCAGTTGCCAGTTGAAGCCAAAGGTATCGGGAAGCCACGCAATCCGATTAATGTCGCCAAATTTTTCTTGAAAATAGCGCTGACCGTAGAGAATATGACGAACGATCGCCTCTCCCCCAATCAAATTCAACTCTGGCTCTACCCAAAGTCCACCAACAGGCTCCCATGTTCCTGCTGCAACTTGCTGGCGAATCCGTTCAAACAAGTCCGGGCGATTTTGCTCGATCCATTCGTACAGCGCAGGGGTGGAGTGGCAAAACGTTAGCTCCGGAAAATCCTGCTGTAGACCCAGCACCGATTCAAACGTGCGCTCTGCGGCTTGCCACGTTTCATCAACGGTCCACAGCCACGCCATATCCAAGTGAGCATGACCGATTAGCTGAATTTGGCGCTGCTTAATTGGCTCGGCTAACGGTAGAAGCTGCTGGCGCAATTGCGCCAGATTGTGATCAAATGCTGCCCGATCGCCCTGCATCGCCCAATCGATTTGCCCGATCGCCTCTGCCAACGTATCCAACTGCTCAGGACTCAGCGCTTGAAGGTAGGTGTGCAGTACCGCCAACTCATCTGCTACAAAGCTCGGCTCTGGAAAACCGTCCAGCGACTCGTACAGGCAAGTCGATCGCACCAGCGCGCCATCGTCGTGACCCGGACTGACGAGACGGAGCACGATCGCAATCTCTTCTCCCGGAGCAACCGCATCACTTAGCAGCAACCGCGTCGAGCAGTCGAACAGATCACCTTCCTGCACCAACTGCCCGTTGACAAAAATCTGCGCCTCGATTGCCCACCACATTAGCGCCAGTCGCAAACACAGCCCTTGCAGCGGGTAGCCCTCCAGCGCTTGCGGCACCACGATCGCCTGCCCAAACCATCGCACCTGCTCTCCCTTCGACCACGCAACATGCTGTTTTGCATTCAGGTCTACGATCGTCCAGGTGTGCCATTCAGACAACGCTTGGGCAGTTGGTAAGTCTCCATCCCAACAGCGCCAAGTGGTTTGAACGCTGCATTGGGTCAAAGCACGCAGCCGATCGAGGGCAGACGAGATGAAATCAGAGGCAGACGTTGAGTAGCTCAAGGTGGCTTCGGAGAAACAAACGGCACCCTTCATAATAAAGGGACGACGAGTTCCAAGTGAGCATGATGGTCACGACTTCCACCGCTGCTGTAGATGACTACGACTACGACGCCGATCCGCTGCCGCCAGAGT
>NZ_JACJPG010000429.1 GCF_014695955.1 Leptolyngbya sp. FACHB-36 | reverse complement strand
GACAATGTATTTACAGGCGTGGCGTCCATTTTGAACCGCTGCCGTCCCGGTTGGCAGTGGAATATTGATACCTTCGGGCAGCGATCGCTCTATCGCTACTTAATTCAGCAGCACACCCCCGCCGCCTACCACTACTTGGCGACCTACGCCCTGCCTGCCTACCTGCAAACATCGCGTTGGGCAACTCGTGCCTTATTTACGGCCATGCGGCAGCGCTACAGTCGGATTGCCGATTTACCCAAAATTCAGTGTCCTTGCTTGGTTCTTGCAGGCGAGAACGATCGCCACATCGCTTCCGCTGCCAGTCAGGAAACGGCGCAGTTGCTTCCGGAGGCAGAGTGGCACTGCTACCCAAACACCGCTCATTTGTTTCCCTGGGAGATTCCCGATATCGTGCTGGCAGACATCGATCGCTGGATTGAGCAACACCCAGACGTTGTGTCGCAGTAAATACCGAATCCGTTTGTCAAGAACTGGAGTCAAAGAAACGGTTTGGTTTTCTAAATTGTTTGCCAAGAATGTGTGAACTTGCCAACAGATCAATCGCAAATCGCCCCAATCCCTGGTAAGTCTGAAATAACTGTGAGCGCAATTTAACTATGAGTGATTCTCGTATTGCATCCTTACTCAAAAATCTGAAAGATCCCCATGAGGATGTTCGCGATCAAGCGACTGAAGACCTTTGGCGTATCTGGTTTGGGCAAAAAGGAGCCTTGGGGCTAGAGGCAATTCGTCGCTCTCAACTCCTGCTGGAAACAGGAGATGTGTTGAATGCTGAAGCGGTTCTTAGCGAGCTGATTGAATCTCAGCCGGATTTTGCCGAAGCTTGGAACCGTCGTGCGGTGCTGCACTACATGCAGGGGCGCTATCGAGCGGCAATTGCCGACTGCGAACGAGTGATTCGGTTAAATCCAATCCATTTTGGGGCGCTGCACGGACTTGGCTTATGCCACGTTGCACTGGGTGAGTATTCGGCAGCGATCGCCGTCTTTCGCCAAGCGCTTGAGATTCAGCCATTCTCGCTGGCGCACCAGCGTTGGATTTTGGAGTGTACGGCAAAACTTAGCTAGCGCAGATAGTACAGAGTGAAATTTTTCTGTATTTTTCCACAACGGCGAACTAATTCTGTATTATAAGTCTGCTCGTAGCGAACAGCACGAGTCACGAGTGATTAGAATCACACAAAGTTCTAGCTTTAGATCACTACATAGGCAGGGTAATCAGCCGAAAATTCATTTAGAGATCCACTACTACCATGAATAACATTATTAGACGTCTAGTAGAAAAAGCGCTACACATCAAACAACTCACTCCTGACATCGAGAACGAGATCAACTACGAACTGACTCGCATGGGACACATTTCCGATGTCGACTTTGAAGCTCTTGAGCTGTTGATGGCGGAAATGGATGCGGGGCGAGTTCAACTGGTTGCCAGCCCTTAGCGGTCAGAGTGCCTGAAACGCCTGCCGATGGGTTTGCCAGACGAGACGCATAAATTGGTTAAGCTGCTGACGCTTGGCACGATCAGTCACTTCATCCTCGTCTCCACTTGACGCATACAGGGCCGTTAGCAGTGGCAAAACTTCGGTATCCAGGGCACTGCGGAATAGCACGATCGGACACAGCAAATCCGCTCCACCTCGTAGATCAATCCAAGCGCCCAACACGTCGTCCTCAGTCGAGCTAGGGATTGCCAGCGCAAAGGGTCGCACCCAGCAAACTTGGCGATCGTCTACAACCTGTACCACTTCAGCATACAGGCGGCTGGTTTCGTGCTCTAGGCAAACGATTTGACAGGGTTGGAAGTTCGCTAGGTTGGGCTGCTTCAAGGCTAAAGCCAATGAGTGAATCGCACAAGGTTCTTTCCATTCTAAAAGCTTGTAAGCAGAATTGAATCCGTGCGTGCTACAGTGCATACTCTGCGACGGGTCGCTGCTGAATAAAGCAAAAGTCAAGAATGCGTCGCTAGAGGTACTCGAATTAAACGGAGAGTGGTATAAAGAGATTAAGTAGTGTAAACGCTACAGCCGATCGCCTGCGTAGCGCCTCCCGTAGTACTGGGCAATAAGTGATGGGCGGCTGCAACCTACGGTTCATCGCATCTTTGCTAGTCAATAGTTTTTTGTTAGTCAATAGTTTATAGAGAGGATAGAGCGGTGTCTGTCGAAACCATTGAACAGCGTTCAACGGTCAGAAAACTTGCGCCCCGCTACCGGGTTTTGCTTCACAATGATGACTTCAATCCAATGGAGTACGTGGTGCAAACTCTAATGCAAACGGTGCCCAGTCTGACCCAGCCCCAAGCAGTAGATATCATGATGGAAGCGCACACCAATGGCGTTGCGCTGGTCATTACCTGTGCTCAGGAGCACGCCGAATTTTACTGTGAAACTTTGAAGGGTCATGGGTTGAGCAGCACGATCGAGCCGGATGAATAGAGACAGCTAGCGACTTGCTGCTGTGATAGCGTGCTTTTAGACCGTTTGTGAGTGGACTGCATTCCTTGAAGCTCAATCTGTCCAAGCTTGCTCGATGTCCTGCCCCCGTGCGGATTGGGGCGTTTTTACTGATCCTGCTCCTTTTCTGGGTACCGTTAGCAGGACCGATCGTACTGCTTGTTCGCGATCCGAATCTGGCGAGCATTCTTACTTTGCTGCTGCTCTACGTTGAATTCATCGTTCTGGTGCGGCTTTGGGGGCTGCATGTGTACCGTCAGCCAAACGTGCTTTGGAGGTACGGCTTAGAGTTTAGTCGTCGCAGCGGGCAAGAATGGCTAACGGGATGGACGATCGGAGCGGGCAGCCTGTTCATTCTGTTTATCGCTGAGAGTCTGCTCGGCTGGCTAACTTGGAAGCCGTCTACTTCGCTGCTGCAAGTGGTTTTAGAGGGATTGCTGATGTCCACGGCTCTTGCGTTTGCCGAAGAGCTGCTGTTTCGCGGTTGGCTGCTGGACGAGCTTCAGCGCGACTATGTACCCACTGTGGCGCTTGTTGTGAATGCAACGATCTTTGCTGCAGTACACGGCTTCAAAGTCCAGTTTCCCGCGCTGATTCTACTGGGTGCAACTCTGGTTTGGGCAAAGCGCATTCACGGAGAACGCTGGTTTGGCGGATGGCGCGAACGACTAGCGCTGCCAATGGGTCTGCACGCGGGACTGGTTTGGGGCTACTACGTGGTTAATGTTGGGCAGCTAATCGAGTATACCGATCGCGTCCCTAACTGGATTACAGGCGTCGATCGCAATCCACTTGCGGGGGCGATCGGCATTCTGTTTCTGCTTGGACTAGCGGTAGGAATTCGCCAGCGCACCGTTGCCGATCGCTAGAGGATTCAGCGTTGCGGGACTGTCACGATCGTCGTATCCAGAATTGGCTGACCGTTGTGGGTCAAGCTTTGGTGCTGGTTGGTATTCAGCGACACGGTAATTTTATGCTGTCCTGGCTCCAGTGCCAGGTAATACCAGGTTCCGTAGAGCCGTGTTACCTTGCGACCATTAACAAACAGGTGTGCGTGTCCTTCAGTTAAGCTACCTTTTTGGCTGATTCGCTCCGGAGCAAATCGGAAATTAGCAACCTTAACCTCTAAATTCCAGCCGTCCATTGGGTCTGGGTGTACGACTAGGTTGACTGAAGGAACAGGTTGCCCTTTAGGAATCTCAACGGTGCTATGGTGTGCGCTTTCAGAAATCGGACTGTGACCACCGTCTGCCGAGTGAGCGAGGAGGTGATTTTGGGCAAGCTGACTACCCAAGGCGATCCCGGCGATCGCCGGGATCGCTAACCAGTGTTTTTGAATCATTAGCTCGGACGTGATTGTGATTAACGAGAGTTCAGGATTACTTCGTCCAGCCTTTTTCGGACTGAGCCAGAACGTAGGCGGCAACAGATTCAATTTGGTCTGGCGTCAGCCGACCTTTGAAGGCAGGCATCGCATTTTTGCCGTTCGTCACTTGGCTGATGATTGCCTCGGCTGAGTCCATGCCGTACTGCTTTAGGGCGTCCGCTTTCAGGTTTTTGTTTGCAGCAACCACATTTCCGCCACCAAGGTGACACGCCGTACAGTTGGCGTTAAATACTTTGGAACCAACGGTCATATCCACGTCAGCAAGAACAGGAGCACTGAACGCAACCACGACAGCAATTGCGATGACAGCGATCGTAACGAGAAGTGCTGCAATTCGTTTTTTCATTGAGTGTTTCTCCTCGGTTAATAAACGGCACCTCTAATACTGAAAGGGTCTATTGGGCAGTGTCAAAAGACAGGCTGTCAAACTACGTCTACTGGGAATTCAGTGTTGGAGAAGGCTGCATTTAGCGGACAATCTGAAGTACCTTGGTAAACAGTCTGTAAGGAACTCGATTCAACTATGGCTTCTTTGCCGAATCACCGCCCTCAGCAGCTCTCGCTCGGTCCGCTGGAGCGCGAGATTTTGCAGATTGTTTGGGAGCTACACGTGGTCACCGTGAAGGACGTGCACGATCGGATTCTGACAGATCCCGATCGAGAACTGGCGTATGCTTCTGTTACCACCGTGCTGAATCGGCTGACAAAAAAAGGCTGGTTAGCTTGCGATAAACAGGGTCGCAGCTTTTCGTGGCGACCGCTCGTATCGCAACCAGAAGCTAGGGCGCTTCAGGCGTATGAGCAATTGAATCAGTTTCTCGCTGTGGGCAATCCGGATATTGTTGCGGCATTTGCCGATCGCCTCGATCAAACCAGCGTCGAGCAGCTAGCCGCGATCGCGCAGCGCCTGCAAGCCGCACGCAATGCTAAGGGGACCAAGGAGGAACCGTAAAGTGATGCATCTCCTGATGCTGGTCACGGCGATCGTGACCGCTTGCAGTATTCGCTGGCTGTGGTTCGACGGAGCTAGCAGTTGGAATGAGCGGTGGCAGCGGGCGCTAGTTGCCTTCGTGCTGCCGCCCGGACTGCTGCTAACGACCGCGATCGCCATTGGTTTTATGGGTCCGCGTGGTCAGATGGTGCGCTGGTGGGAAGGCTGGGGCATCTACGGGTTGGCGACGGGCTTCTTAACGGTGGCGTTCGTGATTTGTTTGCGGCTGCTAGTAGAGATGGGACGATCGCTGCATAAAATTCATCAGTACTCTGCTGTAGACGTGCATGGTACAACCGGACGTCTAATCGACAGCCGAATGCCGTATATCGCCCAAGTTGGCTTTTGGCGGTCTGAGTTGATCGTGAGCCAAGGCTTACTCAAGACGCTAGACGAGGAGCATCTCAAAGCCGTTCTTGTTCATGAACAAGCCCACTGCGACCATCGCGACACCTTTTGGTTCTTCTGGCTGGGTTGGCTGCGACGACTAACGGCTTGGCTACCGCAAACCGACGCACTGTGGCAGGAACTTCTCATTCTACGAGAGCTACGGGCGGATCAATACGCGGCGCAGCACGTCGATGGCTTGCTGCTGGCAGAGGCGCTGCTGCTGGTTGTGAGTGCACCGATGGAGCCGGAGATGGCCTACGCCGAATTTAGTGCAATCATCGTGCGCGATCGTTTGACTGAACGCATTAACGCCCTACTGGCTCCCCCATCGGAGTCGTTGACACCTAGATGGACTTGGCTGTGGCTGGGCGGTGCTTTCCTGCCACTGCTGGCAATTCCGTTCCACGTTTAGCCGCTCAAGCGTCGCTTATGCTGATTAACCATGCAGTAGTGCTAGCAATTGCTAACCTGTGCAGGAATGGTAGCTTCAGGGTCAATCGATACAGCAGAAACGCGAGAGGTTGCAGGCGGTTTGCCAGTCTCTGCTTCTATTGCAGCACTTCTTCGAGTCTCTGCTGGTCCCACAGCGTTTGATAAAGTCCCGATCGTACGATTAGCTCAGCATGGGTTCCGATTTGAACAATGCGCCCTTGATCCATCACAAAAATGCGATTGGCAGTCGCCGCCGCAGAGAGTTGATGGGAAATAAACACCACGGTTTTACGATCCGTCCCCTCCGACAGATTCTTCAAAATATCCGTCGCGGTCTGATTATCCACACTAGAAAGGGCATCGTCCAGAATTAGAATTGGCGCATCAACGAGCAGCGCGCGTGCCAGTGCGGTCCGCTGTCGTTGTCCTCCAGAGAGCGTGATGCCGCGCTCCCCAACGATCGTCTCGTACTGGTGTGGAAAGTTGAGGATTTCCGAGTGGATCTGCGCCTGCTTTGCCGCTTGGATGACCTGATCGGGAGCAGCGCTGGGAGTGCCGTAGCGAATGTTGTTTTGAATCGTGGTGCTGAATAAAAAACTGTCTTGCGGAACGTAAGCGATCGCTTCTCGTAAATTTTGCACGCGAATCCGCGTGACATCGTAGCCGTCCAAAAACAGTTGACCGGGAGCAATATCCAGCAAGCGCGGTAGCGCATTGGCTAACGTGGATTTGCCAGAGCCAATCGGTCCTACGATCGCCACAGTTTCTTGCGCAGCAATCGTAAAGCTGACGTGGTCAAGCGCAGGGTGTACAGGTTCGTGAGCCGTCACGATCGTCGGATAGATGTACGTAAGATTTTGCGCGTGCAGTTCTCCGCTGATGTCGGCAGGAGCGAGTGCGATCGCGTCTGGACGATCTTGAATTTTGGGTTCAACGGTGAGGATGGATTCGATGCGATCGATGCTAACCTCGCCGCGCTGATAGGCTGTAATCGTGAAGCCGAGTAACGCGGTAGGAAACGCCAAGCGTTCGACGTAGAGCAGCAGAGCGATGAAGCCGCCCACGGTAATTTCTCCACTGCTAATGGCACCCACACCAAACCACAGCACTACCAACAGACTCAAGCTAGAAATGCCACGCAAAATTGGAAACAGAATGTTGCGCGTTAGCGCCAAGCTCAAGTTCGCGTCTAATAGCTGCTTATTTAGCTGTTGGAATGCCTGTCGCTCGTTGTCTTCCTGGGCGTAAATTTTGACTAGGGCGATGCCGCTTAAGTCCTCCTGAATTAATTGACTCATGCTGGAAAGTTCTTCCTGCACGGTAAGTTGCTGAAGCCGTAATTTGTCGCTAAATAGCTGCACCAGCACCAGCATCAAAGGATAAACCGACACCGCCAGCAAGCTCAATTTCCAGTTAATTGCCAGCATCACAGGTAGCGTTAACCCATAGGCAAAGACCGTATTTGCCAAGCTCAACACAGCGAACCCCAGCAAACGGCGAATGTTATCAACATCACTGGTGGCTCGATTGATCAAATCGCCGATCGTGTTCGTGGAAAAATACGAGGGTTCTTGTCTCAGTAAATGGCTAAAGATCTTCTGCTTCAAGTCAAACTCGACTTGCCGTCCCACGCCAAACAGCCAAATCCGCGATGCCATTCGCACAACCCACATAATCGACGCCAGCACCAGCACCAGGACCACGTAATACAACACCTGGCTAAAGCTGAAGGTGACTTGCAGTTTGTCGATGCTGTCGCGGATTTGCAGGGGGATATAGACGCCTAAGGCATTGACAATGAACAGTGCGGTAATGCCAAGGGTGGCGGGTCGCCAGTGAGGACGGAGGTATGCACCAAGTTTTTGCAGTCGAGATTGAGCCATGCGCGATCGGGAGTAGCAGGAGGCTTTCTCATCGTAGACGAATCTGGGTGGGGCGCTGTCGATCGAGGGAAAGAACCGCCAAGGGCGACTGTATCTAAAGCAGCAGTGGAGAACGGATACGGCAGAGGACACGCTGATTCTTGATCGTCTCTTTAAAGCGATCGAGAAAACTCCTGTATTTTTTCTCGATAATCTCCACTACAGGAGATGGCATTGGAGAAAATTCGCAATAACGTTTTCAGCGGACGAACACCTAGAAAAGAACTCTTGACAATGTCGCTATTCGGGTATTACCAAGAATTTTGTTTGTGTAATAAATCGATGAGACAATAGTTTCAGATCATCGGTAACGCGATCGCAAAAGCGTTCAAGCCAAATTAAAGGCAGATAAGGAGGTGAAATGAGTAGCCCAGCATTAAGTTCGGCTGTTCCAATTCTGGCTTCGCTAGATATCACCAGAACTATCCAGTTCTATTGCTCTGTACTTGGATTCACCAAAATCTATGAGGAGCCGCTGGTTTACGGTATTGTTCAGCGCGATGCAGTACAAATTCACTTCTGGGCATGTCCTGAAAAACACATTGCTGAAAACACTGCATGTCGTATCAATGTTAAAGAAATTGATGCGCTGTATGCCGAGTACCAACCTAAAAAAGTTATTCATGCAAATGCGCCATTGCAAGAAAAGCCTTGGGGAACCCGTGAATTTGGTGTTGTAGATGAAGATGGCAACTTAATTACCTTCTTTGAAGAAATTCAATACGATTAGCGTCATTTGTAGCGCTTGAATCATGGATCTTTGTAGCTGTCTCAGTATGACAATTCAAATGTAGCAACTTTGGCGGATAGTATCTGCAACCGTTAATTTAAGCCGTTATATCTAAATACTTAAGTTTAGATTTTTCTGCGTTTGTTTTGTAGAAGGGGTAAGGCAAACGCAGGAAAATCGCGTGCTTGTTCAGCAAGGGTTTTAAAGTGCTAAGCAAGAATCTTGAAGGGCTGAAATGCTCAACCTTCAAGATGCGAAAATTTTCCTGCGTTTGCCTTGGGAAAACCACCGTGTAGGAGCGCAGAGAGTTAGCGAGGGGTAGGGGCTTGCAGGGGGCGTATCCAACCGCGCAGAAAGTAAAAGATAGAGTTGAGGTACTCTTCGATCGCTTGGCTACTGATATAAAAGGCGTCGGCAGTAGGGAGGAAGTCAGTGACGATAATTTCTCGCTCAATTAGGTCACGTCCCTGAACGAGCCTGGCAAGGTTTTCAGCGGGTGGAAGGGTGTAGAAGTCTGTAGGGCGAGCAGTAACTATGGCCTCGTTAAACACGCGGTTGAACGTTAGGACAGCGCGGTTCATGCTGAGCGCCGAAGTCACCAGGGTCAGTTGGTTGCCAAAGTTAATGCCGCGCTGCTGGTCAGACAGCAACGCCTGCACTCGCTCTGCGCTGCGTCGCAGGCTATTGCCCCCACTATCGAGAAGAATGCTGCCTTCAGGAACGTTGAGTTCTCGCGTTAGAAAGCGCTGGATATCTCTGGCTTCCGAAATGTCTTCATCGCGTTCGCCATCTCGCCGTCGCCGTTCGGGACGCACTCCTGCGCTAACAACGATGAGTGGATTTGTGCCCAGTCGGGATTCTTCCTGAAAAAGCTGCGCGGCATAGAGAATGCGATCGCCCCGCTCCGTTAGCTGAGTGGGTAGCGCGGTCAGAATTTGAAACGTTTCTGGAGTAATCGGACGCTCAATAAAGGGAGGATTCGCTGGGGCTGCCTGCTGCGGCGTCCGTAGCTGCGGGCGCGTCGTTTCTTGTCCCAGAAGCACAATCACGCGCCGAGAGCCAGGAACCGTCAGAGCAGGCTGGGGCCGGACTTGCTCGATCCCCTCAACCTCTAACTCTCGCGTTAGGTAGTAGGAGACGATCGGAACGCTCCCTAGCGCCAACAGCGTCAACACCAGCAGAATCAGGTTCTTCGCCGTTTTTCCAAGCTTCTGCCCAGACAGCAAAATCAACAGCAGAATAATCCCCAATCCTAGCGGGCTAAACGGAAAGGAGATAACGCGCCAGAGCACTTCCAAAACGCCGCCGTCTAACGGAGGACCCTGGAAAAACGACAGCGCCAGCACCGCCAAAATTAGCAGCAGCACTAGCAGACTTAAGAACGCTCTGGGCAGCGATCGTAGCAGCACAAACCAACCAATCAGACCCACCAACAGCCACAACAGAACCTGGGTCAGTAGCAAGAAAACGTCCGTAAGCAGTAATACCATGCCGCCCTTGACCTGACTGATACAACTGAACTTGCCAGCTTTGTACAGACACCATGATGCAGCTAAATCGAAATTCGGACGTATAAAAATTTGAAAAATCTTCAAATCATTAACGCATTAGCCATGATCGGTCTCTAAGTTCTCATCTAGCATTGCAGTAGGAACCCTCTGACGCCCCGAATGTTCAGGCTTGGGAGAGAAACAGCCTATGTCCTCTGGATTGCTTGTTATTTTGATTGGAATTGGAATTTTCTGTTACAGCGCTACTAAAAGCGTAGAGCTTGCTCTTGCAGCCATCGTGTTCACGTTTTTGTTTTCCCTCATTACGGGGGAAATGTTTAAAAAATAAAAAAGCGGGGTGTTACCGCACTCGGTACATCCCGCTTTCTAAGCCAATTTATTATGAGTGAAGCAAATTTAGCAAGCGCCAACCTTAGCAATAATGACGTAAATGGTCCGCGCGATCAGAAATAGATCATAAAGCGGGTGCCACTGAGCTTGATAGCGCAAATCCAGGCTTACGATCTCCTCAAAATCTTTGACGCTCGATCGTCCATTTACCTGCCATTCACCTGTTAGCCCAGGTTTCACCATTAAGCGTTGCCAATGGTGTGACTCATAGCGAGAGACCTCATCTCCGGTTGGAGGACGGGTCCCCACAAGGCTCATTTCACCAATTAACACATTCCAGAACTGTGGGAATTCATCCAAGCTTGTGCTGCGCAGAATTCGCCCGACGCGAGTGATACGCGGATCGTCTTCGTTCTTGAAGATCAGCCCTTTTGCTTCGTTCTTTACCTGTGACTTCAACGCATCTGCATTTGCCACCATTGATCGGAACTTGTAGATCCGAAACGGGCGACCCAGTAGACCGTAGCGAATCTGGGAATACAGCACAGGACCCGGACTGTCCAGCTTGATTGCGATCGCTAGAGGAATAAATAGAATTGCTAAAACTGCTAGCCCTACCAGACTGCCAAGGATGTCAAGCGATCGCTTAAACATACAAACGGTAGAGCGGTGAGGACCATCGAGACTTGATGGAATAGAGATAGAATGTTCCATCACTACCGGGGGCAATGCGGCTTGCATGATTGCTGTAATCGGTATAAATACGGAAGGCTTTCGTTTGACTATAGTTCCAAGCCTTAAACCCCTGCTACCGTCTGTGAAAACACTCACTTAATCTTCATGGGGAGCGCTTCAAACTAATAAGTTTGTAAAGCTTCTGTAAAGCCTGGAACAAAACGGCGTCCTCTCGATCCTGTAGAGTCTAGAGATCGTCGTCCGTTGCTCACTTGAGCAATCCTTTCCACTTCATAAAGATTCTGCAAAGACGACCGCCAAGCTTCTTCGGCTAGTCAGCTTGGCAACGTCAGTAATTCAACGTCAGTAGCTCTAGACGTTCAGCACCTGTAGCTGCGGCAGCAGCACTTGAAACGCCTGTCCGCGATGGCTGAGCGATCGCTTGAC
>NZ_JACJPG010000428.1 GCF_014695955.1 Leptolyngbya sp. FACHB-36 | reverse complement strand
AGCTTGGTTCGAAAACTGAACCGACGACGCTCTAAAGGTGGGTCAAAGAAGTCTAAGCCGACGAGCAGCGCGGCTAAGGCAATACCGCCAACGCTAGCGATCGCGCTTCCAATCCCTGGCACCAAATTCAGCAAAAAGAAGGGAATCCCGATCGCGCCTGCTAGCAGCAGCTTCTTCACCTGAAAGGTTAATGCCCGCCAGATGTCGTACAGCGCTCGCGTCACGGTCTGCGGTTCTGTCGGTGGTAGCTGTTTTAGACGAAGCTGCTCGATGCGTTCTGCCAAGCTGCCATACCACGGCGCACCCAGAATCGCCCCAAACTGAACGAGAAGCAAGCCAGTTAAGACGAGCAAAACGATCGCCAATAACCCACTCAGTACTTCATCTACAAATGAGGCTCCCGTTGGTAGCCAGCCAAGAATACGCGCTGCCCAAGGTGGCAATCCCGCTACCCAGTTGGCTAATCTGATGGGCAAGCCGCCTGTCCAAGCGGCAATCGCCCCCCACGCTGGAAACAGCAAACCCAGATATAGAACCACGCCCAGAATCAAATTGACTAGAACAGGAACGGCTACAAAGCTCCACAATGTGGGCGATCGTGCTAGCAGAAGGGCAGCCTGCAAGGGATAGGTTGCGCCAGCCACAAATCCGCTTGGCACCCTCAGTACGGAGTGGGCAAGTCCTGTTTTTGATGGTTCAGTCATACAGCGTTGCTACTCTACCACGAGAGAGAAGACGACTTTTTCAGGCTAGCACTTCAAATAAGCACGATCGAGGCAGATACGATCGCGCAGGTTAACTACTTGGCTATCACGTTAGAGAACTGATCAAAATTCCTTTAATACCTCTGGGGATCTATGGCAACCCTTAAAAATATTTTTTAACATGGACCTTAAGCAGGAAGGTGAATCAATCTCCCCATACTTAGCACCCTATATTCAGCACACTGTGACGCTCATCTCAAGCTAAAAGACAGCACTAAACCCATGGAAAGCAAGCCATCCGCTCATTTCTACCCGTTTTTAGGCAATCTCAAGCAGGGTATTTGGTTTCTAGGCGTTTCCTGTTGGGTATTTGGAATCACCGATCGCAGTATCGCCTTGCTCTCTGATGGCTATCTATCGCCAGTCGATTTTGCCCAGCTCGTTGTGGCGTGTTTCTTCTTTGTCAGCTGGCTGTTCCTCAAGCCGACTCAGCGCGTATAAGTGCAGCGGCTTGTGCTTCTCTTACTCAGCGGACAACTGCCCTGTTTTGACTGAAAAAATCTGCGACGAATGTAGCCATTGAGCATCAAATGCACCGAGATGCGTGGTTGTAATTAAAGTTTGAAAGCGCTCCTGAATTGTTTCTAGCAGTTGATTCTGCCGATGCAAATCGAGTTCTGCCAGCACATCGTCCAGCAGCAGCAGCGGTGGCTCTCCGATCACCTCTTCGATTAGCTTCAGCTCTGCAAGCTTTAGCGCCAGAACCAGAGTGCGCTGCTGTCCCTGAGAGCCGTACTGCCGCGCTGAGGTTTGATTAATTGTGAACTCTACTTCGTCGCGATGAGGACCAACCAGCGTCGTGCCTTGGTATTGCTCCGCGATCGTCCGCTCCTGAAACTTCTGTAAAAACGCCTGCTGCACCTGCTCCGGTGAGTCTTCCTGCATTGGTACGTTTGGGGCATAGCGCACGTCGAGATCCTCGGTCCTGCCGCTGATCGCTTGATGCCAGTAGTTTGCCAATGGCGCCAACCGCCGGATCACCCTTGCCCGTCGCCGGATCACACGAGTTCCCGCTGCTGCTAGTTGAGCATTCCACAACGAAAGCTCCTGCGATCGGCCCAGTTCAGGTTCCGACGGCTCGTCCTCCTCCCATCCTCCTATTTCCCTATCTCCCGTTTCCTCGCCGCGCAGACCTCGCAACAGCGCGTTCCGCTGTCGCAGAATCTGGTTGTACTGTTGCAAGATATAGGCATAAACAGGTTCAAGCTGAATCAGCAGCGAGTCAAGCCACGTGCGTCGCTGTTCCGGTCCTCCGCGCACCAGATCCAGGTCCAAGCTGGAGAACTGCACGACGTTTAGAACGCCCAGAAAATCCAGTTGGCGGCGCAGGGTCTCGCCATTTACAGCAACGATCCGACGACTACTGCTGCGTAGAGTTAGGGCAAGCTCAGCAGGACCTAAATCACGTTCTAACTGAGCCGAGATCTGAGCGATCGTGTCTCCATCCCGAATTAAGTCGCGATCGCGAGAGGTGCGGTGCGATCGCAG
>NZ_JACJPG010000427.1 GCF_014695955.1 Leptolyngbya sp. FACHB-36 | reverse complement strand
GCCTTGGCTTTCTCGATCGCGGTTCGCAGTTGGAAGTTCGCCTCCGGGTCGGGCACGCCACTTCGAGCCGCCACGATGATTTCGCGTGAGATTTTTGTAAATACTTTACCTTTGACGGCATCGACTCTCGCCTTTTGGCGCTTAATGTTTGCCCACTTACTGTGTCCTGCCATAGCTCAATCGATCGAACAAATTCACTTCTAGAATAAACAATTCTGCTGTACGGTGTCTCCTGATTTCTTTTAAGACTTTCCGCCTGTAAATGTTACACCTTGAATAAAATAGCGATTGAAGAAAGCATAAATCGCCAGCGCAGGCAGCGTGAATAGCATGGATGCAGCCATGATGTAATTCCAGTAGCTCACGTACTGCCCCTTAAACGCATTGAGCCCCAGCGGCAGCGTAAACATATCTGGATCAGAAAGCATTACCAATGGCATGAGAAATTCATTCCATGATCCCATAAATACAAAGATGGTTTGAGCAGCTAAGGCAGGTTTTGCTAGCGGTAGGACAATCTGAAAAAAAGTTTCAAATCGATTCAAGCCATCCAGAGCAGCGGCTTCCTCTAGCTCTTTTGGAAAATTAATAAAGAACTGGCGCATCATAAAAATAAACGTGGCATTTACGATCGTAGGAACAACGAGTCCCTGATAGGTATTTAGCCAGCCAAGAGACTTAAGAATCAGAAACTTGGGCAGCAGTGTAATCTGTCCGGGCACCATCAACACGGCTAAAATCAGGAAAAACCAAAATTGATTTCCCGGAAATCGGATTCGTGCCAGCGCGTATCCTGCCATTGAGTTAAACAGTAGATTAAACAGCGTGACTAAAATTGCCACGATCGTGCTGTTCAGTAACCAGCGACCAAACAGTGGTTCCTGCGTGAAAATTTGCTGATAGTTTGACAGCGTAAACTGCTTTGGAATCAAATTGAGTCCGCCTGCGGCAATCTCGGCTAGCGGCTTGAACGAAGCCGACAGCGCCCACAGAAACGGCAGAAACGTCAGCAGCGTGTAGCCGATCAAAACAATGTATAGCAGCCCAGATAGTCGTTTCATACGGCGTGATTCAATCCAGTCGCTCTTCCTGAAACAGAACGCGCTGAATCAGCGTTGCAGTCATCAAAACCACAGCCAACAGCAGCGTCAGTGCCAGCGCATAGCCCATATCAAGATTCTTGAAAGCGTATTGATAGATTAAGAGAACGATCGTCAGCGTCGAATTATTCGGTCCACCCGATCCGGCTGAAAAAATATAGGACTGATCAAATAGCTGAAATGTACCAATTACTCCCATGACAATCACGAAAAAGGTCACAGGCTGAAGAAATGGTAGCGTAATGTAGAGTAGTTTCTCCCAACGAGTTGCTCCATCGATCGTTGCCGCTTCGTATAGCGATTCTGGAATATCTTGTAATGCTGCTAGATAAATCACCATGAACAGCGGTGCCGTCGACCAAATGTTCATGATCATAATGCCTTTCAGTGCAACCGCCGGATCACCTAACCAGTTATAAGTTGGCAAACTCAACAAACTCAGCACAGCGTTAAGCAATCCGTTTGAGTTGTAAATCCACATAAAAATCAGCGTTAGCACGGCTGAAGAAGTGACGGTCGGCAAAAAGAACGCCACGCGGAACCAAGATTTGCCCCGAATTTGGGTGTTAAGAATTAAGGCTAAAGCAAGTGCCAGAATCGTTTGGATGGGCACGACGATCGCAACATATTGAGCCGTATTTTGTAGCGCAATCCAGACGCGCTCATCACTCGCCATTCGCGCAAAATTCTTCAATCCTGTAAAGCGATAGCTCACCTCACCTAAAAGCTGCACCTTGTGAAATGCCAGCACTACGGCGTACAAAATTGGCAGTACCAGAAACGTGCCCGCAATCAGGATCGTCGGAGCCATAAACAAGTAGCCCGTAACGGCTTCTCTGCGTGCGGGGTGCTGAGCGATCGACGACATCAGGCGTTTCATATACAGCTATCTGCAATGGGTCACAGTCTAGCGTATGACCACCCATCGTCTTTTACCGAGTTTGCTTCTATTCTGAATCAAAGCCTCTGACGATCCTTCCTGAAATCTTTCTAAAAGCAGAGGTGATGATGAACTTGTAGGAACAATGAGGCTATAGCACTGCGGGATCAAAGGAACTGGCGCTTCAATTTTAATGAAAGCTACTATAAATCTAATTAGTATTCGCGCCGTAATTATCAATTATATGGCTATTCCGCTAGCTAGAGGCAGGGTTTAGTTTTTCTAATCCCAATTATTTTTGGTTAAATCAACTATAATTGAATGCATTCGCTTACCAACGTCTACAGCTTCACCTATTCCTGCAACTCCTCTACCGTCTACACCCCTATTACTCCAGTGTCTCCTATCCTCCCTCAATCCTTTGTCCCATCGGTTACCGAGCTTGATCGATCCTTTCAGCCATCAGAAGACCAAGCTCTAACGATCGGTCCAGAGGACTACAGCTTGCTAACAGACCTATACCAACTCACAATGACTGCCTGCTACGTGGGCGAAGGGTTGGATCAGCGTCGTGCCAGTTTCGAGCTATTTGCCCGCCGCCTACCCCAAAACTTCGGCTATCTCGTAGCGATGGGGCTGGCTCAAGCCTTAGAGTACCTGGTAAACTTCCGCTTCACGCCTCAGCAAATTGATGCGCTGCGATCGACTGGAATTTTTGCCCATGCGGACGATCGCTTCTGGACCCTGCTGGCAGATGCTCAGTTCAGAGGCGATGTCTGGGCAGTGCCCGAAGGAACGGTTGTGTTCGCAAACGAACCCCTGCTGCGGATTGAGGCTCCACTATGGCAGGCACAGCTCGTCGAAACTTACCTGCTGAACACGCTGAACTATCAGACGTTGATAGCCACTCGTGCAGCGCGACTGCGAGACGTGGCAGGACCTGATGCGACGTTGTTTGAGTTCGGCACTCGCCGCGCCTTCAGTCCGCAAGGGTCGCTTTGGGCAGCGCGGGCGGCATTGGCGGGTGGGCTAGATGCTACGTCTAATGTGCTGGCGGCACTGAAGCTCGGTCGCAAACCCACGGGTACGATGGCGCACTCACTGGTGATGGCGCTAGCCGCAACCGCAGGCAGCGAAGCACAAGCGTTCACCGCCTTTCACCGCTACTTCCCCGGTGCTCCCTTGCTAATCGACACCTACGACACGATCGCCGCTGCCGACCATTTAGCAGAAAAACGGCAAGCCGGACTGCAACTGGCAGGCGTTCGGATTGACTCCGGTGATCTCGTCACGCTCTCTAAGCAGGTGCGCCAACGTCTGCCAGATATCCCCATCTTTGCCAGCGGCGATCTCGACGAATACAAAATTGCCGAGTTTAACGCTGCCGAAGCCTGCATCGACGGCTACGGTTTAGGGACTCAGCTCGTTACGGGCACTCCGGTCAACGGCGTCTACAAACTTGTTGAAATCGACGGCACCCCCGTGATGAAAGAATCCACTGGCAAAGTCACCTATCCCGGACGCAAGCAGATTTTCCGTCAGGCTGAAGCTGGGGTGATTTGGGGCGATCGCCTCGGCTTAATTGACGAAGAAAAGAGAGAAGGGGAGCCTCTCCTACAACTCGTTATGCAGCAAGGACAGCAAGTAAAGCCTACCGAATCGTTAGAGGCGATCGCTCAACGCACCGCCCACTCCGTTGCTGCCCTTCCTCCCACAACCCGTCAACTTCATACCCCCATTTCCCTCCCAGTCGAACTCTCCTCCACCCTCCAAACCCTGATCCACCGCACCCAACACACTCGCTAACCGGCTCCTTACTCTCTCACTCCTGACTCCCCATGAACATTGCTCTTTTCGGCACCAGCGCAGATCCCCCAACGATCGGGCACCAAGCAGTTCTTCGCTGGCTCTCCCAGCACTTCGATCTCGTCGCAGTTTGGGCAGCGGACAATCCGTTTAAATCGCATCAAACGCCGCTGGTTCACCGCATGGCAATGCTGCAACTGCTGATTGATGAC
>NZ_JACJPG010000426.1 GCF_014695955.1 Leptolyngbya sp. FACHB-36 | reverse complement strand
GTCTTTTCCTGCCGCAAAATGCGTGGGTAATCGTGCACCAACGATTCGCCCTTGAGGTCGCGCAGCCGCGCTACAAACGTGTTTTCCAGCGTCGGAGAATCAGTTGCCACCTGTTCGACCTGAATTTGCTGCTGCTGCAAAATCCGGCGAATGTCGCTGGCAGTTTGTGTGGGTTGAGCCGTCAAAACATCGAGTCGATCGCCAAATCGCTGCACATCCGACACCGACTCGCGTAAATCGGCATTTTGCTTTAGCGCAGTCTCCGCCTGATCCAGTTGTGCCAGGGGCAGCAGCACCTCCAACCGCTTCACGCCCAAGCTAGCTTTGACATTGGCAGGCGTATCGCACTGCTGAATTTTGCCCTCGTACATTAGGGCAATCCGAGAGCACCGCTCCGCTTCATCAAGATACGGCGTTGCCACAACAGTCGTAATGCCTTCGGTGCTGGCAAGCTGCGCCAAAATGTCCCAAAACTCCCGCCGCGACACGGGATCAACACCCGTTGTCGGTTCATCGAGCAGCACAATTTGGGGATTGTGAATCAGCGTGTTGCACAACGCGAGTTTTTGCTTCATACCGCCCGAAAGCTTGCCCGCTAGTCGGTCTTTGAAGCGATCGAGGTCCAGCAATCCCAAATAGTGATCGCAGCGTTTTTTGAAGTCTGCGTCGCTAATTTCGCGCAGTCCGGCAGCGTAGCGGAGATTTTCTAGAATGCTCATGTCCTGATAGAGGCTGAAGCGCTGCGTCAGGTAGCCCATTTGCAGCCGCGCATCTCGCGGATTGGAGCCAAGCACCTCGACAATGCCGCTGGTCTGGGGCATCACTCCAGACAAAATTTGAAACGTGGTCGTTTTGCCCGCGCCATCGGGACCAATCAAGCCAAAAATCTCGCCTGGAAAGACATCGAGATTAATCCTGGCGACCGCATCCGGTGCCGCTTTGCTGTAGCGGTGGCGCAAATCCCGAATGGAAATAATGGGCGCGATCGGGTGCGGTGTGGCAGCCCTAGCGGAAAGTGTTTGGGTCATGGCTCAAGGAGTGAGAAAACTGAGAAAACCCGGCAGCAGTGTGGACGATCGCTTCTGCTCGGTTTCAGGAAGAATAATCCGCCCATCGGCGGGCATTCCTTGTTTTGCCAACCCTTGTGCGTTGTCCTTTAGGGTTAGCTCGACGCCAAACACCTGCGTCACGCGGTCTTTCTGGAAGTACGTGTTCTCTGGAGTAAAGCTGGCTTTTGGGTCAATGCGCGACACGGTCGCGTCCAGCGGTCGATCGGGAAACGAGTCGAGGTACACACGCGCTGGCTGTCCCAGCTTGATCTGACCAATTTGCCCTTCTGGCACAAAGCCGCGTAAATAAAGCTGCTGCTGATTCACCACTGTAATCAGCGGTGCGCCAGCGGCAACGACTTCACCGGGTTCGACCGATCGCGTAATCACGTCTCCCACGATCGGACTCTTGACCACCAGATAGTTCAAATTCGCTTGAATCTGTGCCTGACTCGCCAAGGCATCGCGGACTTCCTGCTGCGAAACGGAAATGTCCGTTTGAGCCTGATCAATCTGTCGCTGCACCTGAAGTTCTGCCGCCGCCCGAATGGGAGTGTTTTGCTGAGTTGCCTGCGCTTGAGTCAGTCGTCCTCCAGCAGATTTCACCTGCTGCTGGGCAGCCGCAACCCGCGCCTGCGCCACTCCCAAGGTGGCGTTGTCATCATCGAGCTGCTGTGCAGAGGCGGCACCTGCTTCATACAGTTCCCGTGTGCGCCGCTGCCGCGCCTGCGCCTGAACCAGACTTGCCTGCGCTTCTGCCAGATTGGACCGCGCCTGATCGACCGCATTTTCTGCCTCTAGCACGCGACCCTGACTGTCTTGCGACGATTGCTCGGTGGTTAAGCTGGCTTGCTGAAGCTGCGCCTGCAAAACGGGTAGCTGCTGACGGGCACGCTGTAGTCGCTCTTGGGCTGCTCGGACGCGGGCAATCGCGCCTTGCAGTTGAGCGCGCAAATCAGAGTCGTCAATTTGCACTAAAAGCTGACCGGGCTGGACCGTATCGCCTTCTCGCACGGCAACGTTTGTAACCCTGCCGCCCGTTTTGGCGGAGATATCCGTTTCGTAGCCCTCAATGCGTCCGCTGAGGAATAGCCCTTCGGCATTGGGACTGTAGAAAAATAAACGGTAGATGCCGTATCCAAGACCCGCTAACACCACGATCGCGCCAACGATGCGAACCGGTTTGGGGATCTTTTGCCAAGGTTTTTTCTGAGCAGGCGGCTGCTCAGTCGGTGGGTGTTCAGTGGGCGGCGATTGGGATAGCTCCCGCTCTTTTACAGCTTGTCCGTTTGACGGCTTGGAGTCGTTTTCTAGGTCGGGTTGGGTTTGAGTCATGGTGAATGCCTGAAGTGAGTGGCGCGGAACTTGATTGATTAGTCAATCAACAAACAGTCAAAAAAAGAGATCAAGAACTTTCTATGTCTTTTTCTATGTCTGAGGAAACTTGCATTCCTTGCAGAAATATCTCAACGGCAGTACTTGCCATTGTATTGGCATCCAATTGCTGCGCATCTGGCTGTAGAAAGACCTCCCGCGTGACCAGATAGGCAATTAAAGGACCGATAAAACAACGAGCGGCGGCTCTTGGGTCCATTGGCTTCAGCGTCCCTAGCGACATTTGCCGCGCTAGGTAGCGGGTTAGAAAGGCGATCGAGCGGCTGGGACCGATCGAGTTCAAAATTTGCGCGACGTGGGGTTGCCGAAAGGCTTCTCCCAGCAGCAGCTTCATTAGGGCGATCGACGTCGGGTTCTCAGCAACTCTCAAAAAAGCTTTTGCAAACGTAGTCAGCACTTCCTGCGGTGGTTTATCCATCGTTTCGTCATCGTAGTGCATGAGCAATTGCAGCAGCGGTAGGCGTTGCTCGACGACCTGACGAAACAAGTCCGTTTTATCCTTGAAATAGTGATAGATCAAACCAGGCGAGCCAATTCCCGCAGCGGCAGCAATGTCTTTGTTCGTTGCCGTCTCGAACCCCTTGCTAGCAAAAACCTCTAGCGCACCATCAATGATTTGCTGCCGCCGCCCCTCAAAGTCTTGCTCGTCTCGTGAAGGCATAAGTGTATTTGATTGACTAGTCAAACAATAACACACCTCATCCGGCTGTAAAGCACGATCGTGATTTGTGCCAGTCTGTGGCTAACGTCCCAATGAAGTGAGCTTGAGCCAATAGCAACCCAGAAAACGTAGAAAAATGCCTGCTAATCAATCAAGGCACCAATCAAGACCACAGACGCAAGCTTCTCCAACTGCGGATGTAATGGTTCCCGCATCTCCTTTAGCCTGAAGCCGTGGTCTGAATACAGCCGCACCCAAGATTCCAGCGTGCGGAAATACCAGGGAGCCGGATCTGAGAAGTCGTGGCTAAAGCCAGCCCACGAACCCTCATGCCAGCCATCTTCGTAGCGATATGCTCCACAACCTACAACTGGATGAATGGTTTGAACAATAAAAGACCCATTTGGGGCAAGCAGAGACGGCATTTCTTGGAACAACCCTAACACCGACTCATGACCCAGAAGCGCGAAATTAGAGACAGCCACATCAAATTGCTGGTTTAGCTTTCCAGCCCCGATCTCCTCATACGAGAGCACCTCGAACTGCCCACCGCCCATCGATTGCGCTTGCTTAACTAATTCAGGGACAACATCAATCCCTAAAACATCAATCCCTTTTGCAGATAGAGCACGTGCTAGCCATCCCTCACCACAGCCCAGATCCAGAACGCTTCTTGGATGCTGGTCAACCACTGCATCAATGATCGCTCGATCGGTAATTAGCTTACGGCTCTGGATATGTCCTTCCCGAACAGCCGTTGTCCAAGGCTGTGCATTTTTGTGCCAGGAGTGGACGATCGCAGTGTCGCTGAGTGGTTCTAGGGTCATACAGCCTGTACTGGCACTGTCAATAAAAACGCGAAAGGCACTCTACTTAGAAGTTTCGCAGCGTCAAATTTTGTTCACCCTCAAGACAAAGGGCAATTCTACTTCGAGTTTATCTCAGCAAACATTGTCTGAATCGATCAATATGCGTTGTAACTTCAAGATTTGCAGTGATCTGTAAATTACTGTTTATCTGCTCAGTATTCCTACCGAAGCCTTGTACGGCGGCTCCTGAGAAACCCGTGTAAATCCGCAGAGATAACGGTAGACAAAAATCCTTTACGGAGTTAACACTTACATTTCTACCAATCTAGAAACGTTGTCTAAACGCATTGATTTAGGAGTTTGACAGACTCAATTGTAGTCAACGGATTGTTCTACTTGACGAGTCGCGACCCGTCAAGAGTAGAAGCTCAGCTTGAGATGTTCATCATTTAAAGCTTTGGCTAAAAAGCACAGGCTGGGAATCCTAAGACCAGCGTTATGAGATCCGAAGCGATGAAATTTCTTGAACCGTTACTGAGGTATTGCGACCTCTTCTCAATGGATTCTTCTGAAGAAGTTATGCAGACAGCCCCTCTGCCCGATGATGAATCGGCTAGACTGAGCGCCCTTTGCCAGTATCAAATTTTGGATACTGAACCTGAGTCCGCGTTTGACGACCTCACCTACCTGGCTAGCAATATCTGTGGTACTTCGATCGCGGTTATTAGTCTGATCGATGCACAGCGACAATGGTTCAAATCCAAAGTGGGATTGGATATTGCAAGCACTCCTCGCGATGTTGCATTTTGTAGCTACACGATTCTGCAATCCGACATTTTGATCGTGCCCGATGCACTCCTTGATGAGCGCTTTGCAACGAACCCCTTAGTTGTCAAGCCGCCCCACATTCGGTTTTATGCAGGAATGCCTTTAATCACACCTGAAGGTCATGCACTAGGAACAATTTGTGTCGTTGACTTTGTCCCACGTGAACTGAGTTCTAGCCAGATTCAGGCATTACAAGTTCTTGGTCGTCAAGTCGTTGCACAGCTTGAACTACGACGAGGACTTCTAGAGTCGGAACGTCTTATGCGAGAGGCTCAGAGCAAAGAAGCCGCTCTGAGCGAAAGTGAAGAACGGTTTCGGACAATGGCAGATAGTGCTCCGTTTCTCATTTGGATGAATGGTCCAGATAAACAACCCATTTTTTATAATCAACGCTGGCTCCGGTTTACAGGACGATCGCTTGAGCAAGCCATTCGCGAGGGATGGAAGCAACGACTGCATCCAGACGACCAAAAATCCTGGCTTAAAACCTTTACAGCCGCGTTTGATACCCAGACGCTTTACACGATCGAATACCGATTAAAGCGGGCAGATGGAGAGTACCGCTGGATGTTAGAAACTGGAGTGCCCCGATTTCTGAGCAACGGGACATTTGCTGGTTTTACCGGATCGTGTGTCGATATTACAGAGCGCAAGGCAGCAGAGCAAGACAGCCAACTTTTGCAAACTGTGACGCAAGCGATCGTGACTTCTGCCGATTTTTACTCAGCTTTAAAGGTCGCCCTGCAAAAAGTGTGTGAAGCTACCCAGTGGGAGTTTGGGGAAGCGTGGGTTCCTAGCCCTGACAAAACAGTGATGGAATGCAGTCCGGCATGGTACAGCAAAACTAACCGATTAGAGGAATTTAGGCGACAGAGTGAGGCGTTCACCTTCCCTCCAGGCGTTGGCATTCCTGGTCGCGTCTGGAAGACAAAGCAAACCGAATGGCATCAAGATGTCTCAATAGAAGCTAGTACGACGTTTATTCGGGCACAACTGGCGTTAGATGCGGGACTCAAAGCCACATTAGGCATTCCGCTGCTAGCTAACGACGAAGTCATCACTGTTCTCGTGTTCTACATGTTTGAAGCCCGTCAGGAAGACCAGCGACTGATTGATCTAATAGCGGCTTCCACTGAGCTTGGCTTATTCGTCCAGCGCAAACAAGCTGAGGAAGAGGTCCGGAAGTCTTTAGCCAGAGAGCAAGAGCTGAATAAATTTAAGTCTAGCTTCATCGCTAATATTTCTCATGAACTCCGGACGCCGCTAACGTCAGTTCTAGGACTATCAACGGTGCTGCTTCAGCAGCATTTCGGTTCTATTAATAGCAGGCAGGAACAGTACCTATCGCTGATTTACAGCAGCGGTGAGCATTTGCTGAATTTGATTAACGATTTGCTAGACATTGCCAAGATAGAAGCGGGTAAACAGGAACTTAATAAAGCGTCAGCTAACGCAACAGCGCTCTGCCAAAGCGCGATCGAGATGATAGAAGTCCGAGCGATCGCCAAACGGCAGACGCTTTCCTTGACGCTGCCAGTTGCCGTGGAATCCGTTGTGGTAGACCAGCAGCGCATTATCCAGATCCTGCTGAATTATCTATCGAATGCAGTAAAATTCACGCCTGAAGGAGGAACGATTACGCTGAGTAGTCGGTTGGCAGACGGGGTAGAGTTAGAAGCCAATACTCTGCCTGTAGGATCTACTCACTTATCATCGTCCTGCGTTACGCTCGACGCCCGTTTCTTAGTGTTTGATGTGAGTGATACGGGAGTTGGAATTCCGATCGACAAGCAGCATTTACTATTTCAGTTATTTCAGCAAATCGACGACACCAGCAACTCCCAGCAGACAGGATCAGGCTTAGGACTCGCTCTATCCAAGCAATTCGCCGAACTGCACGGTGGTCGGGTTTCCTTTACATCAACGGTAGGAGTCGGCAGCACATTCTCAGTCTGGTTGCCTTTGTAAAGAAGCAATGACTGATACATTACAGTTTAACTAGTTACATTATTTCTCGAAGGCTCTTTTACCGTTCGTTCAGTAGAAAAGATCGCACACGAAAACTTAACCCGATCGCTTGTTTAACTCTAAGGCTTAAAGCTTCCTTAGTGAATGCTCGTTATAGTAGTAGTATCTTATTCTCTGATACAGTAACAGTTTTTAACATGAACACTAAACTTCTTGGACAGGCTCCCTGGGTGGCTTTGAGCTTGCTTGGAGTGGAATATACGCTGTTAGGATGGTATTTAGCTGCTCACCACCTCTCCTGGCTTGTCGGTACTTTTGTAGTAGTAACAACATTTGCGATCGCCTGGAAAAGCCATCCTATTGTAGATTCGTTAACTTGGTTAATTAGTCGGCAACTATTCGTAGTGCTTAGCATCAGTTTTCTTGTTAGCGTAGTCGTAACATTGATCCTTGTTCAACCACTATCATTAAATTTGATTCTGCTGCCGCTAATCACGCTGCTGTACGCGCTTCTGGAAATGCGAGCTGCTAACTTTCAACAGACGAATATATTTGTGTGGCTGGTTCTAATTACTGCTCTTGGCTTGGGAATAGGTGAAGCTGTAGATCTTTTTATTGCGCCAAGCATGCGGTATTAGCTAGGTCAGCGTAAATCACGTTAAGAGAACTATTCGCCCTGGCAATCGAGCGGCGTAGTTTGTTTGCGTTTATATATCTATGTACTTAAAACTTGTTAACAGCTAATACCAATTCTCTAAATTCCAGCCACAAATCAAACCACTAAAACGTGAGCAGACTCAAGCTTCTGTAATTTCGAGTTGCAAATTCCGAATTGATATAATAGTCTATTTTAGATAAAACTGCTGTATCTATATGCTGGCACAAACATCATTGGTTACTGCTAGAAATCGCTGCACGATCGGAGTAGGAGTCTTTCGCCAAATCATCACGATCTCGACCATTGGAGTTGATTCTTGTAGCGGCTTATAAATCACTCCCTGACGCTGCAAATTCCGCAATGACAACGGCACGATCGCGACGCCCATTTCGGCTGCCACTAAGCTCACGATCGTCTGCATCTGAATGGCTTCCTGCACTACTCGTGGGCTAAAGCCTGCTTGTAGACACAGGCTAATAATTGGGTCGTACAATCCCGGAGCAATGGCACGTGGAAATAAGATGAATGGCTCATTGGACAGCGATCGCACGGGCACTTTAGCGCGCTTTTGCAACGCATGAAACTCTGGTAGCGCCACCATCAGCGGCTCCCGAAAAATAACTGCTGTTGCTAACTCTGGTTCTTCTACAGGCGGACGCACAAAGCCAATATCTAGCTTGCCTTCTAGTAACGCCTGCAACTGCTCACGGGTGGTTAGCTCTCGTAGCTCCAAGGTCACGTCAGGAACTTGTCGGCGAAAGGATTGCAGAATCGGCGGCAGGATATTGTACGCCGTGGAGCTGACAAAGCCGATCGCCAATTGTCCCACTTCTCCTCGGCTTGCCTGCCGTCCCGTCTGCACTGCCTGATCGAGGTGTTGCAGCACTTGTCGCGCTTCCACTAGAAAGGCTTGTCCGGCTTCCGTCAGTTGCACACGACGTTTGGTGCGATGGAATACCTGAAATCCCAATTCTTGCTCTAGTTGCCGAATTTGCTGGCTAAGAGGCGGTTGCGCCATGTGCAGGCGATCGGCGGCGCGGCTGAAGTTAAGTTCCTCAGCAACGGCAATGAAATAGTGCAGATGGCGGAGTTCCATGCCTCACTTATATTTCTGAAGTATTAAAACTGCCTTAACTATATATTGGACATCTAAAGAATTGTTTTTTACAGTCAACATAGCTATTTAAACAGAGCAGCAATGCAACCATTAAAGTTAGACGTTCGAGCCGCCACGATCGCGGATCTCGATCA
>NZ_JACJPG010000425.1 GCF_014695955.1 Leptolyngbya sp. FACHB-36 | reverse complement strand
TTGCTTAATGCGGGTGACAACGCCATCGTCCTCGGTGGCAATTCGCTGCTTTAACCACCTGACTCCGTAAGCGCAAGGCAGCCCTGCAACGGCATTCAAGTCTTTGATTGAAACGGGAACGCCAAAAAACAGCGGTAGCTCTGACGAATCACCTGCCAGCCGTTCAGTTTTAGCTCTGGCATCCGCGATCGCCTGTTCTGCGGCGATCGCTACATAGCTACCTAGCTGAGGATTCAACTGCTCAATCCGCCGCAGGTAAAGCTCAGTTAGCTCTAGCGGTGAGATGTCCTTACTGCGAATTAGCCGCGCTTGTTCTAGAGCGGGCATAAATGCCAAATCGACCGAGTTCATCGTCTTTATCCAAGGCAACTACTGCTGTGACTGTAGCGAAGACTGCCTAGTTTCTCCCTGAACTGCCTAAAGTTTTTAGAGTTTCCCAGGTTAGACGAGAATCTGTCAGGTTGGAATCTGAGGCCTTACTCACGCTGACTGCGATTATGCGTACCTGCGCGTGAAGAGCGGCGGCGTTGGTACCACTTCCGCTGCAACTTCGGTATACAGCGCTTCGAGCTGAGAAATATTGTCGCTGAGGGTGTAGCGCTCTTCCACTCGTCGGCGGGCGTTCTGACCCAGCAGCTCCGTCCAGGCGGCGTGGTCCCGCAGTTGGGGCAGCAGCGTCTTTAACTGTGTCGCTACTCCCTGAGTCTTCAGGATGACCCCGGCTTCGTGCTCTAAAACTTCGCCGTCTGCTCCGGCATCGGTGGCAACGCAGGCAACCCCACACGCCATTGCCTCCAGCAGCGACAGGGAGAGACCCTCCACTAGCGAAGGCAGAATAAACACATCGCAGCCGCGCAAGATTTCGATGCGACGACGCTCATTGGCAATGAAGCCAAACCAGATAATGCCATGCTCTGGACCATAGAACGGAATCAGTGAGGCAGCCAGGGGACCATGATTTCCTACGATCGCAAGCTTCGCTGTCTCACCCATGCGCGATTGCTTCCAGGCTTTCAGCAGCGACTCCACGTTCTTTTCTGGAGAAATGCGTCCCTGGTAAAGAAATACGCGATCGACGCCCAATTCCGTCTTTAAGCTGGATGGACCCGGCGAGTACTTGTCAATGTCTACCCCGTTGGGAATAACCGCTAAGCGGGAGGCAGGCACACCAAGCTGAATCAGCACCTCACGCTGAAGATGTGAGAACACGATGACGCGATCGTACTTCGCCAGCGAGGGTGCATAAAGCTGGTACATCAGGTATTGCGTGCTGGACGTGAGGTTCCGCAGCTTGCGATCAAACGGTGGATGGAACGTTGCCACCAGCGGTAGATTCAATTCCTGGCAAATTTCGGGTAGATAAAAATCTAGCGGTGAGAGCGTCAGTGAGGCATGAACCACATCGGGTCGTGGCACCAACGCCCGCAGCGCCTGCTCTAGCACTTTGCGCGATCGTAGCGACGGCAGCGTGTAAATCTGCGACTTGTAGAGAAACGGAATCGGAATTTCCTGAAAGTCGGGCCAGTTGTCAGGAGCGGCTTCTTCTTGGGCGAAGTGGAAAAAGCTAACCCTGTGGTCTCGGTCTAGCAACGCATTCGTGACTTCTCGACTGTAGGTGACATTGCCACAGAATGGCGATTTTTTTCCAAGCCACGCAATATGCATCCAGACCTCGCGAACATCAATATTTCCACGCCCAAGCCGACTCCGCACGGTGCTGGAATCGATTTGGGATTAAGGTCAGCCTACCAAAATCACGATAGAGCGATTAAGGCTCGATTGATCCTGTACGGGAAATATACCAGGTAAAGATACTCCCTGCTACGACCAACACCGCAAGACCTAGGAAGACGACATGCACACCCAGGAACGTTTCAGCAACTCCCGTTAGTGCCAGCGGCAGACTCAAGGCAATGTTAATGGCGTTATTCTGCAAGCCAAAGACCTTACCACGCATTGCTTCCGGCGTTTCTTCCTGAATTGCCGTCTGCATCGGGATACCAATGATCGCGGCACAAGCGCCCAGAAGCGCAATCAGCACCAGTGCAGGCACCAGCCGTTCCGCAAAGATCGACAGTCCCAGCAGCGAGGATGCCATGCCGATCGAGCCGTACAGTCCGAGTCGTGCGTGAGA
>NZ_JACJPG010000424.1 GCF_014695955.1 Leptolyngbya sp. FACHB-36 | reverse complement strand
CTATGGAACCCCACGCCTGCAAATCTGAGCGACCAGACAAATCAGCAATTTGTCGCTCAACCTGCCGACCCTCACGCAATCACTTCAAGCGAGGATTTGTGGCAGTGTTGATTAGCACTTTAGCTATTGTCGGATCCGCAGGTCAGACACTCGCCGATCACACATTTAGAGATGTGAGCAGCAGTGGGGAACCAGACGTTACTGCTTTACAGACTTGCTTAGAAAACGCGGGCTATTCGGTGGGTGGTGTGGACGGTATATTTGGTGAACAAACAAGAAGGGCAGTTGAAGCGTTTCAGCGCTCTCGTGGCTTAACGGTTGATGGCATTGCTGGGCCGGAAACCTTGGCAGCTTTAGGGTGTGATGGGCAGTTGGCTCAAGTCGATTTTGAACAAGAGCCTGACCGCACCCAGCAGCCTCCCTATTACTACGATCGCCCGATATCTGGTACAAACACAGCAAGCGTTTCTGATCGCAAGCGCTTTGTCGTGATTGTTCCAACTACACGAGTGGCAAAGACGTCTGTGCTAGCGGATGTTCGTCGGCGTTTGCCGGGAGCGGGTGCCCGCGCGATCGATTCTCCGCTCGGCTCCTACATCGAAGTGAATGCGTTTACCAATCGCAGCTTTGCGGAGTCGCAGTCTCGATACTTACGTGGATTTGGCATCGACGCTCAGGTGCGGTATTTCTAGAGCCAGGCGAAGTTTAGATCGGCAGCAGCGATCGTTGACACGCTGGGCAAACGGCATGGATTGTCAGTTGGCAGTCCAGCAGATGAAACCCCTCTTTCTGAGCAGTTTTCGCGCCAACTTTGAGGATAGAATCACTCTTGAACTCGATCGTCTTGTTACAGCGTACGCAGAGCAGGTGATGATGGTGATAGGGGTGAGGCTGGTTCAGTTCGTAGTGTTTGTGTCCCTCTGCCAGCTCCAGCTCTCGTAAAATACCCATTCGCGCCATCAGCTTTAGCGTACGGTAGATTGTGGACAAGCTAATGCCCGCTCCGTCATTTTGCAGCAGTTCGTACAGATCTTCAGCGCTGAGGTGGTTTCCTTTCGGAAGGTTTTGAAACACCTGCAAAATAGTTTCCCGCTGAGGAGTTAACCGCCAGCCCTTCTCGTTTAGCTCTGCCTTGAGTGAGGAGACTGTGTAGGAAGCAGCCATAGTTACCTTCTCAATAATGCTGATTTAATGAGAATCATACACAACCCATTCTTAATTTTCAAGTAGAATCCCTTATTGACAATAACTCCTAGAGAGAATACTGCTGCTCAGCCCGAATCTTGCTAAATCGCTAGTAGCGAATAGCAATTTACTGTTTATTAGCGAATTATTAGCGAAACTCTGTCTAGAGCAGATTTTCAGCGATCGTCCTCTGTGATTACACACTCGAAAGCCTGACATCAACATGGTTTCACCCTCCGATGTTTCCTTAACCACGTCCAATCGCCCGTTGTGGCGACTTGCATGGCAGCGAATCCGGCAGCGCCCGTTACAGTACGTCCTGTGCATTCTGGGAATCGCGTTGGGTGTAGCGATGTTGGTGTCGATCGATTTAGCGAACGGGTCAGCGCAGCGGGCATTTTCGCTTTCCACAGATGCCATTACTGGACGAGCCACTCACCGGATTGTGGCAATTTCGCCCACAGGCGTTGACGAATCTGTGTACGCAACGTTGAAACGATCGATCGATCAAGTTCCCGCTGCTCCGATGGTCGAGGGCTACGTGCGAGCGAGTGAATTGGGTGATCAGCCGCTGCGATTGGTTGGAGTTGATCTGTTCGCAGAATCGCCGTTTCGCAGCTACTTCGAGCAGGTAAGCAGTCAAGGCACCGGATTTGTACAGTTTCTGACCAATCCCAATACTGTAGTGCTAACTCAGGACACTGCGACGCAGTATGGCGTGACGCTGGGTGATACGCTGCATCTCGACGTTGCTGGGCAGTCTCGCACGGCGCGAATTGTAGGGATCTTGGCAACTAGCGATACGCTGAATCGGCGGGCGCTAAGTAATTTTCTATTTGCGGACATTGCCACGGCTCAAGAACTACTGGGGCAGCTTGGTCATCTTAATCAAATCGACCTGATCGTGCAGCAGCCAGAGGATCTGGAGACGATCACTGCCTTGCTCCCTGCTGGCGTCAAGCTGGAAACTGCCGAAGCTCAGAAGAACGCCGTGCAGCAAATGACCGCTGCGTTTGAGCTGAACCTGACAGCTCTGAGTTTGTTGGCGCTGGTCGTGGGCATGTTTCTGATCTACAACACCGTCACCTTTAGCGTTATTCAGCGTCGTCCAATTTTCGGGATTCTGCGCTGCCTTGGTGTTACCCAAGGGCAACTGTTTACGCTGATTTTGGGTGAAGCGGCGATTTTTAGCGTAGTTGGTTCAGTGCTTGGCGTTGGGTTAGGCATCGTGCTTGGACGCAGCATTGTTGGGTTGATCACCCAAACCATCAACGACTTTTACTTTGTGGTGAACGTGCAGCAGGTAACGCTAGCAAACAGCACGATCGCCAAAGGCATGATTGTTGGCGTCGCATCTGCCTTATTTGCAGCGTCGCTGCCTGCTTTGGAAGCCATGAACACGCCTCCAACACTGACACTCCAGCGATCGACCCTGGAGAGCAGAGTGCAGCAGCTACTGCCCAAGCTGGTACTAGCATGGCTGGGACTGACGATCGTAGGAGTGCTGCTGCTGCGCTGGCAGAGCGCTGGACTGGTCGCGGCGTTTGCCGGTTTGTTTGCCGTGCTGCTGGGGTCTGCGTTGCTAACGCCGCCGCTGACTACCGTGGTCATGGGCGGCTTTGCTCTAGTGGGGCAGCAAACGCTGGGCATCTTGGGTCGCTTGGCTCCCCGCGATATTTTACGCTCCCTCAGCCGCACATCGGTTGCGATCGCTGCCTTAATGGTGTCAGTTTCGGTGATTGTTGGCGTGTCGATAATGGTCGGCTCCTTCCGTGGCACAGTCGTGCAGTGGCTCGACCAAACCTTGCAGGCAGATATCTACGTGTCCCCACCGACAACGACAGCAAATCGCGTGTTGGGTAAAGTTGACCCGACGATCGCTGAAGACCTGAAAACCTTTCCGGGCATCGATCGCGCAGTGACCTACAACGACGCCGAGGTGCGCGTAGTAGACTTCGACAAACAGGTGAAGCTCATTTCTGCGGATGGCGATGTCTCTCAGGGCAAACGACCCTACGCATGGATTCGTCCCGAGTTGGGCAGCGACCCGTGGAACGCACTCAATGCCGGACAAGGGGCGATCGTCTCGGAAGCGCTGTATTTACGCGAAGGCGTAACGGACTATCCAGAAACAATTACGCTGGAAACGCCAGAGGGCGACCACACCTTCCCGGTCCTTGCCGTGTTCTACGACTACTCCTCAGATCGGGGCACAGTGATTTTGGATAACGACCTCTACAATCGCTACTGGCACGACGATCGCATCGCGTCGCTGGGTCTGTTTATCGCGCCGAATGTCTCTGTAGAGGATACCGTGCAGGCGATTCGCGATCGCTTCAA
>NZ_JACJPG010000423.1 GCF_014695955.1 Leptolyngbya sp. FACHB-36 | reverse complement strand
ACCCGTCCGCCACTCAGTCCGAAGACTTCGTTCGACTTGCATGTGTTAAGCAGACCGCCAGCGTTCATCCTGAGCCAGGATCAAACTCTCCATGTTGTAGAGGTTTGTTGGCTGACTAGAACTTTAAGTTCTAGTTCATCGTTTCCGGTTGCCTCAAAGACTCGATACTATCGAAATCTTCGTAGGACTTCCATTTCCTTGACGAGGATTTGATGCTATTCTGGCTTTCAAACTATAATATTGTCTAGGTTCAGGCGCTTCGAGTCGCTTCACTTTCGCGTCGCTTCCCTCGCCGCTTATTCAATATAGCGAAGAGAAATAGAAGTGTCAACTGAATTTTTGAGATCTTTTCTAAATTGCTTCTAAGCTAGATGCAGAAGTGGTTTGGGCTGCTGACTGTTTTACGTAGGAGTACTCTTTCGCTCTCTGAGCCTCTAGTTGAACAGAGATTTGTTAATTCGCTTCTCTATCCAAAAGGAAAACTCAGATTCCATAGCTGGTAGTAGAAGTAGGTTTCAGGTAAGAACAAGGCTGCTGTAGTCAGTAAGAATCGTCGCCAGCGAAGACGCGGTTCTACCCGAAGCGTTGCTCCAGCGATCAATGGAAGCTTGAGTAGACCTGGAAATGCACCAGGAGCGAGGCACGCTAGTGCAGCACGTTTTAAGTAATCTGCAAAATTTAGGTAAGAGCTACTCACAAACGAGTAGGGGTAATCGTGTACAAGTAAGGATAGGAGAAAGGCGATCGCCGAACTCAGCACACCTGCGATTACTGAATCTCTGACAATTCCTGAATCGGGCATGAGTAGAGAAGCAAACTTCAATCACCATCAAATTAACCAAGCTGCAAGTTGAGCGACAATAGGGTAATTGCTTGGAGTCTAGGGAGAGTTTTGTGAATTTTCAGTCGGTGATTGCAACGCTGCATCAGTTTTGGAGCGATCGTGGCTGCTTGATCGTGCAGCCTTATGACACGGAGAAAGGGGCTGGCACGAAGAGTCCCCATACGTTCTTGAGAGCGATCGGCCCTGAACCGTGGTCGGTCGCGTATGTGGAGCCGTGTCGTCGTCCGGCAGATGGACGCTATGGGGAGAACCCCAATCGAGTGCAGCACTACTATCAGTACCAAGTGTTGATCAAGCCGTCACCGGACAATATTCAAGAGGTTTATCTGGATTCGCTCAGGGCGTTGGGAATTCAGCCGGAGGAACACGACGTTCGGTTTGTGGAAGACAATTGGGAGGATGCAGCCGTTGGCGCTTGGGGTGTTGGTTGGGAGGTGTGGCTAGATGGCATGGAGGTAACGCAGTTCACGTATTTTCAGCAGTGTGGTGGGATTGATTGTCGTCCAGTGTCGATCGAGATCACCTACGGCTTAGAACGCTTGACAATGTATTTGCAAGGCGTGAACTCGATTTTCGATATTCAGTGGAACGACGAGCTCACCTACGGCGATGTACACCTACAAAGCGAGATTGAAGGCTCGAAGTATAACTTTGAGGCCTCAGAGCCAGAGCTACTGTTCACCCTATTTAAGCTGTATGAGCAGGAGGCAGAGAGACTGATGAGCAAGGAACTAGTGCTACCTGCATTCGACTTTGTGTTGAAGTGCTCTCATACGTTCAATTTATTAGACGCGAGAGGCGTGATTTCTGTAACAGAGCGGACACGCTACATTAGTAGAATTCGGAATATGGCGCGACAAGTTGCACAACTTTATTTACAGCAGCGAGAAGCGTTGGGCTTCCCGCTGTTGAACACTGAGAAGGCTGAGGCGCATCGTTAAGCTGGCCCAGTCTGGGTTTCTAAAACAATCAACCTTTGGATGCTGGCTTATTCTCAGGTTGCAAGCGTAGGTTGGCAATTGTGACTATTGAGGTTAGATGGTGGATTTAATTCTTGAACGATCGCGCGAACTCAAGCAAGCCCTTATCAACTACGTGTATGACGCAGAAGGTGAGTTGGCGTCGGCGTTAGAAACTTTCTCAGCAGAACAGCTAGCTCGATCACAGCAGCAAGACACGCACCAGCAGAATCTGGTCATTGATCGCTTCCTCACCGAAGGCAAGGTTGGGAGTGAGTCGCCGATCGACTTGTTTATTAAGGATCATTCCGAGTTATCCGAGAACGATCGTCAACTACTGAGCTCTTGGCAGCGCAGCTTCATTGGCTTGTTTTCAATCAAGGAAAGTTTATCAGACGGCTTTGAATTAATGAACTGGCTGACTGCCAAACCGTACACAGTCAAGCCAAATGATCCAGAAACGCTGCAAGAGATGCAGAGGTTTAAGCTGGGCGAGATTCTGCTGACGCGCATCTCGCCCGTTACCAAAGACTACTGGATGTTTTCGGGACCGTGTACGCCAATGGGAAATTTAGGCAAGCCGAAACTGGCAGTGGCGATCGGTAACTTCAAGCAGAACTACAAGGACTTTCTATATGCAGACGCACCAGAACTACTGGAGGAAGCCTGGAAATCTGTAGAGCGTTACCATCAAGATTTTCTAAATTTCTTTGGTAGCGACGAAATTACAATGCCAGGGTACC
Organism: Leptolyngbya sp. FACHB-36; assembly: GCF_014695955.1. Lineage (GTDB taxonomy): Bacteria > Cyanobacteriota > Cyanobacteriia > Leptolyngbyales > Leptolyngbyaceae > FACHB-36. Next base: position 5,718 of record NZ_JACJPG010000423.1, on the reverse strand, counting down.
AACTGGGCAAAAAAATTGCTGAGTTTCAAGAGGTGCTGACGAAAAAGCAGCTTGCTGCCGCCGGGATCGACGAGTCAAAATCGTTGGCGGACATAGCGAAGGAGGCAGGCGTGGACGAAGAAGAATTGGAGGACATCGCTGAATCGATGGGCGCGGATGCCAAAGCAGTTTCGACGATGCTGAAGAGCCAGGAAGCAGTCACTAAAATGGTGACGCCGAAGGTTGAGTTGCCAGCAGAATTGAAAAAGGCAGAAAGCGTGACGGTAATGGCGCATCCTCGCTGGGGGCAGATGTTTCTGCCGCAGCACACGCGATTACGAGAATTGCTAAAAGCTGGTGATACTCAGGGCAGCGATCGTCTGATCCGCCGCTATCTAGATGATGCCAGCACTAACGCATATGTGTGGCATCATCTAACTGAGGAATATCCAACTCAGTTAGAAGCAGCGGTGCGATCATCGCTTGAGCGTCCAGTGTTTAATCTTCAAGCCGATTTAGACGCACTGCTGCAGGAATTTGGCAAAGCTTTACAGCCAGACTTACCCGAAATTGCAAGCGTACCGCTGCATCTTCATAACTTATTTCAGGAGGCGTTAGCAGAAGTCAGCAAGTCAAAGCCAAAGGACAAAGACAAGAAGAAGAGCAGCAAAGGGTTTCAGCGGGGTTAAGGTGGGCAACCCGAACAACAGGCGGAAACGGATTGCGATAGATTGGAAATGCGCCGCAAGTTCTGCATTCCAGGCTTTGATTCAATGTCTGCACCGTTTACCGATGAACGTCTGTTATTTACGCCGATCGCTCCAGATACAGACGCAGTTCCCTTAATTTTCGCGTTTCCCAACGAGTACAGCGTGGGAATTACCAGCTTGGGCTATCAGGTTGTATGGGCAACGCTAGCGTCTCGGCAAGATTTACAGGTTAGCCGCTTGTTCACCGACGTGCAGGAGCCATTGCCGTCTAGCCCAGAGATTTTAGGTTTTTCCCTGTCTTGGGAACTCGATTATGTCAACGTTCTGAGCCTGTTAGAGCGGCTAAACATTCCCATTCGTGCCAACGATCGCGCTAACCACCCGATCGTGTTTGGCGGTGGTCCAGTGCTGACAGCGAATCCGGAACCCTTTGCTGACTTCTTTGATGTCATTCTGCTCGGTGATGGAGAACTGCTGCTGCACGAATTTGTAGCGGCGTACCAAGCAGTGCGCCACACCGATCGAGCCACTCAACTGCGGCACTTGGCACAGGTGCCAGGAATTTATGTGCCTAGCTTGTATGAAGTGACGTACCACAGTTCTGATAGTGCAGTGCAGTCAATTCAGCCGATCGACGTCGGAATTCCAGAGTGGATTGAGAAACAGACCTATCGCGGTAATACGCTGTCTGCTTCAACTGTGGTGACGGAAAAAGCGGCATGGGAAAACATTTATATGATAGAGGTGGTCCGTAGCTGCCCAGAAATGTGCCGCTTCTGCCTTGCCAGTTACCTAACACTGCCGTTTCGAGTTGCTAGCGTTGAGGAGTCGCTGATCCCCGCGATCGCTCGTGGGCTAGAAGTCACTGATCGACTAGGCTTGCTCGGTGCCTCGGTATCACAGCATCCTGAATTTGATGCTCTTTTGGACTATTTGAACCGCCCCGAATATGACCATATCCGGCTCAGCCTATCCTCGGTTCGCACAAACACTGTGACACCGAAGCTGGCAGAAACCCTCGTACGACACGACAGCAAATCGATCACAATCGCTGTGGAAAGTGGCTCCGATCGCCTGCGACAGATTATCAATAAAAAGCTGACGAATGACGAGATTATTCAAGCTGCCATTAATGCTAAAGCTGGAGGATTAAGCAGCCTTAAGCTCTACGGCATGGTCGGCGTTCCGGGCGAGGAAGCGGACGATGTAGACCAGACGGTGACGATGATGCGCGAGATCAAGCGGCAGGCTCCCGGACTGCGGTTGACACTAGGCTGCAGCACGTTCGTTCCCAAGGCACATACGCCGTTCCAGTGGTTTGGCGTCGATCGCCAAGCCGAGAAACGATTGCAGCAGTTGCAGAAGCAGTTGCGCTCTCAAGGCATGGATTTTCGTCCAGAGAGTTACAACTGGTCAGTGATTCAGACCCTCTTATCGCGGGGCGATCGACGGCTGTCCCATCTGCTAGAGCTAACTCGACACTACGGCGATTCGTTAGGAAGCTACCGTCGCGCGTTTAAAGAACTGCGCGGGACGCTGCCCAACCTGGAGTTTTACGTTCATTCAGATTGGCAACTCGATCAGGTGCTTCCGTGGAGCCATTTGCGGGGTCCTCTGCCGCAGACAACGTTGATTAAGCATTTATCAACCGCGACAGAATTGTTTGGGCGATCGGCTCAAGAACGCCTGCCTGTGATCGCCCCTGTTCCCTCGTAATTTTCAAGTCATGCAGACCACTTCAGAGTTCTATTGCGCCTACTGTGGTGAAGAAAACACCACGTTTGTTGACCTGAGTGCGGGTGGACAGCAGTCCTACGTAGAAGACTGCCAAGTCTGCTGCCGCCCAAATATTTTGTATCTGCGGATCGATGAAGACACGCTAGAGGTTGAGATTGACAGTGAATACGAAGGGTAGAGTGATAGCTCAAAATGCCTCAACCCACGGGCGCAACTCGACTTCTCAAGTCCAAGCGCTGCGCGGCTGTCGCAGAATAGTTAAGTAGGTTTGGGCGATCGCCTCTGGGTCAAGAAAACTATCCGGCTTGTCGGCAGGTTCCTGACGGGTTTCAGAGCGAATGACACCATCAATCACGAAGTGTGCCACATGAATATTCTATGGAGTCAGTTTACGGGCAGTGCTTTGGGCCAAGCCGCGTAAGGCAAATTGCCACACAATTGACCCGCAGCCTTCTAAACTCCGTGCTGCTTAAACCATGTCTGAAGCTGCTGCCAGCCCTGCTTCGCGTCTACCTCGCGGTAGGAGGGACGATAATCGGCAAAAAAAGCATGTGGCGCATCCGGGTAGACAATGATTTTGGACTGGCTGCGGCTAGATTTGAGCCGATTGCGCATTTGTTCTACCGTTTCAAGCGGGATGCCCGTATCTTTGCCACCGTATAGTCCAAGCACGGGGACTTGCAGCGTTGGTGCAACATCAACGGGATGCTTGGGCGTCAACTCTGTTGCGTTGCCAACCAATCGTCCATACCACGCCGCACCCGCCTTCACTTTGGGATTGTGAGTCGCGTACAGCCATGTAATCCGCCCACCCCAACAAAAGCCCGTAATTCCCAACTTGTTGACATTGCCCTGAGCAGATTTTGTTGCCCAGTTCACCGTGGCATCCAAATCAGATAGCACCTGAGCATCCGGCACTTTGGCAACAACTTGACGGATTTCATCAACGCTGCTCAGCTTGGAGACATCTCCCTGACGCACAAACAATTCTGGCGCGATCGCCAAATATCCCAGCTTGGCAAGGCGACGAGTGACATCTTGAATGTGGGCGTGAACGCCAAAGATTTCTTGGATGACAAGGACGATCGGAAAATTTTTACCTGTGGCAGGTACGGCTCTATAAGCAGGAATCTCACCTCCCTGGACGGGAATTTTCACTGCTCCTGCAAGCAGTCCTTTGGCGTCAGTGGTAATGGTTTTACTAGACACGGGCTGCACGGCTAAGGCAAACCCTGCGGCAAGCGTAGCAGTAGCAATAAATTCACGGCGGGTAATTGCGTTCATCGTTCTGATATCAGTTGGTTGCGGTGATTCGAGTTTGTTAGACTACTAACAATTGTTATACAAATACTTTGTTTGCAAAAGGACTTGTATTTCCAGAGCAGCTATGTAATACTTCTGAGTTATCGTACGGTAAGTCGCTCGACAAACCGTACTACTGCTTAGATAGTGAGGTCAGCTACTCGTCTAGTTGTTCAAGCTTTGTCAGCTAGCTCGTACTGTATCAAGCCGTGATTGGAGTTGCCCACCTGCCTCTGTACAGCCGAGTCATATTGCCGAGAAAGCCGCGCTCAGACAGTCTGCTTTAACTATGTCTAGGCGCTCAGAAGTTGATCGACCGATTCCGCAGACGCTCCAAACATTAAAGCTACGAACCACCGCACGATCGAAAACCACCAATTGAATTTTTGAGGACAGCTCCATGAGTCTAGCTAGCCCTGTTCTAGACAATCCCGTGTTGGAGAATCTGCCCTATGTTGAGGCAGTTCTTAACTACATGGTCCCAATGGCAGAACGAGCCATCTATTACACCTATGAGCCATCGCCCGGTGTTCTTCGCGACAACGTCACCTACGACCCCTTAACGCTTCCAATCCGAAATGCTCGATCGATTGCGCAGGATTTATCGATCGATCACCAAGGCTTCGCGCTATTCGAGCAGCAGAGCACCGTGCGCAACTTCTACGACGAGGATGAGATTCGTCGCGTCTACTACCCAGAAGTCGAGCAGTTTCTCAAAGACCTCACGGGTGCCACAAAGGTGCTGGTATTTGATCACAACGTCCGGAGTGCTCCACGAGCCGCGCAGGGCAAAGATAACGCACACGAGCCAGTCAAGCGAGTACATAACGACTTTACAGCCAAATCTGGCTATACTCGTGCCCGTCTTTCGTTGGCGGCTCATGGAGTAGACGATGCTGACACTTTGCTGCGTCATCGGTTCGCCGTGGTCAATGTTTGGAGATCGATCGCGGGACCCGTCCAAGAGTCCCCCCTAGCTGTATGCGACGCGCAGACCATTGCACCAGCCGATCTCGTTGTTAGAGATCTCCTATACCGCGATCGCGTCGGTGAAACTTACTCAATCACGTACAATCCTGCGCACCGTTGGTTTTATTTTCCGCACGTGCAAACGAATGAGGTGCTGTTAATCAAGTGCTTTGACTCTGCGGAGGATGGTCGCGCTCGGTTCGCTGCTCATACTGCCTTTGACGATCCAACCAGTCCGCCAAATGCACCACCGCGTGAAAGCATTGAACTGCGAACGCTAATTTTCTACCCCGATGCAGGCTAGTTAATAAACGGCGTCCTGGAGATGCCTAACCCAATTTAACCAGCAGAGCAATTTTGGGTTGCGCGGCTGTCACGATCGTCGCGCTAAAGCTCAAGCGTCTGTTTGCTCAGTCGCTTCAGGCGGTGGCTTGACGACGGCTCGATCATTTTCTACCACTGTGCAGCTTTTAGACTTTTGTAGTTTAGCGTAGGTTGAGCTTACATCACTATCGTTCCTGTAGTGGTCGATCGCGAATTAACCCTGTCGATTCACCACAGAACGCAACAGCTTGTGGTCCAGATAGGCACAATAACACGATTATTTCTACCTCTAGTCTTGCTTAATAGAGACAAAATTTAAGTGCGGTTAACCGTGACCCAGAATTGGATGGGGCGTATAGGGCTGCTCCAATTGCGCCTGCTCGTCGTCGGTCAGATGGAGATCGACTGCCGCGATCGCGTCCTCTAAATGCCCCGGTTTGCTCGCACCAATGATTGGAGCTGTCACGCTCGGTTGGTGCAGCAGCCACGCTAAGGCAATCTGAGCCGGAGGAACTCCATGATTTTGGGCAAGCTCGATGACGCGATCGACCACCTGAAAATCCGATTCCTGGTAGTAGAGCTTATGAGCAAAATCATCTGTTTTGGCGCGGATGGTGCTGCCGTAGCCTTGCTGTTGGCGATTGCCTGCCAAGAAGCCACGCGCTAACGGGCTCCAGGGAATCACGCCGATTCCTTG
>NZ_JACJPG010000422.1 GCF_014695955.1 Leptolyngbya sp. FACHB-36 | reverse complement strand
AAAGCTGTCTTCTACGATCCGTACTAGCTCGTCCACCGGAAGATTGCCCACGGCAACGGCAGTCATAGCGCGGGGTTGGTACCAGTGGGTGTGAAAGTCCCGCATCTGCTGGGGAGTGAGCTGTTCGATGACCGAAGTGGGTCCAAGGACTTGGCGACGGTAAGGCAGACGATCGAAGGTCAGCTCGGTGGTGTGCTGGAAGGTGCGGCGACGGGCGTTATCCTGCGATCGACGGATTTCTTCGAGAACAACGTGGCGCTCGCGCTCAAAACTATCGTCGGGAATGCTGGCATTGAGGACGACTTCGACTTGTAGCGGTGCAAGGTCGGCAAAATCCTGCGGCGCAGTGGTGATGTAGTAGTGGGTGTAGTCTTGGCTGGTGGCAGCGTTGGTGACGGCTCCGCGCTCCTCAATCTGCCGCTCAAATTCTCCACTGCGAAGCTGAGACGTTCCTTTGAAGATCATGTGCTCCAAAAAGTGCGCCATGCCGTTAATCGCATCGGATTCGATCGCAGATCCAACACTCAGCCAGATGTTGAGATTCACGGCATCTACCGGAAGCTGTTCTGCAACGATCGTTAATCCGCTGGGAGAGCGGTGAACGGTCGGAGCATTGAGCGTGCGAACAGCCGAACCGGGAAGCAGCGTTGAAGTCATGCCGTGCTCTCAAGTGAGTATTCACCTATTTTAATGCGCCAGCCCTCACTCTGCTGCGGATAGTGACGCCTCCTAGCTCCAGTTCCACATCACGGGGTTGGGGTTGTCGTCCGCCAGTGAGTCCGTCACGAGGCAACCGATCGCGTCAATTTCTGCGAGTTCGTCATCGGATAACTTCAGCGATCCGGCTTTGGCATTGTCAACCGCTTGCTCGGTGTTGCGAACACCCACGATCGCGTTTGCCTGCGGTTGGGCAATTAGCCACGCCAGCGCCACGTTGCCAAGGCTGGTTTGGTGACGGTCGGCGATCGGTCGCAGTTTGTCTAACGCTTGCTGAGCTCGTTGATAATTCTCGCCCTGACACAGTTTGTTCTTCGCGCGGTTGTCGGCAGAGTCGAATGTGTGGTCCGGTCCAAATTTACCCGTCAGCAATCCCTGCGCCAAGGATGAATAGGCAATGATCGAGATCTGATTCTCAATGCAGTACGGCGCCGCATCTTTCTCCACATAGCGCCAGAACAGCGAGTAGGGCGGCTGTATGCTGTCGATGCGTCCGTACTGCGAGGCTTCTTCCAATTGAGCGCGAGAGAAATTTGAGACGCCGATCGCCCGAATCTTGCCCTGCTGCTTCAAGTCATTTAGCGCCCGCATGGTTTCCTCGATCGGCACCACTTCGTTGCCAAATGTGCCGGAGGGCCAGTGAATCTGGTACAAGTCAATGTAGTCAGTCTTCAGGTTTTTCAGCGACCCTTCGCAGGCGTCGATGACCTGATCGTATTTTAAGTGGTTAGCAAAAACCTTAGTGGCATACACGACACGATCGCGCACGTCCGACAGCGCCTCGGCGACGACTCGCTCTGAGTGCCCTTTTCCATACACTTCGGCCGTATCGACGGTCGTAACGCCAGCCTCAAACGCAGCACGAATGGCTTTAATGGTGTCCGCGTCCTCGATGCCGACCCACTGGCTTTTACCTGCCTGCCAGGTTCCCGTGATGATAGGCGTAATCTGAATGCCGGATGTGCCAAGTTCGCGTGTATCCATAGTGGAGTATTGCTGACAGTGCTTTCACTCTATCAGGGCATCAGCTTAGAGCATCGTCCCTGCGTCAGAGGTTAGGTTTCCAAGCTACAGCAGCGTGTTTGGGTCGATACCCTGCGATCGCAGGTATGCCATCAACCGCTCTTTCTGCTGGCGTTCTTGTTCGGCACGCTGGCGTTCTTGTTCGGCGATCGTCTCAACGACCTCAACTCGCTCCACTGCCCACAGCAGCAGACTTCCTGCCGCATCCCACCAGCGTAGCCAAGCACCCGTACGAGCTTCCTTGGTGCCCTGCCAGACTCCAAGAAATAGATTCATCGACGCGATCCAGTAGCGATCGTCTGCGTTTGCTGTCTGCAATTCATATCGTCCGGCTTGCAGTTGGTAGACTTCTAGCACCGACGCCGCCG